>NZ_CP061725.1:932717-1243622 GCF_014764405.1 Micromonospora craniellae | reverse complement strand
TGGGCGTCGCGCAGGTCGAGGTGCTGCTCCTTGGCGCCGCCGCTGAGCCGGAGATGCCAGCGTACGGAGTGGTGCAGCACCACCTCGACGATGGCTGGCCCGTCCTGTCCGCTGCTGCGCAGGCTGGTGAGCAGGCTGCCGTCGGTGAGGGAGACCGCAGGGCGCACGCCCGCGTCGCGGGGCGTCGACACCCGGTACGCGTCCCCGCCGAGGTCGGCGGTGCGCAGCCGCACCACGTCGGCGCCGTCGAGCAGGACGAAGGTGGCCTCCCGCAGGTCGTCGGCGCTGCCGGTGACGACGTGCCCGGACCGGCCGTCGCCGCGGACCGTCACCCAGGTCCAGGTGGACACCAGCACCACCACCAGGACCAGCAGTGCTCCGCCGAGCCACCACCAGAACCGCCGCCCGTCGGCCGCTTGATTGTTCTCCACGTCGCCTCCCGTACCTCGGTGACCGTAGGGCTATTACCCGCCGTGCCCGTCATCGACTCTTACGGCTGAGAAGGCGTGTGGGCTCACCGCCGACGGCGGTGAGCCCACGGGCGCTGCGGTCAGGCGCGGGACCACTTCTGGTTGGCGGTGCCGGCGCAGTCCCAGAGTTGCAGCCGGCCGCCGTTGTTCGGGTTGTTCTCCCGGACGTCGACACACCGGTTCGCGCTGAGGTTCACCAGGTCACCGGCGGGGCTGAGGGTGAACCGCTGGGCCGGGTTGCCGTTGCAGGCGACCAGGTTGACCTCGGTGCCGTTGGCGGTGCCGGCCCAGGCCGGGTCCATGCACTTGCCCATGGCGCGTACGGTGCCGTCGGCGGCGAAGGTCCACGCCTGGGCGGCGGTGGTGTTGCAGTCCCAGATCTGCAACGGCGCCCCGTCGTACGGGTTGGCGCTGGGGATGTCGATGCACCGTCCACTCTGCTGGCCCCGGATCCGGGTGGTGCCGGTGTTGCCGTCCGGGACGTACGCGTAGACCCGTACGTAGTCGACCAGCATCTGCTGCGGGAACCGGGTGCTCGCGTCCGGGTGGCCGGGCCAGTTGCCGCCGACCGCGACGTTCAGGATCATGAAGAACGGGTGGTCGAACACCCAGCGGTTACCGCCGAGCCGGCTCGGGTCGACGCGGAAGAACTCCTGGCCGTCGAGGTACCAGCGGATGCTGTTCGGTTCCCAGTCGACCCGGTAGGTGTGGAAGGCGTCGGCCAGCGGCTGCCCGATGACGCGGCTGCCGGTGATCCCGCCGCCGCCGGAGTAGCCCGGCCCGTGGATGGTGCCGTGCACGGTGTTCGGCTCGCGGCCGATGTTCTCCATGATGTCGATCTCGCCGGAGGCCGGCCAGCCGACGTTGCCGAAGTCGTTGCCGAGCATCCAGAAGGCCGGCCAGATCCCCTGACCGCGAGGAATCTTGATGCGGGCCTCGAACCGGCCGTACGCCTGGCTGAAGGTGGCGGCGGTGAGCAGTCGGGCCGAGGTGTACTCGCACCGGCCGTAGTGGCACTGGTAGTTGGCCGGGTTCTCCCGGCGCGCGGTGATGACCAGGTTGCCCTGCCCGTCGTGCACCGCGTTGCTGGTGCTGTTGGTGTAGTACTGCCGCTCGTTGTTGCCCCAGCCGTGGCCGCCGATGTCGAAGCGCCACTTGGACTGGTCGACCGGCGTGCCGGGCAGGGCGTTGAACTCGTCCTGCCAGGTGAGCCCGCCGATGGCGGCGGCGGCCGGCGCGGCGGTCACGGGTACGACGAGCAGGCTGGCGACGACGGCTGCGGCGAGGACGGCGGCTGTCCGTCGGAGCCTGTGGGAGATGGTGGACACGATGGTCTCCTTGGGGGTGGGCGGATGAGGCTGGTGCCCCGACGAGGAGGGGAGAGCGCTCTCCGAATCGCAGTCTGTCGATTTATGAAGATTTAGTCAAGGTTGTTAACAGCGATCATGGCGCCGCGCCACGCTCGGTGATCGTCAACTTTTGGTTGACGATGGCGAGCGTCAACCTATGGTTGACGCATGACGAATCCGGTCCCGATGAACACTCCCGTCCGGCTCGACGACCTGATCCAAGCCATCAAGCAGGCCCACACCGACGCACTCGACCAGCTCACCGACGCGGTGATGGTCGCCGACCACATCGGCGAGGTCGCCGACCATCTCATCGGTCACTTCGTGGACCAGGCCCGCCGCTCCGGCGCCTCCTGGACCGACATCGGTCGCAGCATGGGGGTGAGCAAGCAGGCTGCGCAGAAGCGCTTCGTGTCCAAGGGGGACGCCGGGCCGATCGACCCGCAGCAGGGGTTCAACCGATTCACCCCACGGGCCCGCAACGTCGTGATGGCCTCGCAGAACGAGGCCCGTGCCGCCGGCAACGCCGAGATCGGGCCGGTGCATTTGGTGCTCGGCCTGCTCGCCGAGCCGGACGGGCTGGCCGTGAAGGCGCTGGCCGCCGGCGGGATCTCGGCCGAGGCGCTACGCGAGGCGGCCACCGCCGCACTGCCGCCGTCCGTGGACAAGGTTCCGGACCTGGTCCCGTACGACGCGGCCGGCAAGAAGGCGCTGGAGTTGACCTTCCGTGAGGCGCTCCGGCTGGGCCACAACTACATCGGTACGGAGCACATCCTGCTGGCGCTGTTGGAGCAGGAGGACGGTGAGGGCGTGCTGACCGGTCTCGGCGTCGACAAGGCCGCCGCGGAGGCGAACATCGCGGCGGCCCTGGCCAAGATCCGGGTGTTCGAGTAGGCGATCAGGACGCGGTGGGGAAGCCGTACCGGGCCGCGTGCTCCGGGTCCGCCGGCTCGATCTGGCGCAGCCCGGCGTCGGCGAGGCGCTTGTTGACCTCGTCCAGGTGCTCGCGCACCAGCCGGGCCTCCTCCTCGGTGACCCGTCCCCGGTGCGGCTTCCCGGCGTGCTCGATGGCGCCGTAGTCGATCTTCTCCGCCGCGCGCCGCGCCTTCGGCGGGCGTACCCGCTCGGCGGTCTTCAGCAGTTGGGCCATCGGCATGTCGGTGGCCATCGCGTCGAACTCGCTCGCGGTCAGCACCACTCGGCGCGGCTCCCCGTTGCCGTGCCGGTCGTGGATCTCGACCACCGCCACGTCCAGCGCGGCGTCGTCGATGCTCTCCACCTCCACCGGTATCGCGTCCAACTGCACGGGCCCGGCCACCAGGTCAGGATGCTCGACGACGACGACGCGGACCGCCTCGTCGTCGGGGCCCAGCGCCGTGCCGCTGAAGTCGGAGACGCGGATCGTCTTCTTGCCCATGTGCGCAGTTGCTCCTGTCGTGGCCTGTCGGAGGACCAGCAGACGTTACCCGACAGGTGTGCGAAAGGACGCGCTGGCTCGCCGGGTCATCCCGGGCGTCGGAGGGTCCTCAGTGGGTGTTGAGGTGGCGGCGGGAGGAGAAGCCCGCCGGCAGCGCGTTCAGGTCGTGCCAGGAGAGTGTGCCGAGGTCGGCGCGGTGACCGCGGTACGAGGGCTGGCCCGGGAAGCGTCCCGCGTCACCCCATATCCGTCGGGTGTCCTGCCCGTAGCGGTCATTGGGCTGAATCGGCATGTCCCCACCGTTCCAAAGAAAGTTGTCCATGTATGGAAATGGATATGACGGTTGGTCGATGGGTCGGGTTCCCGTCCGGGGTGTCGGTCACCTGATCGGTACCGCGGCCCGGAGCGCCCGACGTACCGTGATCGGCGGGAGCCGGCGCGACGGTGCGGGAGGTGGGGCGATGCTCGACCCGCGGCCGGAGTCGCTACCGGGTGCGCTGCCGGCGGCGGTCGGTCATCCGGGCTGGGTCGTGCACGACGACGTGTTCCGCTGGAGCGTCGCCCCCGCGCCACTGCCCGACGTCGGTGAGTGGATGCAGCCCGGCGCCGCCGGGCTGCCGTCCTGGTTGCGTCTGTCTGATCGCAGGGCGCGGACCGTGGATCCCGGGCCGGATCCACGGTCCGCAGCCTTCCCCCAGGCCCGCGTGCGACTCGATGCGATCACGCTACGTATCCGATTGGTGGTCGGCAAGTAGCCACCGCGTGGTCTATGGTGTCGAGAAGCGGACTTGACCTGGTAGGACGCGTCGACGCGGGTCGACTGCGGGGTGACTCAGCGTGTGAATCCCGGGTGCGCGGTCAGGCCCAACGCCTCGGCGGCGGCCTGGCCGTTGGCGTGGCTCGCACCGAAGGTGGTGACGAAGGCCCGTACGCCGGCCGGACGCCAGGCGGCCGGCCACCCCATCTCGACCACCGCCACCGGATGCGTGGCCGCCAGCGCGGCGGCCAGTTCCGGGCCGCCGGGCAGGCGGTGCAGGTGGCGGCCGACCAGCACGATCGGCCGGGTGCCGGCGCGGCGGCGCAGCGCCTCCGGGTCGGCTTCGGTGGCCACCACGCGGATCTCCTCGGTGCCGTCGAGGTGCGGGCCGAGACCCCACGGCACCCGTCCCTCGGCGATGGTCGAATGGGCGTGCAACTGCACCACCAGCGGTCCCTCCAGCCCGGCCAGGATTCCCTCCACCCGTACCGCCCGGCGTGCGGCGGCGTACCCCAGGCCGTCGGGCGCGGTGGCGTCGGGGCGGTCGGTCCGGGTCCAGGCGGCGAGGGCCGCGACGCGACCGGCCGCCTGCTCCACCCGGGCGCGGTCGAGCCGGCCGTCAGCCAGCGCGGCGACGATCTCGGCGACGACGGTCTCGACCAGGTCCGCGTCGACCTTGGCGCCGATGCAGAGCAGGTCGGCTCCGGCGGCCAGGGCCCGCACCGCGCCCGGTGCGACGCCGCCGGCGGCGAGGGTGGCGCCCCGCATCTCCAACGCGTCGGTGACCACGACGCCGTCGAAGCCGTACCGGTCGCGCAGCAGGTCCGTCAGGACGGCGCGGCTGAAGGTGGCCGGTCCGTCGCCGGTCAGTGCGGGGACCCGGATGTGTGCGGTCATCACCGCCTTCGTTCCCGCCGCTATCACCGCGGCGAACGGGGGCAGGTCGCGCTGGCGGAGGAGCTCGGGCGGCACGTCCACGGTGGGCAGCTCGTGATGGGAGTCGGCGATCGTCGCGCCGTGGCCGGGGAAGTGCTTGGCGCAGGCGGCCACCCCGGCGGCCTGGAGTCCGGTGGTCGCGGCCGCGGAGTGGGCGGCCACCTGGACCGGGTCGGCCCCGAACGAGCGGGTGCCGATGACCGGGTTGTCGTCGGTGCTGTTGACGTCGACGGTGGGTGCCAGGTTGACGGTGATGCCCAGGGCGGCCAGCTCCGTGCCGATGGCGTGGTAGACCCGGCGGGTGAGAGCCACGTCGCCGATCGCGCCGAGCGCCGCGTTGCCCGGGTACGGGCTGCCGGTGGCGTGCGCCAGCCGGGTGACGTCGCCGCCCTCCTCGTCGATGGCGACCAGCACGTCGGACCGTCCGCCCCGCAACGCGGCCGTGGCGGCGGCCACCTGCTCGGGTCGGTGGATGTTGGTGCCGAACAGGGTGTGTCCGGCCAGCCCGTCGGCGACCAGTTCGACCGCCCAGTCGGGCGGGACCGGCCCCGGGTACGCGGCCAGCAGGGTGCCCAGCGCGAGCCGGCGGAGTCCTGGATCGAGCCCCACGGGGTGTCTCCTCTCGGTGCCGGCCGGTGCGGATCTCGTACCGGGTCGGCCGAGAGCCCTGCTTCCACCCGGCCGATACGCTACGGCTACCCGTTCCATGGTCGGTTTACTGTCACCAAAGCAAGATAGTTAGCAAAGTTTACTAATACATGAGGACATGGCATGAGTGCGACCCGGCTGCCCGGCACCCCACGTCTGTTGCGCGCCCTCAACGACCGCGCGGCGCTGGAACTGCTGCTGGAACAGGGGCCGCTGACCCGGGCTCGGATCGGCGAGCTGACCGGCCTGTCCAAGGTCACCGCCTCCCAACTGGTGGAGCGGTTGGAGGAGCGTGGCCTGGTCGCCCGAGTGGGTGAGCAGGCCGGCGGGCGGGGGCCGAACGCCCAGCTCTATGCGGTGCGACCGGGCAGCGCGCACGTGGTCGGCGTCGACGTCGGCCCCGAGCGGGTGGTGGCCGCCTGCGCCGACATCACCGGCGCGGTGATCGGCCGGGTCGAGCAGTCCACCCGGGACACCGACGACCCGGTCGGCGTGGTGCACAACGCGGTGGTGCAGGTGGCGGGCAGCGCCGGTGCGCAGCTGTCGAGCGTACGGCGGATCGTGCTCGGCACCCCCGGCCTGGTCGACCCGGGCACCGGCGACATCACCTTCGCGTTCAACCTGCCCCGCTGGCACCGGGGTCTGCTCGCCGCGCTCCGCGATGACCTGGACACTCCGGTCGTCTTCGAGAACGACGTGAACCTGGCCGCGGTCGCCGAGGCGCAGTCCGGCGCGGCCCAGGGCCTGTCGGACTTCGTGCTGGTCTGGGTCGGTGCCGGCGTCGGTCTGGCGATCATGCTGGGCGGTCGGCTGCACCACGGCAGCAGCGGCGCGGCCGGGGAGATCGGCTATCTGCCGGTGCCCGGCGCGCCCATCCCGCGCGACGTCTCCCGGCGGGCCAAACCGGCGTTCCAGCAGGTGGCCGGTGCCGACGCGATTCGCGCGCTGGCCCGCGAGCACGGCTATCCGGACACCGGTGCGGCCGACGCGGTACGCGCCGCGATCGCCGACGGCACCGCCGGAGGGCCGATGCTCGACGAGGTGGCCCGCCGGCTGGCCCTGGGCGTGGCGAGCACCTGCGTGGTGCTGGACCCGCCGCTGGTGGTGCTCGCCGGCGAGGTGGGTCAGGCCGGCGGGGCGGCGCTGGCCGAGCGGGTGCAGCACGAGGTGGCCGCCATCACGCTGGTACGCCCTCGGGTGGTGCCCACCGGGCTGACCGAGGAGCCGATCCTGCACGGGGCGTTGCGTACCGCGCTGGACGCCGTCCGGGACGAGGTCTTCGGCTCCACGGTCGGCTGAGCCCGCGGTCCCGCCGTCCATGTGCCACCTCCGGTCCGGTGCTCAGGTCAGGTCGCGGCGCCGGAACAGCGCGAAGGCCGCCACGGTGAGCCCGGCGGTGAGCGACAGCAGCACGGCCAGGGCCGGTCGCCAGGTCAGGACGTAGAGGCCGTCGCAGTAGCTGGAGAGCAGGTCGGTGCAGGCGCTGTCGTCCCAGAGCTCGACCTTCCCGGTGAGCCACGCCCAGATGTAGCTGGTCAGCATGAGCTGGTCCGGCCGGGCCACCTCCACGATCTCCAGCACGATCCGGCCGCCCAGTTCCCACACCACCAGGTACGCGGCCACCGCGCCGAGGGCAGCCGAGGTGTGCCGGCCCATCGTGGCGACGGCGAAGCCGATCGCCGTGGCCAGCAGCACCAGCACCAGGCCACGACCCCAGATCGCGCCCAACTCGCCCCAGAACGCCGGGTTCGTCGGGCCCGGATGTCCGGCCAGCTGGGCGATCACCCAGAAGGTGACCAGGTAAGCCGCCGAGGCGAGCAGGGACAGGGCCAGCACCGCCCCGAGAAGCGTGCCGAGCTTGGTGCCCAGCACCGTCATCCGGCGCGGTCGCCACAGCAGCAGGTTCACCACCCCGCCGGAGTTCAGATCCGCGCCGATCGCCGAGGCCCCGACCAGGAATCCGAACAGCACCAGGAACGCCACCAGGAAGTACAGCAGCGGCTCGGCCTGCCGGGTGAAGGTGAACACGCCGCTGAGGTAGTCGGCGGCCACCGGCAACCGGTCCCGCAGGGCCGGATCGACCTCGCTGCAGTCGGACGGCAGGTAGTCGTCGTTGTCCCGGGGGTGCTCGCCCCGCTGCCGGGCCAGGCACCAGTCGTGCTCCAGCTCCAGGCTGCGCCGGTCGTCGGCGGCCTGTTTCTGGGCCGCGGCCAACTCGGCCGGGCTGGGTTGGTGCGAACCGGCGATCGTGGTTCCTGCGGTGACCACGAAGGCCAGCGCCAGCAACGCCACCATGAGCTGCACGAAACGGCGGGCCGCCAGCCGCTCCGCCTCGGCACGGAACAGGTTCACGCGCCCACCTCCCGGGTGCCGAGGTCGATCTCGCGGCCGACGGTCGCGTCGTCCGCCGTGCCGCCCACCTGCCGGGGCACTCCCGGTGGCTCCGGTGTGCCGGTCAGATCCAGGAAGACGCTCTCCAGATCCGGGCGCAGTGGAGTCAGCTCGCGTACCCAGAGGCCCTGCTCGCCCAGGGTCCGGTTGACCAACGCCGGATCCGGCGCCCCGCCCACCACCAGATGGTCGGGATGCCCGGTGACGGCCAGCCCGGCGGCCACCAGCAGCTCCTCGGCCCGGGCCAGGTCGTCGGCGCGGACCAGGCACTCGTGCCGGTCGTGGCCCGCGAGCACCTCCGCCACCCGCCCGGTGGCCGCCCGCCGCCCCCGCGAGATGATCGTGACGTGGTCGCAGATCACCTGGATCTCGGCCAGGATGTGGCTGGACACCAGCACGGTCACCCCGCGCTCGGCCAGCGCCCGCATCAGGTCGCGCATCTCCCGGATGCCCGCCGGGTCCAGCCCGTTCGCCGGCTCGTCGAGGATCAGCAGCTCCGGTCGCTTGAGCAGCGCCGAGGCCACCGCCAACCGCTGCTTCATGCCCAGCGAGTAACCCTTGACCCGCTCGTGCGCCCGGTCGAGCAGGCCGACCTGCTCCAGCACGTCGTCCACCCGGGTGACCGGTACGCCTCCGGCCAGCGCGAGCAGCCGCAGCGTGCGGTACGCGGTGAAGTTGCCGAAGAACTGCGGACTCTCCACGATCGCGCCCACCCGGCCCGCCACCTGGGGCAACTGCTCCGGCGCGGAGGCGCCGAGCACCCGCATCCGGCCCTGGTCGGCGCGAACCAGCCCGAGCAGCGCCCGCAACGTGGTCGTCTTGCCCGACCCGTTCGGACCGAGGAACCCGTGCACCTGACCGGCCTCGACGAGCAGGTCGAAGCCGTCGACCGCGACGCGGCTGCCCCGGCGCAGGCTACGGAAGGTCTTCCGCAGACCCTCGATCTCGATGACCGCACTCGTCATGAGCCGCCCTTCGGGTGAGGAATGACACGGCGCCTCACCCGACGGCGGGCGCATACACCCGTGGGGGCAGCTCACCGGTGCGTGGTTGGATGGGCGGGTGACTGGTGACCTGATCCCTGGCGCCGGTGGCGCCGCCCTCGCCCCCTCACCCGTGGACGCGGATCTGGTGGTCAGCCTCGACGGCGTCGCCGTACGCCGGTCCGGCACCGCCCTGCTGCACGATGTGGACTGGCGGGTCGAGCTGGACGAACGCTGGGTGGTACTGGGCCCCAACGGCGCCGGCAAGACCACGTTGCTCAACCTCGCCGCCGGGCGGCTGCACCCGACCACCGGCACCGCACACGTGCTGGGCGAGCGGATCGGCCGGACCGACGTGACCGAGCTGCGTACCCGCATCGGGCTCGCCACCGCCGCGCTCGCCGAGCGCCTGCCCACCGACGAGCGGGCCGTCGACGTGGTGATGACCGCCGCATGGTCGGTGGTGGGCCGCTGGCGGGAGAGCTACGACCCGGCCGACGAGTCCCGCGCCCGGGCGCTGCTCGACCAGCTCGGTGTCGGCGCGCTGACCGAGCGGACGTACGGCACGCTGTCCGAGGGGGAGCGAAAGCGGGTGCAGATCGCCCGGGCGCTGATGACCGACCCGGAGCTGTTGCTGCTGGACGAACCGGCGGCCGGGCTCGACCTCGGTGGCCGCGAGGACCTGGTGGCCCGCCTCGCCGAGCTGGCCCAGGACCCGGACGCTCCGGCGCTGGTGCTCGTCACGCACCACGTGGAGGAGATCCCGCCCGGCTTCACCCATGCGCTGCTGCTGCGCGACGGCGCCGTGATGGCCCAGGGGCTGCTGGGCGACACCCTCACGGCCGACAACCTGACCAAGACCTTCGGCCTGCCGCTGCTGGTCGAACGCCACGGCGAGCGCTACACCGCCCGCGCCGCGTGAAAGGAAGGGTCCCCTGCTAACGCCTGCGGTATAGCAGGGGACCCCTCCTCACACACACGAGCCAGCCGCAGGAGGCTTCCGTGCGCCAGACCCGGGTCGTCGTGGTGGGCAGCGCGAACATGGACCTGGTCGCCACCGCCCCGGCCCTGCCCCGGCCGGGGGAGACCACGCTCGGCACCGACTCCGTCACGGTGCCCGGCGGCAAAGGGGCGAACCAGGCCATCGCCGCGGCCCGCGCGGGTGCCGCCTGCGCCTTTCTCGGGGCGATCGGCTCCGACTCGTTCGGGGTTACCCTCCGGGCCCGGATCACCGCCGCCGGGGTCGACGCCAGTCAGCTCCGCACCAGCTACGGCGCCTCCGGGGTGGCCCTGGTCATGGTCAACGCCGAGGGCGAGAACGCGATCCTGGTGACGCCGGGAGCGAACGGCTCGATGACCGCGCTCACCGAGGCCGAGCTGGCCGCCGTACGCGACGCGGACGTGCTGGTCGCGCAGTTGGAGATCCCGGTCGAGACGGTGACCGAGGCGGCGGTGACCGCCCGCGCCGCCGGTACCCGGGTGGTGCTCAACGCGGCGCCGGCCGTCCCGTTGCCGCCGGAGCTGCTGGCCGCCGTGGACCTGCTGGTGGTCAACGAGAACGAGGCGCAGACGTACACCGGGCGAGGTCGGGACGATCCGCAGGCGTTGCTCGACCTGGTGCCCCGGGCGGTGCTCACCCTCGGCGGGCAGGGCGCCTGGTACGGCGACCGGGACGGCACCGCCGTGCACGTACCCGCAGTCCGGGTGGACACGGTGGACTCGACGGCCGCCGGTGACGCGTTCACCGCGGCGCTCGCGGTGGGCTGGGGCGAGGGCCGGGACCTGGTCGACGCGGTCCGCTGGGCGGCGGCGGCCGGCGCGGCCTGCGTCCGCCGGCTCGGCGCGAGCGTGTCGCTGCCGCATCGGGTCGAGATCGACCAGCTCTACGTCCCGGCACCCTGACCGCCGCGGCCGGCCAGGTGCCCGTCGCCGGGCCCGGTCGCGCGCGTCGGTGCGGTGTCGCCGTCGGCGCGGAAGGCCCGGCGGTACGCCGACGGCGAGGTCCGCATGGCCCGGGCGAAGTGTCGCAGGTAGGTACGCGGCGACATGTGTGCCTGCCGGGCCAGCCGCGCCACCGTCAACGGTTCGGTCAGGTGCGCCAACGCCCAGGCGAGGCTGCCGGCGATCCGGTCGTCGTCCGGGCCGGCCGTCACCGGGGTCTCGATGAACTGCGCCTGACCGCCGTCCCGGTGCGGCGCGATCACCAGCCGCCGGGCCACCGCGTTGGCGATCGCCACCCCGTGGTCCCGCCGGACCAGGTGCACGCACAGGTCCAGACCGGCGGCGCTGCCCGCGCTGGTGCAGACGTCCCCGTCGTCCAGGTACAGCACGTCGGGCACCCCGGGCACGATCAGCGTCCCGGCGGCGGCCAGCGCGTCCAGGCCGTACGGGCTGTGCAGGCTGGCGCCGCCGATCACCGGCACCGGGCCGGGCCGTTCCGCGCAGAGCCGCAGCTCGTACCAGGGCACGCCGAGCTCGGGCCGGGGCAGCCCGAAGACCTCGGTGACGATGCCGGTCGTCCGTACCGTCGCGCTGGTCGAGGATCGGTGCCATGAGTCGTGTCTTCGCGGTACCGGCCGCCACGCCGGACGCCGCCGTCACCCAGTTCCTCGACCGGCTCCGGTTCGAGACCGACGTGTCCGACGTGCACGCCGACCTGACCGCCGGGGTGCCCGATCTGGTGGTGGTCGACTCCCGGGGCGACGCCGCCTGGGAGCAGGGCCGCCTGCCCGGCGCCGTGCACCTGCCCACCGCCCGGATCGCCGAGGAGGCGGCGGTGACGGTGCCGCCGACGGCCCGGGTGGTGACGTACTGCTGACCACGGCCCGGCCGCGCACCGGGCCGGTGCGCGGCGGAAGCGGCGGCCGGACGGTGGGACCGGCCGGGACGTCGCGTGTCAGCCGGCGTCGTCGCTGAGCTTCTCGCCCCGCCGACGCAGCATGCCCAGGCCGGGGATGCCGGCCACGGCGAGCTTGAGGTCCCGGGTGACGTCGAGCAGGTCGTGCAGGTCCGGGCCGACCCGGTCGAGGGTGGCCAGGATCGGCAGGATGTCCGAGGTGAGGTGTTCCCGGAGCCTCGGCAGCTCGTCGACGAGGCGGACGGCGGCGGTCACCTCCTCTTCGCTGAGCTGCTCGATGAAGTGGTTGGCCATCGGGGCGGCCCGGCGCAGCGCCGGCTCGTACGCGGCCAGCAACTCGGCCGCGGTGGCCGCCGCCTCGGCCGCCGAGCCCACCGTGCCGGCGGCCCGTCCGGCCACCGACTGCGCCGTGTCGACCACGCCCGCAGCCGCGCGGGCGACCCGGTCGGCGTTGGCCACCACTGTCGCGGCGGCGGCCGACACCCGCTCGGCCTCGCCGACCACCCCGGCTGCCGTGGCGGTGAGCTTGGTGGCCTGCTGCACGGCGGTGGTGGCCGCTGCACTGATCACCACCACCTCGCGGACGGCCACGTCGGCGTCGGTGAGCATCTGGTCGGTGCGGTCCAGGGTCTGCTCGACCCGGTCCACCACGCCTTCGATCCGGTCCACCACGCCGTTGATCCGGGTCAGCAGCTCCTCCACGCCGTCCAGCACCGCGAACGCGCGGGTCGGGACCGCCGCGAAGGACGCGGCCTGATCGAGGGCGGAACGAGTGAGACCGACGACCGAGGCCGGCCGGGGAAGAGGGATCGCCATGGCGTCAAGTGTGCGCCGCCCCGGCCAGTGGCACCGCGCGGCCGGTCACCAGTGGTCTCCCTGCTGTTCGACGGCGCGCTGCACCGCCCGGTAGATCTGCCCGAATCGCAACGCGTCGGGGGTGCGCAGCACCATCACCTCCTGGCCCCGGTACTGCACCCACAGCTCGTTGACCCGGTTGCCCCGCTCGTACGAGCGGTCGAGCCAACCGAGCGGGATCTCCAGGAACGGCACCAGCGCCAGCGCGATGACCACACAGGCGGCGAAGACGATCAGTGCGGGCATCCACTCGCCCCGGTCCGAGGCGGACCAGGCCAGCGAGATCACACAGACCAGCCCGACCAGCGGGGGCAGGGACAGCAGCAGGACCAGGACCCCCCGGCCGAGCACCCGCCCCCGGACGGCGAGGGTGGTCTGTCCCTTGGCGTGCCAGACGTAGGTCACTTCGGGCATCGGGATGACGTGTCCTCCGGCCCGGATCGACTCCGACGTCACCTGTACCGTGTCGTCCCGGTAATAGAGCGCCATCACTAAGCCTAACCACCTCCGGGCGTTCTGTGTCTGTCCCGTGGAGGTCAGCGCGGTCAGCGGCGGCGGGGCGGCCGTGCCGGTTCGCTCGCCTCCATGGCCCGTTGCACGGCGCGGTAGATCTGTCCGAACCGCAGCGCGTCGCGGGTCTGGAGCAGCCGGACAGGGTGCCCGCGCCAGCGGATCCAGACCTCCCGCTGGCGGCTGCCCCGGGCGTACGAGCGATCGAAGTACTCGAAGAGTTGGTCGGCGATCGGTGGGGCGGCCAGACCGATCAGCACGGAGGTGCCGATGATGGCGACGGTGACGGTCGGCGACCGGTCGAGCCAGATGCCGACGGCGATGCCGATGACGGCGAAGACCAGCGGGACGATCATCGCCGCGCCGAGGGCGCCGCGTCCGGCCAGCACCCGCCAGGACAGGTTGCCCCGGTGGTGCCAGACCTCGCTGATCTCGGTCAGCGGGTACGAGTCGCCGTCGACGGTGACGGCACTGGAGGTGACCTGAACGGACCTGTCGTCGTAGTACGTGACCATCGCGGGAACTCCGGGTGGTGGGACTGGCAGCCAGACTACGTGCCCGACCAGGTGCGCCGTAAGGTTGGCACGCGACTTCAACGAGGAAGTGAGGGTCAGCGTGGGCGAGTTCGTGCGGCTGGAGACCAGGGACGGCATCGGCACCATCCGGTTGGATCGGCCACCGATGAACGCGCTCAACACCCAGGTGCAGGAGGAGTTGCGGGCCGCCGCGTCGGCCGCCACCACCGATCCCGAGGTCCGCGCGGTCATCGTGTACGGCGGGGAGAAGGTCTTCGCGGCCGGCGCGGACATCAAGGAGATGGCCGACATGTCCTACGTGGACATGGCCGACCGGGCGGCCGACCTGTCCAGCGCGCTCGGCGCGATCGCCCGGATCTCCAAGCCGGTGGTGGCCGCGATCACCGGGTACGCCCTCGGTGGCGGCTGCGAGTTGGCGCTCGCCTGCGACTGGCGGGTGGTGGCCGAGGACGCCAAGCTCGGCCAGCCCGAGATCAAGCTCGGCATCATCCCCGGTGCCGGCGGCACCCAGCGGCTGGCCCGGCTGATCGGGCCGGCCCGCGCCAAGGATCTGATCATGTCCGGCCGGATGGTGGACGCGCAGGAGGCGTTGCGGATCGGTCTGGCCGACCGGGTCGCGCCGGCCGGCGAGGTCTACGACGCGGCGGTGGCGCTGGTGCAGCCGTACCTGCGTGGCCCGGTGCAGGCGCTACGGGCGGCGAAGCTCGCCGTGGACGGCGGCCTGGACATGGACCTGAACTCCGCGCTGGCCTGGGAGAGTCAGCTCTTCGCGGCGCTGTTCGCCACCGACGACCGGCGGGAGGGGATGGCGGCGTTCGTGGCGAAGCGGAAGCCGGACTTCACCGGTCGATGAAGACGGTTCACATTCCAGCTACCGGCCAGTAGCGTGTGACTCCGGTCGGCCGACGAGAAGGAGCGGGAATGACGGAGCGGATCGAGGGGCACGGCGGGGAACTCGCGCTCGCGGCGCTGCGCGCGTACGGGGTGCGGGAGATGTTCACCCTTTCCGGCGGGCACGTGTTCCCGCTCTACGACGCCGCGTACAAGTCCGACTTCCCGATCTACGACGTGCGGCACGAGCAGTCGGCGGTCTTCGCCGCGGAGGCGGTGGCGAAGCTCCAGCGTCGCCCAGGCATGGCCGTGCTCACCGCCGGACCGGGCGTGACCAACGGCGTCTCCGGCCTGACCAGCGCGTACTTCAACGCCTCGCCGGTGCTGGTGCTGGGCGGCCGGGCCCCGCAGTTCCGCTGGGGCTCGGGCAGCCTCCAGGAGATGGACCACCTGCCGCTGGTCGCCCCGGTCACCAAGCACGCCGAGACGGTGTTCACCGCCGACGACATCCCCCGGGCCGTCGCCGCCGCGCTGCGCACCGCGCTCACCCCGCACCGGGGGCCGGTCTTCCTCGACTTCCCGCTGGAGGCGATCTTCTCGGTGGGCGACGCCGAACTGCCGACGGCGGCGGGCGTCGAGGCGGTCGAGGCCGACCCCGACGAGGTGGCCCGCGCCGCGCGGCTGATCGCCGGTGCGGCCCGCCCGGTCATCGTCGCCGGTTCCGACGTGTACGCCGGTGACGCCGTGGACGCGTTGCGCGCCGCCGCCGAGGCGCTCACCGTGCCGGTGTTCACCAACGGCATGGGCCGGGGCGCCCTGCCACCGGAGCACCCGCTGGCCTTCGCCAAGGCCCGCCGGGTAGCCCTCTCCGGCGCCGACGTGGTCGTCGTGGTCGGCACCCCGCTGGACTTCCGGCTCTCCTTCGGCGATTTCGGCGACGCCCAGGTGGTGCACGTGGTGGACGCGCCGAGCCAGCGCGCCTCACACGTCGAGCCGGCCGCCGCTCCCGCGGGTGACCTGCGGGCCGTGCTCACCGCGTTCGCCGAGTACACCGGCGACCGGGTCGACCACGCCGACTGGGTGGCGCAGTTGCGCACCGCCGAGGACGCCGCCAAGGCCCGCGACGCCGAGGAGATGGCCGCCGAGACGGACCCGATCCGACCCGCCCGCGTCTACGGGGAACTGCGCAAGGTCCTCGCCCCCGACGCGGTCACCATCGGCGACGGCGGTGACTTCGTCTCGTACGCCGGGCGCTACCTGGAACCGGCCCAGCCCGGCACCTGGCTCGACCCGGGCCCGTACGGCTGCCTCGGCACCGGCATGGGCTACGCGATGGGGGCCCGGATCACCCACCCGGACCGGCAGGTCTGCGTGCTGATGGGCGACGGCGCCGCCGGGTTCTCGCTGATGGACGTCGAGTCCCTGGTCCGGCAGAAGTTGCCGGTGGTGATCGTGGTCGGCAACAACGGCATCTGGGGCCTGGAGAAGCACCCGATGCGCGCTATGTACGGCTACGACGTCGCCGCCGACCTCCAGCCCGAGCTGCGGTACGACCACGTGGTGAGCGCGCTCGGCGGTGCGGGGGAGACGGTCGCCAAGGCGGCCGACCTGGGCCCCGCCCTGACGCGGGCGTTCGACGCGAGAGTGCCGTACCTGGTCAACGTGCTCACCGACCCGGCCGACGCGTACCCCCGCTCCTCGAACCTGGCTTGAGCACGAGCCCCGCCCCGGCGGTCACACCTCGGGGCGGGGTCCCTCGCGCGGCGGGTCTCCCTCGCGTCGGCGCAGGTCGTCCTCGCGCCGACGCAGGTCCTCCTCCCAGCGCTGGAAGAGCTGCTGGTCCTCCTTGCGGGACCGCTCCTCGATCGAGCGCAGGAACTCGGGGTCGTCGTCCGGGGCGAGGGGCCGCTGAGGCCCCCGCTCGGCCGGTCGCGCGCCCGTCGACCACATGCCGCCACCGTCGGTCCTGCGCTTCCGCCCGGCGACGAACCAGGCGATCGAGCCGATCAGCGGGGCGAAGAGGATCATCAGCACCCAGGCGATCCGGGGTAGGTGACGGATGTCGTCTTCCTCGGCGGACAGGCAGCTGATCAGGGCGCAGACGGCGAGGACGACCTGCACCACGAAGAGGAGGATGTACAGCCGGGCCATGTACCCATCATGTCCTACCCGACGGGATGGTCACACCCCGCGCAGCACCAGCAGCACGCCGAGCAGGGCGAATCCGGCGCATCTCCGGGGGGCGAACCAGTTTTTGATCAACTGCTGCACGCAGGTGATTATCCGGGTTCCGATAGGGCATAGATGGAAACATGGCGGATCTTGACGCGATCACGTTGCGTACGACGTACGACACCCAGCTTCGGCCGGGGCTGCCCGATCCGGTGCCGGACGGGGTCTCGGTGGAGCGGGACGGTCCGGTGTTCCGGGTGCTCGGGCTGGACGGCAGGGTCCTGGTGACCTATCGCGATCTCGGCGGCCTGACCGGCGCCGAGCTGGACGAGTTGATCGGCCGGCAGGTGGCGATCGCGGTCGAGCGGGGCGAGCCGGTGGAGTGGAAGCTGCACGGTCACGACGAGCCGGCCGACCTGCCGCAGCGGCTGCGCGCGGCCGGGTTCACGCCGGAGGCGGAGGAGTCCGTGCTGGTCGGGCCGGTCGCGTCGCTGGCCTCCGCGTTGCCGGTCGTGCCGGAGGGCGTACGCCTGCGCGAGGTGACCGGTCGGGCGGACCTGGACCGGATCGCGGAGCTGGAGACGGAGCTCTGGGGCGGGGACCTGTCCGGTCTGGCCGACGGGCTGGCGCGGGAGATCGCGGCCGACCCGCAGTCGATCACGGTGGTGGTGGCCGAGGCGGATCGGACGCTGGTCAGCGCGGGCTGGGTGCGGTACCCGGCGGAGAGCACCTTCGCCACGTTGTGGGGCGGCTCGACCCGTCCGGAGTGGCGAGGTCAGGGGATCTACCGGGCGCTGGTCACCTACCGGGCCCGGTCCGCCGGTCAGCGCGACCGGACGCTGTTGCAGGTCGACGCCGGCGCGGAGAGTCGTCCGCTGTTGGAGCGGCTCGGTCTCGTCGCGGTCTCCACGACCACGCCCTACGTCTACACTCCGTGATCATGACGCAGCGGCTGACCGACGAGGAGAAGCTGACCCTCAAGACAGGCGCCTTCGGCGCGGTCCTCATGGTCTCGAACGCCGAGCCCGGCCTGCTGGCGGTCTTCCGGGAGAGCTTCGCCGCCTCCGGAGCGATCTCCGGCGCCAGCGGGGTGGTGAGAGAGGCGCTGACCAGCGGACCGCTGCCGAAGCTGCCGCGCGACTCGGCGTTGGAGATCGAGTCGGTGGTGCTGCCGGCGCTGCGTCGGGCACTCGGGATCCTCACCGAGAAGGCGCCGCAGGACGTCGGGGTCTACCGCGAGGTGGTGCTGGCCGCCGCGGACCGGACCGCGCGTGCCCACCGGGGAGTCAGTCCGGCCGAGGCCGAGGCGATCGACCGGATCAGGGACGTGCTGGGCGAGTCGTCCTGAGACAGCCGCGCGGCTGTGGTGAGCTGCGTCACGTCGGTCGCTCGGGGAAGCCTATGCTACCGACAGGTAACATCGCGCCGTGGGCAACTGCACAGCAGCCCACGGTTGACCTGACGGCAACAGACACGCAAGGCTGCGCCCCAGACCGGGGGCGATTGAGCACACCACCACAGCAGGAGGGTCGTCGAAGCGCGATGAACATCGTCGTACTCGTCAAGCAGGTGCCCGATTCGGGCGCGGACCGCAACCTGCGTCCTGACGACAACACTGTCGACCGCGGTTCGGCGAACAACGTCATCAACGAGATGGACGAATATGCCATCGAGGAGGCGTTGAAGATCAAGGAGGCGCATGGCGGCGAGGTGACGATCCTGACCATGGGGCCGGACCGGGCGACCGAGTCGATCCGTAAGGCGCTGTCGATGGGGCCGGACAAGGCGGTGCACGTGGTGGACGACGCGCTGCACGGCTCCTGCGCGGTGTCCACCTCGAAGGTGCTGGCCGCGGCGCTGGGCCAGCTCGGCGCGGACCTGGTGCTCTGCGGTGCCGAGTCGACCGACGGCCGGGTACAGGTGCTGCCGCACATGCTGGCCGAGCGGCTGGGGGTGGCGGCCCTGACCGGCGCCCGCAAGCTCACCGTCGACGGGAGCACGCTGACGGTGGAGCGGCAGACCGAGGAGGGCTACGAGGTGGTCACCGCCTCGACGCCGGCCGTGGTCTCGGTGTGGGACACCATCAACGAGCCGCGGTACCCGTCGTTCAAGGGGATCATGGCCGCGAAGAAGAAGCCGGTGCAGACGCTCGCCCTGGCCGACCTGGGCGTGGCCGCCGCCGAGGTGGGCTTCGAGGGAGCGACCAGCACGGTGCTTTCGCACAGCAAGCGCCCGCCGCGTTCCGGTGGGGTGAAGGTCACCGACGACGGCTCCGGTGGCGTCCAGTTGGTCGAGTTCCTCGCCACCGAGAAGTTCGTGTGAGGGGTGTGGGATATGTCTGAGGTTCTCGTCGTCGTCGAAGCCACGCGGGAGTTCGGCGTCAAGAAGGTCACCCTGGAGATGCTCACCCTCGCGCGCGAGCTGGGCACTCCGACGGCGGTGGTGCTCGGCGGCGCCGGTGCCGCCGACGCGCTCGCCGGCAAGCTGGGCGAGTACGGCGCGGAGAAGATCTACGCCGCCGAGGGCGCGGAGATCGACGGCTACCTGGTGGCCCCCAAGGCCACCGTGGTCGCCGACCTGGTCGCGCGGGTCCAGCCGGCCGCCGTGCTGCTCGCCTCGTCGCAGGAGGGCAAGGAGATCGCCGCCCGCCTGGCGGTGAAGCTGGACAACGGCATCCTGACCGACGTGGTGGCCCTGGCCGCCGACGGCACCGCCACCCAGGTGGCCTTCGCCGGCTCGGCCGTGGTCACGTCCAAGGTGACCCGTGGCCTGCCGCTGGTCACCGTCCGGCCGAACTCGGTCACCCCGGCTCCCGCCGCCGCCACCCCGGCGGTGGAGCAGCTCACCGTGACCGTCAGCGACACCGACAAGCTGGCCAAGGTCGTGGACCGGGTTGCCGAGCAGAAGGGCTCGCGCCCCGAGCTCACCGAGGCAGGCGTGGTCGTCTCCGGCGGTCGTGGTGTCGGCAACGCCGACAACTTCAAGCTGGTCGAGGAACTGGCCGACCTGCTCGGCGGTGCGGTCGGCGCGTCCCGGGCCGCCGTCGACTCCGGCTACTACCCGCACCAGTTCCAGATCGGCCAGACCGGCAAGACCGTCGCACCGCAGCTCTATGTGGCGCTCGGCATCTCCGGTGCGATCCAGCACCGGGCCGGCATGCAGACCTCGAAGACGATCGTCGCGGTCAACAAGGACGGCGAAGCGCCGATCTTCGAGCTGGCCGACTTCGGCGTGGTCGGCGACCTGTTCAAGATCGTCCCGCAGGCCGCCGAGGAGATCCGCAAGCGCAAGTGAGGCGTGACCGCGCAAGCCGCCGCCCGGGTGTCCGGGCGGCGGCTTCGTCGTCTGCGCCGAGGGAGCTGATCGGCGGGCCGGGGAGCTGATCCGGCCCGCCGATCAGCCCGTCAAGGGGCCCTCAACGGGCGGAGATGTCGACAACAGAGTACTGCCCGAGGTCGACGCTGGGCGGTCGGTGCGCCGGACCTTGTAGTACCCCGGGACGGCCGGGAGATTCGCTGAAGCTCGGCAATCCCGACCAGTGCCTCCGGACTGCGGCCCAGGGGGGCCCGGTCGTTAGGCTGAACCGTGATGGCTTACCTGGATCATGCCGCGACCACTCCGATGCTCGACGAGGCACTGGAGGCGTACGTCGCGACCGCCCGCGAGGTCGGCAACGCGTCTTCCCTGCACGCGTCCGGCCGGCGTGCCCGGCGGCGGGTCGAGGAGTCGCGGGAACGGGTGGCCGCCGCGCTGGGCGCCCGGCCGTCCGAGGTGATCTTCACCGGCGGCGGTACGGAGAGCGACAACCTCGCGGTCAAGGGCATCTTCTGGGCGCGCCGGGCCGCCGACGGCGAGCGGACCCGGGTGGTCTCCAGCGCGATCGAGCACCACGCGGTGCTCGACGCGGTGGACTGGCTGGGCGGGCACGAGGGCGCCGAGGTGGGCCTGTTGCCGGTCGACGGCACGGGTCGGCTGCACCTCGACGCGCTGCGCGCCGAACTGGCCGCGCACGGCGACCGGGTGGCCGTGGTCACCGCCATGTGGGCGAACAACGAGGTCGGCACCGTCCAGCACATCGGCGAACTGGCCGCGGTCGCGGCCGAGTACGGCGTCCCGTTCCACACCGACGCGATCCAGGCGGTTGGCCAGGTGCCGGTCGACTTCGCCGCCAGCGGCGCCGCCGCGCTCACCGTGACCGGCCACAAGCTCGGCGGCCCGGTCGGCATCGGTGCGCTGCTGCTGGGCCGGGACGTCGCCGCGGTGCCGTTGCTGCACGGCGGCGGCCAGGAGCGCGACGTGCGCTCCGGCACCCTGGACACCGCCGGCATCGTCGCCTTCGCGGTCGCCGTCGAGGCGGCGGTCAAGGGCCAGCAGGAGTACGCCACCCGGGTCGCCGCGCTCCGCGACGACCTGGTCCACCGGGTCCGGCAGGCGGTGCCCGAGGTGGTCTTCAACGGTGACCCGACGGACCGGCTGCCCGGCAACGCGCACTTCTCGTTCCCCGGCTGCGAGGGCGACGCGCTGCTGCTCCTGCTGGACGCCCAGGGCATCGCCTGCTCGACCGGTTCGGCCTGCTCCGCCGGGGTGGCGCAGCCCTCGCACGTGCTGCTCGCGATGGGTGCCGACGACGACCGGGCCCGGTCCTCGCTGCGCTTCTCGCTCGGTCACACCAGCACCGCCGGGGAGGTCGACGCGCTCATCGCCGCCCTGCCGGCGGCCGTCGACCGGGCCCGCCGGGCGGCCGCGCTGCGGACGCCGCGCTGACTTCGGCAGCGTGGACGGGGGAGACCGCCGCACGGCGGTGCGGAGATAGGCTCGGTGGGGAAGGGAGCGTGGTCCGGGTGAGGGTGTTGGCGGCGATGTCCGGCGGTGTGGATTCCGCCGTGGCGGCGGCGCGGGCGGTGCAGGCCGGTCACGACGTGACCGGCGTGCACCTGGCGCTGGCCCGCAATCCGCAGACCTACCGCACCGGTGCGCGGGGCTGCTGCACCCTGGAGGACTCCCGGGACGCGCGGCGGGCCGCCGACGTGTTGGGCATCCCGTTCTACGTGTGGGACATGGCCGACCGGTTCCACGCCGACGTGGTCGACGACTTCGTGGCCGAGTACGCCGCCGGGCGTACCCCCAATCCGTGCCTGCGCTGCAACGAGAAGATCAAGTTCGCCGCGGTGCTGGACCGGGCGGTCGCCCTGGGCTTCGACGCCGTGGTCACCGGCCACCACGCCCGGCTCGGCCCGGACGGCCTGCTGCGGCGCAGCGTCGACGTGGCCAAGGACCAGTCGTACGTGCTGGCCGTGCTCACCCGCGCGCAGTTGGACCGCTCGATCTTCCCGCTCGGCGACTCGACGAAGGCGCAGGTCCGGCAGGAGGCCGCCGACCGGGGACTGGCGGTGGCCGACAAGCCCGACTCGCACGACATCTGCTTCATCGCCGACGGCGATACCCGGGGCTTCCTGGCCCAGCGGCTCGGCGAGGCGCCCGGCGACGTGGTCGACGCCACCACCGGTGCGGTGGTGGGCCGGCACGCCGGCGCGTACGCGTACACCGTCGGCCAGCGGCGTGGCCTGCACCTGGACCGCCCGGCCCCGGACGGCCGACCCCGCTACGTGCTCTCCATCACGCCGACGACCAACACGGTGGCCGTCGGGCCGGCCGAGGCGCTGGAGGTCGCCGAGGTGCGGGCCGCCACCCCGGTCTGGACCGGCGGCCCGCGCCCCGCCGGCCCGATCGAGTGCGAGGTGCAGTTGCGGGCGCACGGCGTCGTGGTGCCGGCCGAGGTCACCGTGGACGGCGACGGCCTCCGCGCCGACCTGCGGCAGCCGGTCCGGGGCGTCGCGGCCGGCCAGGCGATCGTCGCCTACCGCCCCGACCCGGCCGGTGACATCGTGCTCGGCTCCGCCACCATCACCGACTGACCGGTACCCTTCGGCGGTGAGTGATCAGGTTTGGCCGTGGCCTGCCGGCGCGGCGACCGGCATCGGATCGCTGCCCGGCACCGACATCGCCGAGGCGCAGCGGATCGTCCTCGGTGAACTGCCCGCCCTGCCCCACCTGCCGGAGCTGCCGGCCCGTGGCCCGGGCGCGGACATGATCGGCCGCGGCGCCGGCCTGTTGGTCGAGTTGCCGGTGGAGCTGTACGCCGCGCGCTGGCGGGTGGCCCTGCGCCCCGGCCGGGACCTGCGCCGGGCGCGGGACCTGATGGAACGCGACCTCGACCAACTCGCCGAGCAGGCCGAGGAGTACGCCGGCCCGATCAAGGTGCAGGCACCCGGTCCGTTCACCCTCGCCGCCTCGGTGGAACTGCCGGTCGGCGGCAGGATGGTGCGCGACCCCGGTGCGGTACGCGACCTGGCCGGCTCGCTCGCCGAGGGGCTCCGCGCGCACGTGGCGGCGGTGGCCCGCCGGGTACCCCGCGCCTCCGTCCTGCTCCAGGTGGACGAACCGTCGCTGCCGGCGGTGCTGGCCGGCCGGGTGCCCACCGAGAGCGGCTTCGGCACGTACCGGGCGGTGCAGCCGGGGGACGCAGGTGCGCTGCTGGCCACGGTGATCGAGGCGGTCGGCGTACCGACCGTGGTGCACTGCTGCGCCCCGGACGTACCGCTGCACCTGATCCGCTCCACCGGCGCCGTCGGTGTCGCCCTCGCCCTGGACCTGGTCACCGACCTCGATGCGCTGGGCGAGGCGATCGACGCCGGGCTGGGCCTGCTCGCCGGCGCCGCGCCGGGCACCGCGTCGGCCGGTCGCGCGCCGACCTCGGCCCAGGTCGCCGACCGGGTCCGCACCCTCTGGGACCGGCTCGGTTTCCCCCGTCGCCGGCTCGCCGAGCAGGTGGTCGTCACACCCGCCTGCGGCCTGGCCGGCGCCCCCCCGGCACACGCCCGCGCGGTCCTGTCCGCCTGCCGCGACGCGGGGCGTCGGCTCGCCGAGGAGTGAGGTTTCGCCGGCCCGCCCGAGCAGGCATGATCGTCTTCATGATCAGCCCTGTGCACGGGCGGGCCGCCGGCTCGCTGTTCGGACTCGCCTACGGTGACGCCCTGGGCAGGCCCGCCGAGTTCCTCACCGTGACCGAGATCGAGGAACGGTACGGCCCCACCGGCCCCCGGGACCTGGTGGGCGACCCCGCGTTGGTCACCGACGACACCCAGATGGCGCTCGCGGTCGGCTGGGCGTTGCACGACGCGCCCGCGTACACGCCCGAGGCGGTCGAGCCGCTGCTGAGGCAGCGCTTCCTGGCCTGGGCGGCCAGCCCGGACAACAACCGCGCGCCCGGGATGACCTGCCTGCGGGCCTGTGCCGAGCTGTCCGGTGGGCTGCCCTGGCAGCAGGTCACCCAGGCCGGCTCGAAGGGCTGCGGGGCGAACATGCGGGTCACCCCGGTCGGGCTGCTCGACGTCGACCTCGACACCTTCGCCGGGCTGGCCCAGCTCCAGGCCGGGCTGACCCACGGGCACCCGACCGGCCTGGCGGCCAGCGAGCTGACCGCGTACGCGGTGCGGTTGCTGGCCGAGGGCACCGCGATCGCCGAACTGCCCGGCCTGCTCGCCGCGCGGGCCCGGGACCAACGTCGGACCTACCGGGCCGACTGGCTCGGCGACCTGTGGCAACGCCCGGGAGTACGGACGCCGCAGGAGTTCATCGCCCGGGGCTGGGACGAGTGCCTGCGGGCGCTGGCCCGGCTCGACGCGGCGATCGCCGCTCCCGACGACGGCGGTGACCCGTGCCGGCTGACCGGCGAGGGGTGGATCGCCGAGGAGGCCCTGGCGACCGCGCTCTACTGCGCCGTCCGGCACGTCGACGACCCGGTCGGTGCGCTCGCCCGGGGTGCCCGGACCGCCGGTGACTCCGACTCGATCGCCGCCCTGGCCGGGGCCTTCGTCGGTGCCGCCGTGGGGGCCGCCGCCTGGCCCGCCGACTGGGCCGGTCGCATCGAGTACGCCGACCAGCTCACCGCCCTCGCCGCCGCCTGGCAGCGCTGACCGGCGGCGGAACCGGAGGGGTTGTCGGCGAACTGTCCGACCCGCCGGATACCGTGCCGGGGTACCCATCACAGGAGGTCGCGGGGTTGTCCGAGCAAGCCATCGACCAGCAGGTCAGCGCGGCGCAGGAGGCGGCGGCCGGCGCCGAGCCCACCCCGCAGGCGCGGGAACGGCACGCCACGCTGAGCCAGGAGCTGACCGAGCACCAGTACCGCTACTACGTGCTCGACGCGCCGACCGTCTCGGACGCCGAGTTCGACCGGCAACTGCGGGAGCTGGAAGCGTTGGAGGAGGAGTTTCCGGCGCTGCGCACCCCGGATTCGCCGACCCAACGTGTCGGCGGCACCTTCTCCACCGACTTCGCCCCGGTCGCGCACGCGGAACGGATGATGTCGCTGGACAACGCGTTCGCCGACGAGGAGCTGGCGGCGTGGGCCGAGCGGGTCGAGCGGGACGCGGGCGGCCCGGTGCCCTACCTGTGCGAGCTGAAGGTCGACGGGCTGGCGATCAACCTCACCTACGAGTCGGGTCGGCTGGTGCGGGCGGCGACCCGGGGCGACGGCCGCATCGGCGAGGACGTCACCGCCAACGTGCGCAGCATCCGGGACGTGCCCACCCGGCTGACCGACTCGGCGGAGTTCGGGCCGGTCTCCGAGCTGATCGAGGTACGCGGGGAGATCTACTTCCCGGTCGAGGC
Source organism: Micromonospora craniellae (assembly GCF_014764405.1). Classification (NCBI taxonomy): domain Bacteria; kingdom Bacillati; phylum Actinomycetota; class Actinomycetes; order Micromonosporales; family Micromonosporaceae; genus Micromonospora; species Micromonospora craniellae. Next base: position 1,218,237 of record NZ_CP061725.1, on the reverse strand, counting down.
CTTCGCCGACCTGAACGCGGGCCTGGTCGAGCAGGGCAAGGCGCCGTTCGCCAACCCGCGTAACGCCGCCGCCGGCAGCCTGCGGCAGAAGGACCCGCGGATCACCGCGTCCCGACCGCTGCGCCTGGTGGTGCACGGCATCGGTGCCCGGCGCGGCTTCCAGCCGGCCACCCAGTCCGAGTCGTACTCGGCGTTGCGGGCCTGGGGGCTGCCCACCAGCGACCGCTGGCGGGTGGTGTCCGACCTGGCCGGCGTCCGGGACTTCATCGCGCACTACGCCGCGCACCGGCACGACGTGGAACACGAGATCGACGGCGTGGTGGTCAAGGTCGACCCGGTGCCGATCCAGGGGCGGCTCGGCTCGACCAGCCGGGCACCCCGCTGGGCGATCGCCTTCAAGTACCCACCCGAGGAGGTCAACACCAGCCTGCTCGACATCGAGGTCGAGGTGGGACGGACCGGTCGGGTCACGCCCCGGGCGCTGCTCCAGCCGGTGAAGGTGGCCGGCTCCACCGTCGCGTACGCGACCCTGCACAACGCCCGCGAGGTGGAGCGCAAGGGGGTGCTGATCGGCGACACGGTGGTGATCCGTAAGGCCGGCGACGTGATCCCCGAGGTGCTCGGCCCGGTGGTCGAGCTGCGCCCGCCCGACGCCCGGGCGTTCGTCATGCCCACCACCTGCCCGGCCTGCGGCACCCCGCTCGCCCCGGCGAAGGAGGGCGACGTCGACATCCGCTGCCCCAACTCGCGCAGTTGCCCGGCGCAGTTGCGCGAGCGGGTCTACCACCTGGCCGGGCGCAAGGTGTTCGACATCGAGGCGCTCGGCTACAAGAGCGCCGCCGCGCTGCTCGACGCGCAGGTGATCACCGACGAGGGTGACCTGTTCTCGCTCGACGCCGAGCAGTTGGCCCGCTCGCCGTTCTTCGTCAACAAGGACGGCAGCCTCGGCAGCAACGCCGTCAAGCTGCTCGACAACCTCGCCGTCGCCAAGGAACGCGAGCTGTGGCGGGTGCTGGTGGCGCTCTCCATCCGGCACGTCGGGCCGACCGCCGCGCAGGCGCTCGCCCGGCACTTCCGGTCGATCGAGGCGATCGATGCCGCGTCGGAGGAGGAACTGTCCTCCGTCGACGGTGTCGGGCCGACCATCGCCGCGAGCATCCGGGAGTGGCTCGCCGTCGACTGGCACCGCGAGGTGATCCGCAAGTGGGCCGACGCGGGTGTCCGGATGGCCGAGGAGGCGCAGGGGGAGGGCCCACGACCGCTGGAGGGGGTGACCGTGGTGGTCACCGGCACGCTGGCCGGCTACTCGCGAGACCAGGCCGCCGAGGCGATCCAGTCCCGGGGCGGCAAGGTCAGCGGCTCGGTGTCGAAGAAGACCGGTTTCGTGGTGGTCGGCGACAATCCAGGATCCAAGGCGGACAAGGCGGCCGGCCTGAAGGTGCCGATCCTCGACGAGGAGGGCTTCCGGGTGCTGCTCGACTCCGGGGCGGACGCGGCCCGCGCGGTGGCCCGCGTCGAGGAGTAAGGCGGCACTTGCCGATCTTGCGGTTACTCGTCCGGATACCAACTTAATTACGACTACGACCGATTTGCGGCTGTCGTACCTGGTTTCCGGTCGTCGGGGGCGTTTCATTGGGGACACGGCGCGTGGACCCACGCGTCGCGTCCTGTAACGGGAGGTGTGATGGAGCCGCCCGATCCGCGCAACCTCGTCCCGCCCGGGCGCACCGCGCCGTTCTCGGTCTTCGTGGGCGGCGTGCTGGCCGTGGCCGTGCTGCTCTCCGTCGGGCCACTGGTCTCGCTCGCCGGAACGCTGTCGGAGCTGCCGGCCGCGTTCTGGACGATGGCCGTGCTCGCCGTCGCCTGCGACGCGCGCCCGTTCCTGCCGCCCGGTCGTCGGCCCTCCTCGTCCGCGGTCTTCCCGTCGACCTGCTTCACCTTCGCCATCCTGCTCGGCTGGGGTCTCGGCCCGGCGGTCGCGGTGCAGGCGGTCGCCGTGCTGGTCTCCGGAGCCCGGATGCGGCACGCCCCCTGGCGGGTCGCCTTCAACGCCGGGCAGTACGCCTGCTCGCTGGCCGCCGCGTACGCCGTCACCCGGCTCGGGCCGGGCGGCATCTTCGACGGCGGCGGTCTGGGGTGGACCGACATCGCCGCGATCGGCGGCGCCGGGGTGGCCTGGTTCCTGGTCAACTACGGGCTGGTCACCACGGCCGTCCGGCTGCGCTTCGGCGAGCGGTGGTGGCCCAACGCCCGGCACGGCCTGCCGTTCGAACTGCTCTCCACCGGCTCCCTGCTGTTGCTCGCACCGGTGCTGGTCACCGCCGCGCGGGCCAGTGCGGCCCTGGTCCCGCTGGTGCTGGTGCCGCTGTTCGCGGTGTACCGGATGGCCCGGCTCACCGTCGAGCAGCGCCAACTCGCCGCCCTCGACCCACTGACCGGGCTGCCCAACCGCAAGGCGCTGCTCAGCGAGGTCAACGAGCAGGTGCACCGGCACGCCGAGCGCGCCGCACGCGGTGAGCCCGGTGCCCACCTGGCCCTGCTCCTGATCGACCTGGACCGTTTCAAGAACGTCAACGACGCCCTCGGGCACGCTGTCGGCGACCGCCTGCTGGTCGAGGTGAGCGCCCGGCTGACCGACCTCGTGCCCGCACCGGACATGGTGGTCCGCCTCGGCGGTGACGAGTTCGCGATCGTGATGACCGGGGTGGACGACGTCACCGAGGCCCGGGCGTTGGCCGACCAGGTGGTGCGGGTCCTCGCCGAGCCGGTGCCGCTGGACGGGCTGCCGCTGGAGGTCGGCGGCTCCATCGGCATCGCCCTGTACCCGGAGCACGGCGAGGACTTCGCCACCCTGATGCGCCACGCCGACGTGGCCATGTACGACGCCAAGCACCGCAATGGCACGGTCGCCGTCTACACCGCCGAGTCCGACCACAACTCCGCCGAGCGGCTGGGCCTGCTGGCCGACCTGCGCCGGGTGTTGGACGCTGGCCCGGCGGGCCGGTCCGCCGGTGCCCCGGGCGACGCGCCGGTGGTACGGGGCGGGGACGGGGCGGCGTTGACCGCGACCCCGGCGGTGCCGCAGCGCGGCGGGTGGTTCCGTCGGCGTCGCCGACCCCCGGCGATCGCGCCCGACGACGAACTGATCGCCCGGATCGTCGCCGGCGCGGACCCGATCCTGCGCCGTACCGTCCAGCCCGGCGACCCGGCGGCGGTCCCCGGCGAGCCGTGGTCCGGACCGGCCGGCGCCCACCGGCCGGGTGACGAGGTCGTGCCCTCCACCGGTGCCGCGTTCGGCGGCGATCCGTCCGGGGACGCGGGCGAGATCATGATGTATTACCAGCCGCAGATCGCCATCGCCACCGGCGAGGTGGTCGGGGTCGAGGCGCTGCTGCGCTGGCGGCACCCCCGCCGGGGCATGGTCGACCCGGAGGAGCTGATCCGGGTCGCCGAGCAGAGCGCCGTGATGCGCCTGCTCACCCGTCGGGTGGTGGACGACGTGGTCGAACAGTTGGCCAAGTGGTCGGCGGCGGGCCTGGGCCTGCGGGCGGCGCTCAACGTCAGCGTGCGCGACCTGCACACCGGCGAGATCGCCGACCAGATCGCCGACCGGTTGACCCGCTACGGCGTGGTGCCGGAACGGCTGCAACTGGAGATCACCGAGGGCGCGTTGATGGCCGATCCGCGCCGGGTGCTGACCACGATCACCCGGTTACACCGGATCGGGGTCGGCATCGCGCTCGACGACTTCGGCACCGGCTACTCCTCGCTGCAACACCTTCGCCGGCTGCCGCTGTCGGAGGTGAAGGTCGACCGGTCCTTCGTTCTCGGGATGACCGAGGACTCCGACGACGCGGCGATCGTCCGGTCGACGATCGGACTGGCCAAGGCGCTGGGGTTGCGGGTGGTCGCCGAGGGCGTGGAGGACGAGAAGACCTGGCGGATGCTGCACGCGGCCGGGTGTGACGCGGCACAGGGCTGGTTCTACGCCCGGCCGATGCCGGCCGAGGAACTGGTGGCCTGGCTGGCCCGCTACCGCCCGCTGCGCCCGCTCGGCGGCCACGACGAGCCGGACGTACCCCGCCGCAGCCCTCGGTGACCCGCCGCCGGACCCGCCGCACACCGCCCGTCGGGCGGGGCGTCCGGTCGGCGGACCGGACGCCCCGGGGAGCCGGGGGCGGCGGGCCGGGCGCGGAACAATAGACTCGCTGCGGTCACCGCGCGCCGCCTCGTGCGCCGCGTTGGTGGGCGTAGGCAGACGCAGGACAGCCACGAAGGGGGCACCGATGGCCGCCATCTCCCGCGAGGAGGTCGCGCACCTGGCGCGACTGTCGCGGCTCGCCGTGACGGAGGAGGAGCTGGACACCTTCGCCGGCCAGCTCGACGTGATCCTCCAGGCGGTCGCCCAGGTGGGCGAGGTCGCCGCCGCGGACATCCCGCCGACCTCGCACTCGGTGCCGCTGACCAACGTGCTCCGCGAGGACGTCGTGACGCCGTGCCTGACCCCCGAGGAGGCGCTGTCCGGCGCGCCCGACGCAGAGGAGCAGCGGTTCCGCGTACCACGGATTCTGGACGAGGATGTGGCGTCATGACCGACTTGACCAGACTCACCGCCACCGAGATCGCCGGGCTGGTCGCCTCGGGCGAGACCTCGGCGGTCGAGGTGACCTCGGCGCACCTGGACCGGATCGCCGCGGTCGACGACCGGGTGCACGCCTTCCTGCACGTCGACACCGAGGGTGCGCTCGCCGCCGCCCGCGAGGTGGACGCCCGGCGGGCCGCCGGAGCGGAGCTGGGCCCGCTGGCCGGAGTGCCGGTCGCGGTCAAGGACGTGCTCACCACCCGGGGCGTACCGACCACGGTCGGCTCGAAGGTCCTGGAGGGCTGGCGCCCGCCGTACGACTCGACGATCGTGGAGCGGCTGCGCGCCGCCGGCACGGTCATGCTCGGCAAGACCAACATGGACGAGTTCGCCATGGGCTCCTCCACGGAGTACTCGGCGTACGGGCCGACCCGCAACCCGTGGGACACCGAGCGGATCCCGGGCGGCTCCGGCGGAGGCAGCGCGGCGGCGCTGGCCGCGTACGAGGCGCCGCTGGCGATCGGCTCGGACACCGGCGGCTCGATCCGCCAGCCGGGCGCGGTCACCGGCACCGTCGGCGCCAAACCGACCTACGGCAGCACCTCCCGGTACGGCCTGGTGGCCTTCTCCTCCTCGCTGGACACACCCGGCCCGTGCGCGCGCACCGTCCTCGACGCCGCGCTGCTGCACGAGGCGATCGGCGGCCACGACCCGCGTGACTCCACCTCCATCCCGGCGCCGGTGCCGGGCGTGGTGGCCGCCGCGAAGCTCGGCGCGACCGGCGACCTGACCGGGGTCCGTCTCGGCATCGTCTCCGAGTTCGTCGGCGAGGGCGCCGAGCCGGGCGTGATGGCCGCCTTCAACGAGGCCGTCGACACGCTGACGAAGCTGGGCGCGGAGACCGTCGAGATCTCCTGCCCGCACTTCAAGTACGCGCTGCCGGCCTACTACCTGATCGCGCCGAGCGAGTGCTCCTCCAACCTGGCCCGCTTCGACGGGGTCCGGTTCGGTCTGCGAATCGGCGACGACGGCAACCGGTCGCTGGAGGAGGTCATGTCGCTGACCCGGGAGGCTGGCTTCGGCCCCGAGGTCAAGCGGCGCATCATGCTCGGCACGTACGCGTTGTCGTCGGGCTACTACGACGCGTACTACGGGCAGGCGCAGAAGGTCCGTACGCTGATCACCCGCGACTTCACCGCCGCGTTCGAGCGGGTCGACGCGCTGATCTCGCCGACCACGCCGTTCGTGGCCTTCCCGCTGGGCGCGCGTACCTCCGACCCGTACCAGATGTATCTGGCGGACCTGTACACCATCCCGACCAACCTGTACGGCGGCCCGGGCATCTCGGTGCCGTGCGGCCTCTCCGACGGGCTGCCGGTCGGGTTGCAGGTGATGGCCCCGACGATGGCCGACGACCGGATGTACCGGGTGGCCGCCGCGCTGGAGAGCGCGGTCGGCACCCTCACGCCGCCGGTGCTGTGAGGTAGGCGGGATGCTGACGCGATCAGCACATGCGTGGCGATGTGGCCGATCTCTTTCATCGCCCCATCGAGGGGCCTCCGGTCGATGAGATGTCATTCGCGCCGAGCGTGATCGAGCGTCGGAACGAGTCCGACCTGGCCGTGACCTCGGTGACACGAGGTCACCGTTCGGACTCATAGCGCGTGGTGACGTGCGTGGGTTGGATAGAGTTCGAGCCGCTGGCGAAACGCAAGCATTGGCTTACTAGCCGACTGGAACTGCGATGAAGACGCTGCGGCCGATCACGATTGTCTCGGTGCTCACGATGCTGCTGATCGGTGTCGCCGCGCCCGCTGCCGCAGAACCGGCCGTCGTCGATCCGGTGATCGTGGATCCGGTGATCGTGGATCCGGCGGTCGTCACCATCACCGTCACCTCCGCCCCGCCGCCGTCCGGGGTGACCGCCTACGAGCCGTACCCGGGCCACACCTTCACCGCCACCGGCGACGAGGAGATCCGCATCTCGCTGGTCGCCGGTGCGATCCCGCCGGGTCTCGCGCTGTCGTCGGCCGGCACCCTGACCGGTACGCCCACCGTGGCCGGCCGCTTCGCCTTCACCGTCCGGGCCACCGGCGCACCGAGCGGGGAGACCGCCGACCACCAGGTGACCGTGGTGGTGGTGCAGCCGGTCGTCACCGTGACGTCGCCGGAGCCGGTCTCGCCCTGGTACGTCGGGCAGGTCTATCCGACGTACCGGTTCACCGTCTCGGGCGGCACCGCCCCGCACACCGTCTCGCTGGCGTCGGGCTCGCTGCCGCCGGGTCTGTCGCTCTCCTCGGCCGGTGTCCTCGCCGGTTTCCCGAGCCAGGCCGGACGTCACCGCTTCGGGCTGCTGGTGACCGACGCGAACGGCTTCCAGGGGCAGCAGGACGTCACGCTGGTGATCGCCACGGCGGCGGCCGTCATCACCTCGGCCGAGCCGCCGCTCGGCACGGCCGGACAGGCGTACTCGTTCCGGTTCACCGCCGAGGGCGACTCCGACATCCGGTTCGGGCTGGCCGCCGGGGCGCTGCCGGACGGGCTCGTGCTCGACCCGGACGGCGTGCTCAGCGGCACCCCGACCGTCGCCGGCTCCTTCGACTTTACGATCTTGGCCACCGGCACCGCCACCAGCGACACCGATGAGGTGTCGCTGGTCGTCTACCCCGATCCGACGGCCACCCCGTCGGCCTCGCCGACCCCCACCGAGCAGTCGACCGCGTACCCGACCGCGCCGTCGCAGAGCCCGACGCCGGCCGCCGCCGCACCGTCGCCGTCCCGGACGACCGGGGCCTGGCTGCCGGTCACCGGGGAGAACTCGGCCCTGGTGCTGATGCTCCTCGGCGTCGTGGCGTTCAGCATCGGCGGCATCCTGCTCGTGGTGGCGTACCGCCGTCGGCAGAGGTTCACCGCGGGGTGACGCCCGACCGAGGCCAGGCGGGGGGAGCGGCTAGGCTGGGCGGCGTTGTGTCCGGATGCCGGCGCGGGCCGGCTACCGCCCGAAAGCTGGAGTTCTCATGACCACGACGCTGCCCGCGTACGACGAGGTCGTCGCGCGATTCGAGCCGGTGATCGGCCTGGAGACCCACGTCGAGCTGGGCACGAACACGAAGATGTTCTGCGGCTGCCCGACCGACTTCGGTGGCGAGCCCAACACCCGGGTCTGTCCGGTCTGCCTGGGCCTACCCGGCTCGCTGCCGGTGGCCAACAAGGCGGCCATCGAGGCGACCATCCGGATCGGCCTGGCGCTGAACTGCTCTATCGCGCAGTGGTGCCGGTTCGCCCGGAAGAACTACTTCTATCCCGACATGCCGAAGAACTTCCAGATCAGCCAGTACGACGAGCCGCTCTGTGTGGACGGCTACCTGGACGTCGAGGTGAACGGCGAGACGGTGCGGATCGGCATCGAGCGGGTGCACCTGGAGGAGGACACCGGCAAGACGCTGCACGTGGGCGGCGCCACCGGCCGGATCCACGGCGCGACCGAGTCGCTCGTCGACTACAACCGGGCCGGCATCCCGCTGGTGGAGATCGTCACCAAGCCGATCCCGGGCACCGGCGCGCTCGCCCCCGAGGTGGCCCGGGCGTACGTCACCGAGCTGCGGGACGTGCTGCGCTCGCTCGGCGTCTCCGACGTGCGGATGGAGGAGGGGTCGCTGCGGTGTGACGTGAACACGTCGTTGAACCTGCCCGGCGAGGAGTGGGGCACCCGCACCGAGACCAAGAACGTCAACTCGCTGCGGTCGGTCGAGCGGGCGGTGCGTTCGGAGATGCTGCGGCAGGCGTCGGTGCTGGACGCGGGCGGACGGATCACCCAGGAGACCCGGCACTTCCACGAGGACACCGGGGACACCACCCCGGGCCGGTCCAAGGAGACCGCCACCGACTACCGCTACTTCCCCGAGCCGGACCTGGTGCCGCTCGCGCCGGACACCGCCTGGGTGGCCGAGCTGAAGGCGGCCCTGCCGGAACTGCCCCGGTTGCACCGGCGTCGCCTCCAGCAGGCGTGGGGACTCTCCGACCTGGACATGCAGTCGGTGCTCAACGCCGGTGCGGTGGAGCTGATCGAGGCCACCGTCGCCGCCGGCGCCACCCCGGCCGCCGCCCGCAAGTGGTGGCTGGGCGAGCTGTCCCGGCGGGCCAACGAGACCGGTGTGGAGCTGGCCGACGTGGGTGCCACCCCGGGGCAGGTCGCCGAGCTCCAGGGGCTGGTCGACGCCGGCAAGCTCAACGACAAGCTGGCCCGTACGGTGCTGGAGGGCGTGGTCGCAGGCGAGGGCACGCCCACCCAGATCATGGCCAACCGGAACCTGGAGGTCGTCTCCGACACCGGTGCGCTGACCGCCGCGGTGGACGAGGCGATCGCCGCCAACCCCGACATCGCCGACAAGGTGCGCAGCGGCAAGGTCGCCGCGGCCGGCGCGCTGGTCGGCGCGGTCATGAAGACCACGCGCGGGCAGGCCGACGCCAAGACCGTCCGCGAGCTGATCCTGGAGCGCCTCGGCGCCTGAGGTGTACCTGCTCGGCAACCTGGACCGGTCGTACCTGACCACGCTGGGCGCCCGGGGCGGGTTGCAGTCGTACCCGTCGCGGACGAAGGACCCGGACAGGGTGGACGGAGAGCCCCGGGGGCAGCACATCGAGCTGGGCATCTCCGAGATGAACCTGTTCCTGCTGCTCGGCCAGCGCGGGCTGGACGCGTTCCTCTACGGCGTCACCCTCGCCCCGGAGGGCGGCGCGCACAGTCCACCATCACCGCCAGCGTGGGGCTGGAACTGCCGGGCGTGACCTTCGTCGAGCGTCGACGCGCCGACGGTGCAACTGGCCGCCTCGGGCGCGGTCCTGCCCGAGGTGCTCGCCGCGCGTGGCAGCGCACCCTGCGGCAGGGCGTACGCACCGCCACCGTGCCCAGCGTGCCGGGCGCTGACCTGTGCCGGTGTTGTTGGGGGTGAGCGACGCGAATCGGACTCGTGCCGTCAGTTCGGAACGCCGGTCGGTGCCTGTCCCTGTCGCTCCACGCCGGGGTAGGCGTGCGTGCGTAGGCCGGGGTATCGGGTTCGGGCCCTTTCGAGCTGACGGCGTCGACGGATCGTGCAGGCCGCCGTCGGCAGGTCGGTCGCGCTCGTCAGCGGGTCGGTGTCGGGGTGGGGCTGAGCGTCGGTGGCAGCAGCGGGGTCGGCGGCTGCACCACGGTACGTTCCAGGTTCACCTGCGCCTGTCCGGTGCCGCCGACGGTGATGTCGTCGTACGCCTGGAGCTGCTTGTCCTGGTCGAAGTAGAGGACGGTCATCGCCAGCGGGGTCGGCTCCTCGCCCTCCAGGCCACGTAGCCCGGCGCCGCCGGTGGAGCCCTGCACCATCAGCGTGGTCGGCTGCTCGCCCGGCACCTCGGGCAGCGTGTTCACCCGCCGGTCGTGGGTGTGACCGGCGAGCACCAGCGGGCAGGTGCCGGAGAGCGGACCGGCCGAAGCCGGGTCGTGCACCAGCGCTATGTCCACCGGTCGCGGGGAGCTTCGGATCGTGGCGGCGAGCGTTTCGCCGCTGTCGATCAGTATGTCGGCGGTGGACGGGTTGAGCCCGCCGCTCGCCGGTGAGGTGCTCTTGTCCGGGGTGAAGCGGGGATCGCCGATACCGGCGATGGTCAGCCCGGCGACCGTCACGGTGGTGTTGTCCACCACGATCGCGTTCGGCTGGCGGGCCACCGCCGCAGCGGTACGCGGGGAGTCGTGGTTGCCCCGGATGAAGACGTACGGCTTCTCCAGCAGGCTGATCGAGCCGACGTAGGAGGCCTCCGGCTCGCTGCCCCAGTCGGTGATGTCGCCGGTGTCGATCACGACGTCGATGCCGAACTGCTCGGTCACCGTCCGGATCAGCTGCCAGGCGGCCGGGCCGAGATGCAGGTCGGAGATGTGCAACACCCGGGTGGTGCCGGGCTCCGGCTCGTACACCGGCAGCGCCGACACGGTGGTGTAGAGCTGGGTGACGTTGCCGATGAGCCGCTGGAGCTGCTCGGCGTACCGGCCGTAGTCGTCGGCGATCTTGCGTACGTCGCCGACGATCGCCGGGGCGTTGACCAGCAGCCCTTCGTACGTGGGCTCCTCGATCGCCTGCGGCCGGACGGTGGCCGCTGCGGTGCCGAGGCTGCCCGCGCTGATCGCCAGCGCCAGCGCGCCGGCCCAGGCCGCCCGCCGGGTGTCCCGGAACGCCAGCAGCGCCAGCACCAGCGTGGCCAGCACGGTCGCGCCGACGGTACGCAGTCCGAGCCGCAGCACGCCCTCGCGTACGTCGTCGACGGCCGACTGGGTGGCCCGGTTGATGCTGGCAGGGTCGTCGATCAGGGCCTCGGTGCGGCCCTGGTCCAGCGCGCCCAGCTCCACGGTCAGCCGGGTCGGCCCGTCGTGGCTGTCCAGCAGCAGCGCGCCCAGCGGCGGGATGTCGACGGTGGTGCTGCCGTTGACCGAGGGCGAAACGGACAGCCGGGCCTGGAACGGGCCGATGTCGGTGCTGACGTGCCCGCCGGCGAGCAACCCGAGCAGCACCCCGGTCAGCGTGACGACCAGCAGCGCCAGGCCGGCCCCTATCCGGCGCAGCCCGCTGCGCCGCCCGGCGCGGGGCGAACCGGCGGCGGCCCGCCGCAGCGAGACGAAGCGACGCGGGCGACCGGTCGGGTCGTTCCCGTCCGGATCGCGGTGCGGCTTCTCGTTCTCGTGATCGTCCATACTGAGATTCTGACCTGCCCGGTTGAGGATCTTGGCAAACCCGAGGTGCTGCGTGTCGAGAGTGCCTCAGCTGCGGCCAGCGCCGCCACCTGCGAAAACAAGCCGCAACAAGCGGTCATCCTCGGGTGTTGGTCGGCCCCGCCCATCGTGGTTGGAGGTGCCCACCCAGAACGAGCCGTCCGGTGCCGCGGCGATCGCCCGCAGCCGCCCGTACTTCTCGGTGAGCAGCGCCTGCGGCTGCCCGAGCACGGTGCCGGTGTCGGTCAGCTCGACCAGCCAGAGGCGCTGCCCGCGCAGGCAGGCGGTGGCCAGCAGCCGCTCGCTCGCGGCCAGGCCGGAGCAGGACGCCTCGTCGGTCGACCACTGCACGATCGGGTCCACGAACTCCTTGTCGCCGCCGCGTCCCTCGACCTCGGGCCAGCCGTAGTTCTTGCCCTTGGCCACCTGGTTGATCTCGTCCCAGGTGTTCTGGCCGAACTCCACCGCGTACATCCGGTCGCCGGCCCAGGCGATGCCCTGCACGTTGCGGTGGCCGAGGGACCAGACCGGGGAGTTCGGGAAGGGGTTGCCGGGCGCCGGCTTGCCCTCCGTGGTGATCCGCAGGATCTTGCCGCCGAGCTCCTCGGCGTCCTGGGACTGGTCGGTGTCCCCGGCGTCGCCGGTGCTGGCGTAGAGCCGGCCGTCCGGGCCGAACGCCAGGCCGCCGCCGTTGTGGACGCCCGCCTTGGGGATGCCGGTGAGGATCGGGGTGGGCTTCTCTCCCAGCCGCATCCGGGCGATCCGGTTGTCCCGTTCGGCGGTGTAGTAGACGAAGACCGTGCGGTCCTGCGCGAACTCCGGCGACGCGGCGATGCCCAGCAGGCCGCCCTCGCCCGAGGCGACCACGTCGTCGACCGTCTGCACCTCGGTGATCCGCAGGCCGTCCGGGCTCGACTCCGGGCCGACCTGGACGATCCGGCCGCTGTCGCGTTCGGTGACCAGCGCTCCGCCGTCAGGCAGGAAGGCGATACCCCACGGCACCCGCAGCCCCCGCGCCAGCACGGTGGCCACCACCTCCTGGCCGCCGCCCGCAGCGCTGGCCGACGGGGTCGGCAGGTTGGGTGGCCGGCCGGCCGGGTCCGGTTCCGGCTCGCCGAGACTGCAACCGGTGGCCGCGAGCAGCAGCGCCGTGCAGGAGGCCGCGAGGAACCCGCGGACCCGGCGGGCGGGAGAGTACGGGGGAACGCTCACCCGCCCGAGCCTAGCCCGCCGTGCCGGCCGGCGTGGAGGTCGGCGGCCCCCCGCCCCAGCAGCGGTACGGACGACGGGTCTATCGTCGGCTGGCGTGAAGGTATGGATCCCGCACGAGACCGGTCACGCCCTGCTCGGCGAGCTGCCAGCGCAGATCACCGTCGAGACGATGGAGGACCTGGCGAGGCCGCCCTCGTCGGCTGCCGGTGTCCGGTTCTGGGTGCCACCCTTCCTCGCCACCCGCGAGATCGTCCCGTTCGCGCACGAGCTGCCGGACCTGGCGGTGGTGCAACTGCTCTCGGCCGGCGCGGACGCCTGGGTCGGCCGCGTGCCGGACGGGGTGGTGCTCTGCGACGCCCGGGGTGTGCACGACCCGTCCACCGCCGAGTGGGTGGTCACCGCGATCCTGGCCCGCCTGCGGGCCTTCCCGGAGATGATCCGCGCCCAGGCCGAGCGCCGGTGGGCGTACGACGAGGTGGCGCCCACCGACGAGCTGGCCGGCAAGCGGGTCCTGATCATCGGGGCCGGTTCGATCGGCACCGCCGTGCGGGACCGGCTCGCGCCGTTCGAGGTGGAGTTCACCCTGGTCGCCCGGACGGCCCGTGCCGCACAGGGGGTGCACGGCGTGGACGAGCTGCCCGGACTGCTGCCGCACGCCGACGTGGTGGTGCTGCTGGTCCCGCTGACCCCGCAGACCCGGGGCCTGGTCGACGAGAAGTTCCTCGCCGCGATGCCGGACGGCGCGCTGCTGGTGAACGCCGCCCGGGGGCCGGTGGCTCGCATCGACGCGTTGCTCGCCGAGCTGTCCACCGGACGGATCTCCGCCGCGCTGGACGTCACCGACCCGGAGCCGCTGCCCGCCGACCACCCGCTCTGGGAGCTGCCCAACGTGCTGATCACCCCGCACGTGGCCGGCTCGGTACGCGGGCTGCTGCCCCGGGCGTACCGGCTGGTCGGCGAGCAGATCCGCCGCTTCGCCGCCGGTGAGCGGCCGGAGAACGTGGTGGTCGACGGCTACTGAGCCACCTCGGGCCCGCCCCGGCCGGCCGCCGCCACCAGCCGGGGAAGGTCCTCGCGGCGCACCGCGGGCAGCATGAGCTGCTCACCGTCGTCGAGCCGGGCGCGCGCCCGGCCCCGGGGGTCGGCGCCTAGCTCGACCACCTGGTCCCAGGGGATCCGGCGCTGACCGGCCAGCGCGCGCAGACGCAGCCCGGCGAGGTCGGCGTCGGTGCCGGCCCGCCACGCCCAGACCGCCACCGCCAGCGGCAGCAGCAACACCGGCAGTAGGTAGGCGCGGGCGCTGGCCAGCGGCAGGGAGCCGAGCGTGGCGACGATCGCCGCCACCAGGATGGCCTGGTTGTGCCGGAACCGGGTGGTGTCGGAGCGAGCCATGTCCCGATGATCGCACCAGGCCGGATGCCGTCCGCACCGGGTCGTCCCCACCGCCGCGCCCGGAACACGTGACCTGACTCACTGTCGAGTGACCGTCACCGCCGACGAACTGGGTCGTTCATCGATGTTGGGCGGCGGATTTCACCTGCCGCCGCCCGCGCACCGCCGCACCGCCCCCGTGCCCCCTCACGAAGGCGACCGTCGTGCCCGTCGCGTCTGTGTTCCGAGCCGCCCCGTTCCGTGCCGGCGTCCGCTCTCCGTTCCTGCCGGAGTCCGGCGTACTCGCGCTGGTCGCGATGCTGGTCGTGGCCGGTGTGGCCGGTGCGGTCCCGCCCCTGGCGGTGGTGGCGCTCGCCGGTGCGGCCGGCTCCACGCTGGCGGGAGTCCGCCTGTCCCGGCTCGCCACCGGCACCGACGTGCCGTCCGGCGACGGCGGCCGGCTGGCCCGCCGTCGCGCGGCCCGCCCCCGTCGCGCCGCCGCCCTGCTGCACGGCGCCGTGGTGGCCGCCGGCCTGACCGCCGCGGTGTTGCCGCTGGCCTCGGTGAGCCATCGGCCGGCAGCGGCGCTGATCGGTCTCGTCGGCACCGCCGCCCTGTTCGCCGGCGGCCTGTCGAGCCTGCCCCGACCGCCGCGACCGCCGTGGCGGGTCCGGCTGCTGCGGGTGCTGGACGCCGCCCCGCCCGGGGTCTGGCTGGTGCTCGTCGCCTGGCTGCTGCTGCCGTACGCGGGCGCCGCACCGTCCGTTCGGCTGATCGCGGCGGTGGCGCTGAGCATGCTGGCGGTCGACGCACTGCTCGTGCTGACCGGTGCACACCGCGCGGGCGGCGGCAGCCGCTGCCGGGCCGGCGCGTCGGCCATCCTGTTCGCGCTGGTGCTGCTGGCGGTGCTGCCGGCCGCTCCGGCCGCCGGCCGGGTGGCGCTGCTGGCGGTCGGACCGCTGGTGGCCGGGGTTCTGCTGGTCGCCGCCGGGATGCGGCGGGTGGTGCGGTCCGGGCCCGAACCGGAGGCCCGGGCCGCCCGGGTCTGGCCGCTGGTGGTGGTCCCGGCGGTGGCGGTGGTGCTCGCCGTCGTCCACCAACTGCACGCTGGCCTTCTGCTGGATCACACGTCGGTCCTGCTCGCGCTCGCCGCAGTGCCTCCGCTGGTGGCGCGGGAACTGGTCCGAGGTGCTGCGGCACCGGACCCGACGAGGCCGACCTCGGCGCCACCGGGGCCGGAGCCGGTGACCGTCGAGGGCCGTGGCCCGGACGGCCGGGCCGGTCTGCTGCGGGCGCTGGCGGCGGGGCCGGACCACGGCGCCCTGCTGGTGGTGGACCTGCACCTGACCGAGTTGTCCGGAGTGGCCCTGCGCGACGACGTGGCGGCCGAGGCGGTGCGCCGGGCGCGCGCCGTGGCCGCCGACGACGAGGTGTTCGACCTGGCCGGCAGCGGACTGGCGGTGGTCACCGGTGCCGGGCCGATGCTGGCCTACGCGCTGGGAAGCCGCCTGATCACCGAGTTGCGGCGGCCGTACGAGGTGGCCGGTGCGGTATTGCGCTCGCGACCCAGCGTCGGGCTGGCCGAACTGGCTCCCGGCCGCCCGGAGGACGTGCTGCGGCAGGCCGATCTCGCCCGGCGGCGCGCCGCCCAACTCGGCCGGGAACGCGTCGAGTGGTACGACGCCTACCTGGAGGAACAACTGGTCCGCCGGCTGGACCTGGAACGGGAACTGCCGGGCGCGGTCGCCCGGGGCGAGCTGGACCTGGTGTACCAGCCGGTGGTCGACCTGGCCGATCGTTCGCCGGTCGGCACCGAGGCGCTGCTGCGTTGGCGCAGCCCGGTGCTCGGCACGGTGTTCCCGGCGGAGTTGCTGCCGGTGGCCGAGGACCTCGACATGGTGGGCGAGCTGGGCGTCTGGGTGCTGGACCGGGCCTGCCGGCAGTTGGCGCACTGGTCCGGCGGCGGTCGGCGGCTCTGGATGTCGATCAATGTCACCACCCGGGAACTGACCTCGCCGGACTTCGTGCCGCGCACGGCGGCCGTGCTGGACGCGTACGGGGTGGGGCCGGACCAACTCGTGGTGGAGGTGGCTGAGCCCCGGGTGGGAGCCGAACTGTCCACCGTGGTGGCCCGGCTGGCCGGTCTGCGGTCGATGGGCATCCGGACCGCCCTGGACGACTTCCGGGCCGCGCACGCCTCCCTGGCCCAACTGCGGCGGCTCCCCATCGACCTGCTCAAGGTCGGTCCGGAGTCGGTGGTCGCGAGCGGAGATCCGGCCGGTCCGCTGCTGGACGTGGTGGTCACCGTCGCCGACCGGTTGGGTTTGGAGGTGGTCGCCGAGGGCCTGGAGTCCGCCCACCAGGTCGACGGGGCACAGCGTGCCGGATGCCGTTACGGCCAGGGCTTCGAACTGGCCCGCCCGGCGACCGCGGAGCGGGTGGAGGCGTACTTCGAGGAGTTCCCGTCCACATCCCGATGACGATGGATGCGGCTTAACCGGTTCACGAGCGAGGCGGGGGTGGGCCGGTGCTGCCGCGCGGGGTCAGGTGCGCGGTCTCGTCCTCGATCACGACCGCGGGAGCGCCCTCGATCAGGTGGAGCAGATGCCGGGCGGCGTGCGCGCCGTACGCCGGGATGTCCCGGCCCAGCGCGGTCAGCGGCGGGTGCACCAGCCGGCACAGCGGGGAGTCGTCCCACGCCACGATGGACAGCTCGGTGGGGACGGTGAGCCCCATCTCCTGGGCCACCGACAGCCCGGCGATGGCCATCACGTCGTTGTCGTAGATCACCGCGGTCGGCCGGATCCGGGAGCTGAGCAACCGGCGGGTGGCCCGCGCGCCCTCCTCGCCGGTGTAGTCGGAGGAGACCGTCACCGCCTCGGCCAGCCCCAGGCGCTGGCAGACCTCACCGAACGCCCGGGTGCGGGTCGCCGTGTGCAGCAGGTCGGGTAGGCCGCCGACCCGGGCTATCCGCCGGTGTCCCAGGGCGTACAGGTACTCCACGGTCTCCACCAGCGCCGCCGCGTCGTCGGACCAGATGCTGGTCAGCCGGCCGGTGCCCGACGGCCCGCCGATCACCACGGCGGGCAGTCGCAACTCCTCCAGCACCGGTACCCGCCGGTCGTCGGTGCGCAGGTCGCAGACGAGTACGCCGTCGACGCGCCGTTCGCCCCACCACCGCCGGTAGACCGTGATCTCCGCGTCCTGGTCGGCCACCACCTGGAGGGTCAGCGCGTACGAGCGGGCGGAGAGCTCCGCCTCGACCCCACTGATCAGCTCCATGAAGAACGGCTCGATGCCCAGCGTCCGCGCCGGTCGGGCCAGGATCAGCCCGATCGCCCGGGCGGTGGCGCCGGAGAGCGCCCGGGCGGCGCTGCTCGGGCTGAACCCGATCTCGGCAGCGATGGCGAGGATGCGTCGCCGGGTCGCCTCGGAGACCCCCGGCTGCCCGTTGAGCGCATAGGACACCGCGCCCTTGGAGACCCCCGCCCGCCGGGCGACGTCCGCGATGGTGGGCCGCTTCACCGGCGTACGTCCTCCTGGTCGCTCTGCCTGCCCGCCGCGCGCGGGGGCGCGGGCGTCGTGCACCAACGCTACCGGTCGTCCGCCGCCGTCCCGGGGGTGGTTGGTCGCTGTGGCGCCGGCACCTCTCGGGCGCTGTCACTTGCTCGGTTCAGCCGCCGGGATGGTTACCGGAAGTACCAGTCCGTAACGCGCCGTTGACACCGCCTGGGTGCGCCCTTACGGTGGCCTCACTTATCCGGTTCAGTCGACGTTCCTCAATCTCGGGAGCGTTCCCAGCCTGGTTGGAGGAGGGGTCATGAGACGGTCCACGCCCAGGTGGCTGCGGGTCGCAGCCGTGGGTCTGGCGGTCGGTTCGCTCGTCGTCGCGTGCAGCGGACGCAGCACCACCGGCGGCTCCGACGGTGAGGTCACCCTGACGATCAACTTTTGGGGCGACTTCGGCCTGCAGGACCTCAAGACGAAGTACGAGGCGGACCACCCCAACGTCAAGATCGCCCTGAACTCGGGCGAGTACAACGCCCAGCACGAGGACCTACAGAAGAAGCTCATCGCCGGCTCCGGCGCCCCCGACATCGCCGCGATCGACGAGGGATTCATCGTCCAGTTCCGCAGCCAGGCCGACAAGTTCGTCAACCTGCTCGACAAGGACGCGGGCAGGTACGAGACCAACTACCTGCCGTGGAAGTGGAAGCAGTCGCTCTCCGCCGACGGCACCACCCAGATCGGCCTCGGCACCGACGTCGGCGGCCTGGCCATGTGCTACCGCACGGACCTCTTCGCGGCTGCCGAGCTGCCCACCGCGCGTGACCAGGTCTCCGCGCTCTGGCCCACCTGGGAGAAGTTCCTGGAGGTCGGCCAGGGATACACCGCCAAGACCGGCAAGAAGTTCGTCGACAACGCCACCAACCTGTTCAACCCGATCCTCGGTCAGCAGCCGGTCGGCTTCTATGACGAGAGCGAGCAGTTGCAGATGGCGGGCGGCCCCAAGGTCGCCTTCGACTTCGCCGTCAAGGCGGCGGACGCCGGCCTCTCCGCGAACCTCACCAGCTTCCAGGCCGACTGGGACAAGGGCTTCACCAGCGGCGCGTTCGCCGTGCTGCCCTGCCCGGCGTGGATGCTCGGGCACATCCAGAACACCGCACCCGGCACCAAGGGCAAGTGGGACATCGCCGCGGTGCCCGGCGGTGGCGGCAACTGGGGCGGCTCCTTCCTCACTGTCCCCAAGCAGGGCCGCAACGTGTACGAGGCGTACAAGTTCGTGGAGTGGCTGATCCAGCCGGAGCAGCAGATCGAGGTCTTCAAGAAGGTCGGCAACCTGCCGTCGCAGCCCGCCCTCTACAGCGACCCGGCGATTGCCGAATACCAGAACGAGTTCTTCAGCTCCGCGCCGGTCGGCCAGATCTTCCCCAGGATGGCGGAGGGCCTCACGCCGCAGTACTTCGGCCGGAAGAACGGGCCTACCCGGGTCGCGGTGGAGAACGTCATCAACCGGGTGCAGAACGGCACGCTCACACCGGACGCGGCCTGGGCCGAGGCGATCAAGGAAGCCGGGAAGGCCAGCAGGTAACGCCGCGCGAGTGGCGCGGGCACGCCCGCGCCACTCCGTCCGGTATCCGTCCCGTCGCCCGGCACCTGGAGCGTCCCCATGCCCACCACGCGCGCCGCACCCGACCCGGCCACCCGCCGCCCCCGACCCACCCCGGTCCGGTCGTCGACCTGGCGGGACCGGTTGCACCGCTTCGACGTGCGATACGTGCCCTACCTGCTGATCGCGCCGTTCTTCCTGCTCTTCCTCGTCTTCGGCCTGTTCCCGATGGTCTTCAACGGGGTGGTGGCGCTGCGCCACTGGCGGCTGGACGACCCGGAGCTGACCGGCTGGGCCGGTACGGAGAACTTCCGGCGGCTCCTCACCGACGGCGACTTCGGCAACGCGCTCTACAACACGTCCGGCATCTTCCTGC
This sequence comes from Micromonospora craniellae, assembly GCF_014764405.1. Taxonomy (NCBI): domain Bacteria; kingdom Bacillati; phylum Actinomycetota; class Actinomycetes; order Micromonosporales; family Micromonosporaceae; genus Micromonospora; species Micromonospora craniellae. The sequence continues at coordinate 1,198,850 of NZ_CP061725.1, read as the reverse complement.
TCTCCACCGTCCCGCAACTGCTGCTCGCACTGATCATCGCGTCGATGCTCAACCGCCGGCTGCGGGCACAGACCTGGTGGCGGGTCGGCGCGCTGCTGCCCTACATCACCCCGATCACCGCTTCCACGCTGGTGTTCAACGTGTTCTTCTCCCGTGACTTCGGCATGGCCAACTGGGCACTGGGCCTGCTCGGCATCGGCACCGAGACCCCGATCGACTGGCGGGCGGACAAGCTGCACTCCTGGATCGCCATCGCCACGATGGTCAACTGGAAGTGGATCGGCTACAACGCCCTGCTCTACCTGGCCGCGATGCAGTCCATCCCGCGCGACGTCTACGAGGCGTCGGCGCTGGACGGGGCCGGGCCGTGGCGCCAACTCTGGCGGATCACCGTGCCGATGATCCGTCCGGTGGTCATCTTCACCGTGGTGCTCTCCACCATCGGCGGGCTCCAACTGTTCACCGAGCCGATGCTGTTCGACCTGAACGCGCAGACCGCGCGGGGCGGTGCCGGCGGTGAGTGGCAGACCGTCGCGCAGCTCATCTACAAGGTCGGCTGGAAGGACCTCAACCTCGGGTACGCCGCCGCGATGTCCTGGGCCCTGTTCCTCATCATCCTCGTGGTCGCGGCCCTGAACACCCTGCTGACCAACCGCATATCGGGGGGTCGCAGATGAGCGCACCGAGCACCACGGGCACCCGACCCACGCCCGCGTCGGCCGGCGGACGCAAGCGGGCCGCGCTCCAGGGCCGGGCGCCGCAGGACACCCCGGCCGGCATCGGGACGTACCTGTTCCTGGCGGTGACCACCCTGTTCGCCGCGTTCCCGCTGTACTGGATGTTCGTCATCGCCACCAGCACCGACGAGGCGACCGCCCAGTTGCCGCCGGCGGTGATCCCGGGCGACCAGTTCCTGGTGAACCTGAACGAGGTCTTCACCCTCCAGGACGTCTACTTCGCCGCGTCCCTGGTGAACAGCGTCATCGTCGCCACCACGGTGACCGCGGCGGTGCTGTTCTTCTGCTCGCTGGCCGGTTTCGCCTTCGCCAAGCTGCGGTTCCGGGGCAGCCGGCCGCTGATGCTCTTCGTGGTCCTCACCCTGACCGTGCCCAACCAGCTCGGGGTCGTCGCGCTCTACATCGTGATGGGCAAGCTGGGCTGGAACGGCACCCTGCTGGCGGTGATCGTGCCCGGCCTGGTCACCGCCTTCGGCGTGTTCTACATGCGACAGTTCATCGTCAACTCCGTGCCCGACGAGTTGGTCGAGGCGGCCCGGGTCGACGGCGCCACCACCATGCGGATCTACTGGAGCGTCGTCCTTCCGTCGATCCGCCCGGCGCTGGCGGTGCTCGGCCTGCTGACCTTCGTGGCCACCTGGAACGACTTCCAGTGGCCGCTGATCACGCTGAACGGCACCGATTACCCCACCTCGATGGTGGCCATCTCCGATCTGGCCAGCGGCAACTACGTGATCTATCGACGGGTGCTGGCAGGTGCGTTCGTGGCCACCGTGCCACTGTTGGTCGTGCTCATCATCGGCGGTCGCCGGATCGTCCGAGGAATCATGGAAGGCGCGGTGAAGTCTTGAGCGACGCACGGGGGAGCCGGTCGGTCCGGTTACCGCTGCACGACGGCTGGACCCTGCGGTCGGTGCCCGGCCCACAGGTGCCACCGGAGGTCGACGGCCGGGTGGTGGCGGCCACCGTCCCCGGCTGCGTGCACACCGACCTGCTGGCGGCAGACCTGATCCCCGACCCGTACCTGGACGACAACGAGACCGCGCTGGCCTGGATCGGCCGCACCGACTGGGTGTACGAGACCACGTTCGACCGGCCCGACGGCGACCACCAGCGCCTCGACCTGGTCTGCGCGGGGCTGGACACGGTCGCCACGATCACGCTCAACGGGGTCGAGGTCGGCCGCACCGAGAACATGCACCGGGCGTACCGCTTCGACCTCACCTCGCTGCTGCGGGCCGAGGACAACAACCTCGTCGTCCACTTCGACTCCGCCTACCGGTACGCCGAGGCGCAGCGCGACCGGCTCGGTGACCGCCCCAACGCGTACCCGGAGCCGTTCCAGTTCATCCGCAAGATGGCGTGCAACTTCGGCTGGGACTGGGGACCGACCCTGGTCACCGCCGGCATCTGGCAGGAGATCGGCCTGCACGGCTGGTCGACCGCCCGGCTGGCGATGGTGCGCCCGCTGGTCATTGTCGAGGGACACACCGGCCGGGCGGAGCTGCACGTCGAGGTCGACCGCGTCACCGACGTGCCGGTCACCGTGCACGCCGAGGTGGCCGGCGTGGCGGCCGAGGCCGCCGAGGTGACGATCCCGGCGGGGGAGCGGTCGGCACTGCTGACCGTCACCGTCGACCGACCCGAGCTGTGGTGGCCGCGCGGCCACGGCGATCAGCCCCGCTACGACCTGACGGTGACGCTGCGCGGGCCGGACGGTGCGGCGCTCGACGACTGGCACCGCCGGATCGGTTTCCGTTCGGTACGCCTGGACACCACCCCCGACGCGCACGGCGCTCCCTTCACGCTGCACGTCAACGACGTGCCCCTCTTCGTACGCGGGGTGAACTGGATCCCCGACGACGTCTTCCCCACCCGGGTCACCCGGGACCGTCTGGCGCACCGCTTCGACCAGGCCGAGGCGGCCAACGTCAACCTGCTGCGGGTCTGGGGCGGCGGTCGGTACGAGTCGGACGACTTCTATGACCTGGCCGACGAGCGGGGCCTGCTGGTGCAGCAGGACTTCCTCTTCGCCTGCGCGGCGTACCCGGAGGAGGAGCCGCTGCGCACCGAGGTGGTCACCGAGGCCGCCGAACAGGTGACCCGGCTGGCCGGGCACCCGTCGCTGGTGCTGTGGACCGGCAACAACGAGAACATCTGGGGCTGGCACGACTGGGACTGGCAGCAGCCGCTCGCCGGACGCACCTGGGGACACGGCTACTACCTGGACCTGCTGCCCCGGATCGTCGCCGAGCTGGACCCGACCCGCCCGTACTGGCCCGGCAGCCCCTACTCCGGCCGCGACGACGTCCACCCCAACGACCCGGCGTACGGCACCACGCACATCTGGGACGTCTGGAACACCGACGACTACACGAAGTACCGCGAGCACCTGCCCCGGTTCGTCGCCGAGTTCGGCTACCAGGCCCCACCCGCGTACGCCACGCTGCGGCGGGCCCTGTCCGACGAGCCGTTGGCCCACGACTCGCCCGGCATGGCGCACCACCAGAAGGCCACCGACGGCGACCTCAAGCTGCGCCGAGGACTGGACGCCCACCTGCCCGTGCCGCGCGACTTCGACGACTGGCACTACCTGACCCAGCTCAACCAGGCCCGCGCCATCCAACTCGGCGTCGAGCACTTCCGCTCCCACCGGGGCTACTGCATGGGCACCATCGTCTGGCAGCTCAACGACTGCTGGCCGGTCACCTCGTGGGCCGCCGTCGACGGCGACGGTCGCCGCAAGCCCCTCTGGTACGCGTTGCGCCGGTCCTACGCCGACCGCCTGCTCACCGTCCAGCCCCGCGACGGCGGCCCGGCCCTGGTCGCGGTCAACGACAGCGGCCGGCCGTGGCACGCGACGACCACGGTCACCCGGCTCACCCTGGCCGGGGACCCGCGCGCCAAGACCACCCTGGAGCTTGCGGTGCCGGCCCATACCTCGGTGACGCTGGAGCTGCCGGCGGAGCTGACCCGGCCGGACGAGGCCCGGGACGAACTGCTCGTCGCGGATGCCGGCCCCGACCGGGCACGCTGGTTCTTCGCCGAGGACCGCGACGTCCACTGGCCGACCGCGTCCTTCGACGCCGTGGTGGAAGAGGCCGACGGCACCCAGCGGGTACGCGTCACCGCCCGCACCATCCTGCGCGATCTGACCCTCTTCCCCGACCGGCTCGACCCGTCCGCCGAGGTCGACGAGGCCCTGGTGACGCTGCTGCCCGGCGAGTCGACGACCTTCGTCGTGCGGTCGTCGACGCCCCTGGACCCGACCGCCCTCACCAGCCGCCCGGTACTCCGCTGCGTGAACGACCGTTGAACTGCCGAGGGTGGTGCGGTCGGTGGACCTCCTCAGGCCCCACCGACCGCACGTGCCCAGGGCGGCAGTCGGTCAGGCGCAGAGGGGGGAACTGTTGATCGTGGTCCCCGAGGCGGTCACCACCTTGCCGACCGCGCAGACCGTCATGTTCTGTCCGTAGAGCTGGTCGCCGTAGTACTGGGTGCCGGTGCCGCCGTAGCTGCTGGTGGTGGCGTACGGGTTCGACCGGTACACGTATACCTCGACACGGTTGTGCGGGCTCACCCGGTTGGAGATCCGGCCCCAGTTGGTCTTGCAGCTCGGGCTCCAGCGCAGCTCCACCACGGCCAGCGTCGTGGAGCCCTGCATGATGTACGCCGGGTTGGCGGTGGCGTTCTGGGCGCCGCTGGAACAACCGGTGTCCGCCGGGTCGGTGCCGTCACAGCCGTACCCACTGCATGCGGCGCTGGCGGGCGTCGCGATCAGCATGCTGGCCGTGAGGGCGCTGGCGGCGGCGGTGGCCGCCAGTCGTCGGGACAGGCGCATCGTCATGGTTCCTCCGTCCGGTGGGCTGCCGAGGCCCGGAGATCCGGCTTCCCATCTCTACCGTCTGTCGACTGTGGTCTCTACGCTCGGTGGCGTTGGACAATGAATCGCGGCGATGGTCAATCAATCCCGAGGAGCGGCCGATGGCCCGGGCGGAGCGTCCCCTGGACCCCACCGCTGGTCCTGTCCAGGCGTTCGCGGCCGAGCTACGCAGGTTGCGGGACGCAGGCGGACGACCCACCTACGAGGCGCTGGCACGCCGGGCACACCGGTCGGCCAGTTCGTTGTCGGAGGCCGCCGGCGGGCGGAAGCTCCCCACGCTGGACACCACACTGGCCTACGTCCGTGCGCTCGGGGGCGACGAGACCGAGTGGACCGATCGGTGGCAGGCGACCGCAGGGGCTCAGGCCGCCGACGGGGCGACAGCCGCCGGTGAGGCAACGGGAACACCGGGCGGTGTTCCACCCGCCGACGACGGAGTCGTGCCGTCCGTCGAGGACAGGACACCGTCGGAGGCGGTCGCCAGTACGCCGCGTCGACGCAGCCGACGTACCCGGGGCGCCCTGGCCCTGGCTGCCGTGATGGTCGTGGGGTTCGCGACCCTGCCCTGGTTCGCCGGGGGATTCCGGGCGGGCGCAGGGCGGGATGCGGCTCCGATGGACGCGGAGTCACCGGCGTCACGGTCCGAACAGCCAGGCTCGGCGACCGGCGCTCCGGAGGTACGCGACGGCACCGACCCGAAGGACACCGGCTGCGCGGCCGATCCCGCAGTGACCACCGTGGACAGCACCGCGGTGCTGCTTGACGACCGGGTGGTCGGGACGGCCGAGCTGCGCTACTCGCCGGCCTGCGGGGCGAGTTGGCCGCGATTCGTGCCGGTGCCGGCAGCGGCGGAGGTGCCTCGTCCCGCACAGATCCAGCTCACCGTGCGCGACGGCGACGATGCCGACCGGCGGGCCGACTTCGCGATGGACTACGCCGGCATCTCCACCTTCGGCAACCTGTTGAACAGCACGCGGACCTGTGTCTGGGTCCAGGTGCAGTTGTCCGGCCAGAGCTGGACCTCGCCGGTGGCGCGGACCGGCTGCTGGCGAGGTGCCACTCAGGTCAGGCCGATCCCCTGAACGGGGTACGGTGACCCGGGCGGGCGGTCGCTGGTCAGCAGTCGGCGGGCCGGGTGAGTTCCTTGCAGGTTTCGGGGAATAGAGCACGCGTGAGCAGGGCGGTCGAGCAGACGAACCGGGCGATGCTGCGCGCCCGGGACGCGATGGACCGCGCGTACGCGCAACCTCTGGACATCCCGACGTTGGCGAGGATCGCATACGTCTCCGAGGCGCATTTCATCCGCACGTTCCGGGCGACCTTCGGCGAGACGCCGCACCGTTACCTGCAACGGCGTCGGGTGGAGCGGGCCATGTACCTCCTCCTGCACACCGAGCAGGACGTGACCGAGGTGTGCCATGCGGTCGGGTTCGGCAGTCTCGGCACGTTCAGCCGTACCTTCCGACAGATCGTCGGCGAGTCGCCCACCGACTACCGCAAGCGGCGGACGGCGCCAGCCGCGCCGGTGCCGGGCTGCTTCACCAAGGCGTGGAAGAGGCCGAGCAGTTTTGGATAAGCAGCAGGTCAGGGCGTTGCACTAGCGTTTCGGGCATGACGATGAACGCAATCAGCCGCTCCCAGGTCTACGTCCTCGACCAGGACGAGGCGCTCGACTTCTACGTGGGCAAGCTCGGCCTGGAGGTGCACACCGACCAGGATCTGGGCTTCATGCGGTGGCTCACGGTGAACCTGCCCGGTGACCGCCAGCGCGAGATCCTGCTGGAGAAGCCCGGCCCGCCGAGCCTCGACCCGGCCACCGCCGAGCAGGTCCGGGAGCTGCTCACCAAGGGGGCGGCCGGCGGCTTCCTCTTCATGACCACCGATGACGCCCACAAGACGTACGAGGACCTCGTCGCCAAGGGCGTCGACATCACCGACGAGCCGATGGAACGGCCGTACGGGACCGATTTCGGCATCCGCGACCCGTTCGGCAACAAGATCCGCATCGGGCAGATGTCCGTGCAGCCCTGACGGCTCCGCGCGCCCGCGTCGGATGTTGGGAAGGGTCCCCTGCTATACGCGAGGCGTTAGCAGGGGACCCTTCCTTGCACTCACTCGGGGACGCGGCGGTAGGCGCCGTCGCTGGCCGAGGTAGCCATCGAGGCGTACGCGCGCAGGGCGGCGGAGACCGGACGCTGCCGGTCGACCGGGGTGTACGGGCGGTCCCGCTTCTCCTGGGCGATCCGGCGGGCCTCCAGCACGTCGGCTGGCACGTTCAGGTCGATCGACCGGTTCGGGATGTCGATGACGATCTCGTCGCCCGGCGCCACCAGCGCGATCAGGCCGCCGGAGGCCGCCTCGGGGGAGACGTGCCCGATGGAGAGCCCGGAGGTGCCGCCGGAGAACCGGCCGTCGGTGAGCAGCGCGCAGGCCCGGCCCAGCCCTCGGCCCTTGAGGAACGAGGTGGGGTAGAGCATCTCCTGCATGCCGGGGCCGCCCTTGGGGCCCTCGTAGCGGATCACCACCACGTCCCCGGCGACGATCTCCTTGGCCAGGATGGCGGTGACCGCGTCGTCCTGCGACTCGTAGACCTTCGCCGGGCCGCGGAAGGTCAGGCACTCCTCGGGCACGCCTGCGGTCTTCACCACGCAGCCGTCCGGCGCGAGGTTGCCGTGCAGGATGGCCAGCCCGCCGTCGGCGCTGTACGCGTGCTCCCGGTCGTGGATGCAGCCGCCCGCGGCGTCGGTGTCCAGGCTCGACCAGCGGTTGGTGGTGGAAAAGGGCTCGGTGGTGCGTACGCCACCGGGTGCGGCGTGGAACAGTTCGATCGCCTTCGGGGTCGCCGAGCCGCCCCGCACGTCCCAGTCGGCCAGCCACTGCGAAAGCGAGGGGGAGTGCACCGCGTGCACGTCGCGGTGCAGCAGCCCGGCACGGTCGAGTTCGCCCAGGATGGCCGGGATGCCGCCGGCCCGGTGCACGTCCTCCATGTGGTACTGGGGCGAGTTCGGGGCGACCTTGGCCAGGCAGGGCACCCGGCGGGAGATCGCGTCGATGTCGGCCACGGTGAAGTCCATCTCGGCCTCGCGGGCGGCGGCCAGCAGGTGCAGGATCGTGTTCGTCGAACCGCCCATCGCCACGTCCAGCGCGACGGCGTTCTCGAATGCGGCCCGGGAGGCGACCACCCTCGGCAGCACCGAGGCGTCGTCGTGGTCGTACCACCGCTTGGCGATCTCCACGGCGGTGCGGCCTGCCTCGACGAAGAGCGACCGCCGGGCGGCGTGGGTGGCCAGCGTCGACCCGTTGCCCGGTAGCGCCAGCCCGATCGCCTCGGTAAGGCAGTTCATCGAGTTCGCAGTGAACATGCCGGAGCAGGAGCCGCAGGTCGGGCAGGCGGAGCGCTCGATGGCGTCGAGTTGGTCGTCGGTGACAACCTCGTTCGAGGAGGCGATCATCGCGTCGATCAGATCGATCTTGGAGTGGACGACGCCCTCGATCGCGACCGTCTTGCCGGCCTCCATCGGCCCGCCGGAGACGAAGACAGTCGGGATGTTCAGCCGCAGCGCGGCCAGCAGCATCCCGGGGGTGATCTTGTCGCAGTTGGAGATGCAGACCAGGACGTCCGCGCAGTGCGCGTTGACCATGTACTCCACCGCGTCGGCGATCAACTCCCGGCTGGGCAGGGAGTAGAGCATGCCGCCGTGGCCCATGGCGATGCCGTCGTCGACCGCGATCGTGTTGAACTCCCGACCCACCCCGCCGGCCTCGGCCACCGCGTCGGCGACCAGCCCGCCGAGGTCCTTGAGATGTACGTGGCCGGGCACGAACTGGGTGAAACTGTTCGCGATGGCGACGATCGGCTTGCCGAAATCGTCGTCGGTCATCCCGGTGGCCCGCCACAGGGCCCGGGCACCGGCCATCGTCCGACCGTGCGTGGAGGTCTTCGACCGCAGCTCAGGCATGCGTACCAGTCTTGCACCGTGAACCCGGTGTCGGACAGGCACACGCACCGTGTCCCAACAGATGCACACCCGATCCCCCCACGGCGCTAGCTCATCCGGCAGAGTTGACGGGGTGCACACACCCCCGGCCATGATCGGTGTCGCGGTGTCGAGCGCACTGGTCGCCGTCGCGGCCGGTGTGTTGCTCGCCATGGCGGTACGCCGCCGGTCCGCCCCGCACCGCACGGCGTACGCGTTGCTGGCCGCGGGCGGCGTGATCGCCCTGCTGACCCTGCTGGTCGGGGTGACGGAGGCGCTCTGGGTCGACGGGCACTGGGCACACGAGCAGGCGCAACGCACCGGTTGGGCCACGCTGGTCGCGTTCGGCACGGCGGCGAGCAGCCTGCTCTTCGGCGCCGGCCTGCTCCGGATGCCCGGGGTCGCCGGCTCGGCGAGTTCGGCCGCCCGGCTGGCCCTGGACGGGGTGATCGTCGGCGCCGCGCTGTGGTTCGTGGGGTGGGTGTTGCTCTCCGAGCCGACCCGGCTGTTCGGCGCGGCCACTCCGACGGCCTGCCCGGCGATCCTGCTCGCCTCGGCCAGCGCGGCGCTGAGCACCGGGCTGGCCGCGATCATGGTCTTCCGCGCGCCGCCGCCCCGGCAGCACCTCGCGGTGCTGGGCGGCGGGATCACCGTGGCCACCGGTGGCGGGCTGGCCGTCGCGGCCGGGCTCTGTCAGGGCGGGCCGGGCGTGACCTTCACCGGTGCGGCAGTGCTCGCCCTGGGCCTGCTCGCCGCCGCACTGGCCGTACGCCGGATCGATCCGCCCGACCAGGTCGCCGTCGACGTGATCCGCCGCGACAGCGAGTACGCGGTGGTGCCGATGGTCGCGATGGCCGCCTCGGCGATGTACCACCTGTTGCAGGACGGTCGGTTCGACGGTCCGGCCATCGTCGCCGGCAGCATCGAGGGGTTCGCCCTGGTGGCCCGGCAGTACCTCACCCTGCACGACGTGCGGGCCTACGCCCGGCGGCTCGCCGAGCGGGAGGCGCACTTCCGCCAGCTCGCGCACACCGACGCGCTCACCGGCCTGGCCAACCGGCGGGGGCTCTCGCAGGCGTTGCACCGGGCCGCCGAGACCCGGGTGCCGTGCGTCCTGCTCGGTCTGGACCTGGACGGCTTCAAGAACGTCAACGACATGCGCGGTCACGACGTGGGTGACGCGGTGCTGGCCGAGGTGGGCCGGCGGCTGCGCGGCAACCTGCGCCCCGGCGACCTGGCTGCCCGGCTCGGCGGCGACGAGTTCGCGGTGCTCATGCACGGTGGCCCGGCCGAGGCGGGGGTGGTGGCCGAGCGGCTGCTCAAGGTGCTCGGCGGCGCCTACGAGCAGTCCGAGGGGCCGGTGTTCCTCTCGGTCAGCATCGGCTTGGCGGGCTGGGCCGAGGAGCCCGACGTCGAGCTGCTGCTGCGCCAGGCGGACGCCGCGCTGCGCTACGCCAAGCAGCGCGGCAAGAACCGCATCGAGCGCTACGACGGGGCGTACGACCGGTTGCTGCGCCGCCGGACGACGCTGGAACACGAGCTGCGCGGCGCGATCGAGCGCGACGAGCTGCGGTTGGTCTTCCAGCCGGTGGCCTCGTTGCCGTCGGTGCGCCCGGTCGGCGCCGAGGCGCTGCTGCGCTGGCGTCACCCGGAGTTGGGCAACGTCCGGCCGGACGAGTTCATCCCGCTCGCCGAGGAGTGCGGGATGATAGCCAAGCTCGGCGCGTGGGTGCTGCACCAGGCGTGCTACCAGTTGTCCCGCTGGCTCGCCGAGGGGCACGACGTCTGGGTGTCGGTCAACGTCTCGCCGCGCGAGCTGCACGCCGCCGAGTACGTGGTGCAGGTCGCCGAGGCGCTGCGCGCGCACCACGTCCCGCCGCAGCGACTGGTGCTGGAGGTCACCGAACACGCGGTCGCCACCGACCTGGACGAGCTGATCCGGCGGCTGACCGCGCTGCGCCTGACCGGTGTGCGGATCGCGCTGGACGACTTCGGGGCCGGCTACTCGTCCCTGGGGCAGCTGCGTCGGCTCCCGATCGACATCCTCAAGATCGACCACAGTCTGGTCGCCGAGCACGAGCCGGTCCGGCCGGTGGGGCGCGACGGCCCGGCCTTCGCGCCGATGGTCGACATCGTGATGCGGCTGGGCCACCAGCTCGGGTTGGAGGTCATCGCCGAGGGCGTGACCAACCCCACGGAAATGGCCGCGGTGGTCGCCGCCGGCTGCCGGTTCGGTCAGGGAGCGCTGTTCGGCTGGGGCGTACCGGCCGAGCACCTGGAGGCGATGCTGGAGGCGGCGACGTCGCCGGGTGCCCGCCCGGTCCGCCCGGTGCCGGTGGACGGGACACCTGTGAGCCCCTTCCGGTCGCCCCTGCCGCCTGCGGTCGAGAGCGCGTCCGAGCATGTCGGGCCGGGTGTGGGCGGCGTGCCGGACGGGACGCGCCGAGATCCGTGAACCAATATGTGGGATCAGTTGACTCATCGCGTGAGATGCGTCAGGCTTGGCCCATGTCGTCGAACCGGTCGCTGCGAGTACTTACCTGAGCGCACTCTCCCTGACTGAGAGTGCGCTGGCCCCGTGCATCTGGCACGTGGGCTTTTTTCTTGCCGTCGAACCCATCGGACGCCGCCGGACCGCCGCGTCCACCCGTGAGCAGCCCCACCCACTCCAGCCGAAGGCAAACCGCCATGACGAGACCCACGCCAGAGACCCTCGCCCACTCCGCCCGGCGGGCCCGTAGCGCCGCCGAGACCACCGACGCCGCCCGCGCCGCCGCCCCCACCCCGGCGGTACGCCCCACCCAGGCCCAGGCCCAGGTCTCGGGCGCCGGTTCGCTGGTGCGTTCCCTTGAGGCGCTCGGCGTCGACGTCGTCTTCGGTATCCCGGGTGGCGCGATCCTGCCGGCGTACGACCCGCTCTACGACTCGACCGTCCGGCACATCCTGGTCCGGCACGAGCAGGGCGCCGGGCACGCGGCCACCGGCTACGCGCAGGCCACCGGACGGGTCGGTGTGTGCATCGCCACCTCCGGGCCGGGCGCGACGAACCTGGTCACCCCGATCGCCGACGCGTACATGGACTCGGTGCCGCTGGTGGCGATCACCGGTCAGGTGGCGCGGCCCTCGATCGGTACGGACGCCTTCCAGGAAGCGGACATCCAGGGCATCACGCTGCCGGTGACCAAGCACAACTTCCTGGTGCAGAACGCCACCGAGATCCCGCGGGTGCTGGCCGAGGCGTTCCACCTGGCCTCGACCGGCCGTCCCGGCCCGGTCCTGGTGGACATCCCCAAGGACGTGCTCCAGGCGCCGACCACCTTCGCCTGGCCGCCCACCCTGGACCTGCCCGGCTACCGGCCCACCCTGCACCCGCACGGCAAGCAGATCCGGGAGGCGGCCCGGCTGATGAGCAACGCCCGCCGTCCGGTGCTCTACGTCGGCGGCGGTGTGCTCAAGGCCGGTGCCACCGAGGGCCTGCGCAAGCTGGCCGAGCTGACCGGCATTCCGGTGATCACCACGCTGATGGCGCTGGGCGCCTTCCCCGACTCGCACCGGCAGCACCTGGGCATGCCCGGCATGCACGGTACCGTCGCCGCGGTCTACGGCCTGCAGAAGGCCGACCTGATCGTGGCGCTGGGCGCCCGGTTCGACGACCGGGTCACCGGCAAGCTGGACTCGTTCGCCCCGGATGCCGCAGTGGTGCACGCCGACATCGACCCGGCCGAGATCGGCAAGAACCGGCACGCGGACGTGCCGATCGTGGGCGACGCCCGGCACGTCATCGACGAGCTGCTGGCGGCGGTCAACGCCGAGCGGGCCGCCGGCCGTGGCACCGACCTCACCGACTGGTGGGCGCAGCTCGACGACCTGCGTGAGCGGTACCCGCTGGGCTACGAGGAACCGAGCGACGGCACCCTCTCCCCGCAGTACGTGATCAAGCGGCTGGGGGAGATCGTCGGACCGGACGCGATCTACGTGGCCGGGGTCGGCCAGCACCAGATGTGGGCCTCCCAGTTCATCTCGTACGAGAAGCCGCAGACCTGGCTGAACTCCGGCGGCCTCGGCACCATGGGGTACGCGGTGCCGGCGGCGATGGGCGCCAAGGTCGGCATGCCGGACACGGTGGTCTGGGCGATCGACGGCGACGGCTGCTTCCAGATGACCAACCAGGAGTTGGCCACCTGCGCCCTGGAGGGCATCCCCGTCAAGATCGCTGTGATCAACAACGGCAACCTCGGCATGGTTCGCCAGTGGCAGACCCTGTTCTACGGCGAGCGGTACTCCAACACCGACCTCGGCACGCACAAGCACCGCATCCCGGACTTCGTCAAGCTCGCCGAGGCGCTGGGCTGCATCGGGCTGCGCTGCGAGAACGCCGAGGACGTCGACAAGACCATCGAGGCCGCGATGTCCATCAATGACGTGCCCGTGGTGATCGACTTCGTGGTCGGCAAGGACGCCATGGTCTGGCCGATGGTCCCCGCCGGCACCAGCAACGACGAGATCATGTTCGCCCGTGGCGTCCGCCCGACCTTCGACGAGGATGACCTTTAATGAGTGAGCGTAGCGAACGAATCATCCGGTTCAGCCCGTTGTCGCGTCATGGCGCGACCGAGCGCAGCGAGGTCGTGGCATGACTATGCACACGCTGTCCGTGTTGGTGGAGAACAAGCCGGGCGTGCTGGCCCGGGTCTCCGGGCTGTTCTCCCGGCGAGGTTTCAACATCGACAGTCTCGCCGTCGGTGCGACCGAGAACCCGGACGTCTCCCGGATCACCATCGTGGTCAACGCCGAGTCGTCTCCGCTGGAGCAGGTCACCAAGCAGCTCAACAAGCTGGTCAACGTGCTCAAGATCGTCGAGTTGGACCCGTCGACTTCGGTGGCGCGCGAGCTGCTGCTGGTGAAGGTGCGCGCCGACCGCAACGCCCGTGCCCAGGTCCTGGAGACGGTCAACCTGTTCCGGGCCCGGGTGGTCGACGTGGCCTCCGACACGCTCACCATCGAGGCCACCGGCACCCCGGACAAGCTCGACGCGCTGCTGCGCGACCTCGAACCCTTCGGGATCAAGGAGATGGTGCAGTCGGGTCTGGTGGCGATCGGTCGTGGCTCGCGCGCCATCACCGCCGGCCCCGCCCTGCGGGCCGCCTGACCCGAGACCGCCGGCCTGTCGCGCGGGCCGATCAGAACCGAACCGCCGGCCCGGCTCCCCTGGCCGCGGCAACCACGAAGCCACGACGGGCCACTGCGGCCGCCGTACGAAAGGGAAGTCATGAGCGTTGAGGTGTACTACGACGACGACGCCGACCTGGGTCTGATCCAGTCGAAGAAGGTCGCCGTGATCGGGTACGGCAGCCAGGGCCACGCCCACGCGTTGTCGCTGCGCGACTCGGGTGTCGACGTGGTGGTCGGTCTGAAGGAGGGCTCGAAGAGCCGGGCCAAGGCGGAGGAGCAGGGCCTGCGGGTGCTCACCCCGGCCGAGGCGGCCGCCGAGGCCGACGTGATCATGGTGCTGGCGCCGGACACCGCGCAGCGGCACATCTACGCCGAGTCGATCGCGCCGAACCTCAGCGCCGGCAAGGCGCTGTTCTTCGGGCACGGCTTCAACATCCGGTACGGGCTGATCACGCCGCCGGCCGAGGTGGACGTGGCGATGGTCGCCCCGAAGGGCCCCGGTCACCTGGTCCGCCGGCAGTACGCCGACGGCAAGGGCGTGCCCTGCCTGGTCGCCGTCGAGCAGGACGCCAGTGGCGGCGCGCTCGCGCTGGCCCTGTCGTACGCCAAGGGCATCGGTGGCACCCGGGCGGGCGCCATCAAGACCTCCTTCAAGGAGGAGACCGAGACCGACCTCTTCGGCGAGCAGGCGGTCCTCTGCGGCGGCGCCGCGGCGCTGGTGCAGACCGGTTTCGAGGTGCTCACCGAGGCCGGGTACGCCCCCGAGGTGGCCTACTTCGAGTGCCTGCACGAGCTGAAGCTGATCGTCGACCTGATGTACGAGGGCGGCATCGCCCGGATGCGGTACAGCGTCTCCGACACCGCCGAGTACGGCGACCTGTCCCGGGGCCCGCGGGTCATCGACGGCCGGGTCAAGGAGGAGATGCGCAAGATCCTCGGTGAGATCCAGAACGGCGAGTTCGCCCGCGAGTGGGTCGCCGAGGACGAGGCGGGCCGCCCCAACTTCAGCAAGTGGCAGGCCGAGGGCGCGGCGCACCCGATCGAGGAGACCGGCGCCAAGCTGCGCGGCATGATGAGCTGGGTCGACCGGCCGATCACCGAGACGGCCTGAGATCTCGGTTACCTGAGAGCACTCTCACCCACGGCACCCGGTCCCGACGTTCTCCCCGACGTCGGGACCGGGTGCCGTGCTGTTCGCCGGGTGGCTAACGGTCGTTAATGCGCACGTCACGTCCGGTTTGTGAGGGCGCTCACCCCGTAGTCCGGGGCACGCCGGGCTACCCGCCCCATACGATCGCGGGTAGGTGCTCCAGGCGGCACCTGACGGCCATGGCCCCGCCCGCGCCGGGCGCATCGCAGCGTCCACCGCACCGGCCGACCGCTCTGACGACATCTACGAGGACCAATGACTCCTGTCGTACTGATCGCCGAAGAACTCGCCCCCGCCGCCATCGAGGTGCTCGCCCACGACTTCGACGTCCGGCACGTCGACGGCACCGACCGCCCGGCCCTGCTCTCGGCGCTTTCCGAGGCCCACGCCGTCATCGTCCGCAGTGCCACCCAGATCGACGCCGAGGCGATCGCCGCCGCTCCGCGACTCAAGGTCGTGGCGCGGGCCGGGGTGGGTCTGGACAACGTCGAGGTGCCCGCCGCCACCGCGCGGGGTGTCATGGTCGTCAACGCCCCCACCTCCAACATCGTCTCCGCCGCCGAGCAGGCCGTCGCGCTGCTGCTCGCGGTCGCCCGGAACACCGCCAGCGCCAGCGCCGCGCTCAAGGCGGGGGAGTGGAAGCGGTCCAAGTACACCGGCGTGGAGATGCAGGGCAAGACCGTCGGCGTCGTCGGCCTGGGCCGCATCGGCGTGCTGTTCGCGTCGCGGATCGCCGCGTTCGGCACTCGGCTGATCGCGTACGACCCGTACATCCAGCCGGCTCGCGCCGCGCAGCTCGGCGTACGCCTGGTCGGGCTGGAGGAGCTGCTGCGGGAGAGCGACTTCATCTCCATCCACCTGCCGAAGACCCCGGAGACCGTGGGCCTGATCGGTGAGAAGGAGCTGTCCATCGTCAAGCCGGGCGTGCGGATCGTCAACGCCGCCCGGGGTGGCCTCGTCGACGAGCAGGCGCTGGCCGACGCGCTGGCCGAGGGCCGCGTCGCGGGCGCCGGCGTGGACGTGTACGCCAAGGAGCCGTGCACCGCCTCGCCGCTGTTCGCGTTCGACAACGTGGTGGCCACCCCGCACCTGGGCGCCTCCACCGCCGAGGCGCAGGACAAGGCCGGCTTGGCCGTCGCCAAGAGCGTCAAGCTGGCGTTGCAGGGCGAGTTCGTGCCGGACGCGGTCAACGTGCAGGCCGGCGGCGTGGTCGCCGAGGACGTACGGCCGCTGCTGCCGCTGGCCGAGAAGCTCGGCCGGGCCTTCACCGCGGTCGCCGGTGGGATCGCCGCCAGCGTCACCGTCGAGGTACGCGGCGAGATCGTCGACCACGACGTCACGGTGCTCAAGCTCGCCGCCACCAAGGGACTGTTCAGCTCGGTGGTGGAGGAGCAGGTCACGTACGTCAACGCGCCGCACCTGGCCGCCCAGCGCGGTGTGGAGGTGTCGCTGACCACGCAGACCGAGACCGTCGAGCACCCGGTCCTGGTCACCGTGCGCGGCGCGCTGCCCGACGGTCGTACGGTGAGCGTCTCCGGCACGGTGACCCACGCGGGCACCCGGGACGTCATCAAGCTGACCGAGGTGGACGGCTTCGACGTGGAGATCGGCGCGGAGGGCATCCTGCTGTTCCTCCGGTACGCCGACCGGCCGGGCGTGGTCGGCACCGTCGGCACCCTGCTCGGCGAGGCCGGCATCAACATCGCCGCGATGCAGGTGGCCCGCCGGGAGGCCGGTGGTGAGACGCTGATGACCCTCACCGTCGACCAGGCGCTCGGTGCCGAGCTGCTCACCTCGGCAGCCGACTCGATCGGCGCGACCGCGGCCAGCGCGGCGGACCTGCGCGACGAGTAGTCCACACACGACTGACAGGGGCCCGGCCGACGGCCGGGCCCCTCGTCGTGTCGCAGTCCGCCGCGCGGAACCGACCGGGGTGTCGGTACGCGGTCAGCCGGGCAGTCGGACGGCCGGCGGCGGGTAGACCGAGCCGTCCTGCGCATCGAACAGCATCAGCCGGTACTGCCCGGCCAGTCGCTCGATGTCCAGCAGCACCTGGTCGGGGCAGCCCGGATCCAGGTTCATCTCCACGTGGTCGGCCGCCGCATGCAGCGGCATCACCGCCCAGGGCGTCCGGGAGCCGTTCGGCCGGTCGGGGTAGCTGGCGGTGATCGCCCGATAGAAGGCCACCACCCGTGGGTCCGGTTGGCGTTCGCCGTGCCGGCCGTTCCGGCACTGCTGCACCGCCGCTCGTACGTCCTCGGGCGTCGCCCCGTCCGGCAGCGCCCACACGCTCAGATCGAAACTCACGGCGGACAGCGTGCCATCCGGTGTGCACCTTGTCGAAAACGGCTCGGTTGCGAAAGCGTTTGCGCGCCGGCCGAACCGTTCCAGACGCTCCCCTGTGGAGCCCTTGCCGCGAATCACGTCTATTCGATAGCGTACGGGTGCGGTTACCGGCCGAGTTCGTGGCTGCGGCCCGTCTTCGGGTGGCGAGGTCGACGTCCGGCCGACCGGCCCGCACCCCTCGATTGCGTGAGTCCTGCGCACTCGTCGTCGACCGGCCTCCACGGTCGTTGCCGTGGCTGTGGAGGCCGATCGCTGTCGCCGCCCACGCCCACGATCGACACTCCGTGCCTCGGCGATGTGCACGCCCCGCGTGCTCAGCCTCGGGTAGCGAACAACGGGTGGTAGTCCGAGTCGGAACGGAACCAGGCGAGGCCGGCCGGCCCTGCGGCGTACAGCGCGGTGGCGTACGCGTCGGCCACCGCGAGGTCGGGGCCGATCACCGTGGCGGCGATCAGTTCGTCGGCGGGTTCACCGGTGTGCGGATCCACCACGTGACCCTGCCGTCCGGTCACCCCGGAGGTGCCGATCGCGCCCGTCGTCATCTCCAACACCAGTGGTCCTCGGTGTCGATTGGTCGGGTGGTGCATCGCGACCCGCCACGGTCCACCGTGTGCCGCGTGGCCGCGTACCACCAGGTCGGCGCCGGCGAGCACGGCGTAGTCGTGGATGCCGGCGGCGCGCAGGCGGGCCGCCGCCCGCTCGACCGCCCACCCGCCGAGCAGACCGCCCGGGTCGAATCCGCCGGGTACCGCCCAGGCGTCGAACCAACCGTCCGTGGCCGCCCGCATGGCAGCGCACTGGTCGACCAGCTCCGCCAGTGGCGGGTACGACTCGGCACTGATCTCACCCCGGCGCAGCCGGGACACCAGGCTCTCCGGCCGGTTCGGGCCGTAGGTCAGGTCGATGGCCCGCAGTTCGGCGACGGCGTCCCGCAGCGCCTCGCCGACTCCCCGTCGGCCGAGCCACTCGGGGGCGTTCAGCAACAGGCGGTACTGTGCGGTCGAGGTGCGTACGGTGTGCGTGACGGCGATCCGGTCGCCGGCCACCGTGCTGGTGCGGCCCGGCTTGGGGTCGCGGGTGCCCAGCCGCAGGTCGGGCCGGCGGTAGCGAAAGACCGCCGGGTCGATCCAGCGGGTCCGTGGCTGCTCGTCGGTCCACATCGTGTCCGCCCCCTCCTCGACGTCCGCCGCGCCGTTACGCCGACCGTCCGGGCCCGGTGGCCCGTAGGAGATCACCCTAGGCAGCGGACATGACCGCCCCATGAATGCCTCCTGGGAAGGTGCTGTGCGTCAGTGATTCCCGAAGAGTGGAACACTCGTACCGGGAGGCGGGACGGCAGCGTACCGTCGACCCGATACGAGCGAAGGAGCTGACGGTGGCACGGATCGCGGTGGTGGCCGGGGACGGGATCGGACCCGAGGTGGTCGCGGAGGCCCGCAAGGTCATCGACGCCGTGTTGCCCGGCGTCGAGGCGACCGAGTACGACCTCGGCGCGGCACGTTACCACCGCACCGGCGAGGTACTGCCCGACTCGGTGCTGGCCGAGCTGGCCGGGCACGACGCGATCCTGCTCGGCGCGGTCGGCGACCCGACCGTCCCACCCGGCGTGCTGGAGCGGGGCCTGCTGCTCAAGCTGCGGTTCGCCTTCGACCAGTACGTCAACCTCCGCCCGTCGCGCCTCTGGCCGGGGGTGACCAGCCCGCTGGCCACCGTCAAGTCGGGCGAGGTGGACCTGGTGGTCGTCCGGGAGGGCACCGAGGGGCTCTACGCCGGCGCCGGTGGCGCGCTGCACCGGGGCACCCCGGCGGAGATCGCCACCGAGGAGAGCCTGAACACCCGGCACGGGGTGGAGCGGGTGGTCCGGGACGCCTTCGCCCGCGCCCGTCGGCGTGAGCGGCGCAAGGTGACCCTCGTGCACAAGACCAACGTGCTCACCCACGCCGGCTCGTTGTGGGCCCGCACCTTCGAGGCGGTGGCCGCCGAGCACCCGGACGTCACCACCGAGTACCAGCACGTCGACGCCGCCGCGATGTTCCTGGTGACCCAGCCCCAGCGGTACGACGTGGTGGTCACCGACAACCTCTTCGGCGACATCCTCACCGACATCGCCGCCGCGGTCACCGGCGGCATCGGCCTGGCCGCCAGCGGTAGCATCAACCCGGACGGGACGTACCCGTCGATGTTCGAGCCGGTGCACGGCTCCGCGCCGGACATCGCCGGCCGTGGTGTGGCCGACCCGGTCGCCGCCGTACTCTCCGCTGCCCTGCTGCTCGACCAGCTCGGACACGCCGACGCCGCCGCCCGGATCACCGCGGCGGTCAGCGCGGAACTGGCCGCCCGTGGCCCGGACGTAGCCCTGCGCACGGCCGAGGTGGGCGACCGGATCGCCGCGCAGGTAGCCGCCTGAGGCTGCCGCGCCGTCGCCGGTGACCCCGGTGACGAATGCCCGAGGTGTCCACCGGGCGATCTCCCGGACCTCGATCGGTGACCCGCGTCGACCAGCGTGTTCCGCGGGCTCCGTACCGATTGTCGGCTTGCTACCCGCCGGTCGACCTATCCGCTGAACGACCGTTCGGGGTAAGTTTCTGGCACAAAACGTTTCCGACATGTGCGGTCGGCGCATGTCGTCGTCCCCCAAGGAGGTCAGCGCAATGAGTGGTGGTGACAAGCTCGACTTCGAGATCCGTCCGAATCCCGCGCCGGTATCCGCCGCCGATCGGGCCGCACTGCTGGCCAACCCCGGATTCGGTCGGGTGTTCACCGACCACATGATCACCATCCGCTACGCCGACGGCAAGGGCTGGTACGACGCCCGGGTCGAGGCGCGTGCGCCGATCCCGATGGATCCCGCCAGCGCGGTGCTGCACTACGCGCAGGAGATATTCGAGGGGATGAAGGCGTACCGCGCCACGGACGGCGGGGTGACGATGTTCCGCCCGTACGCCAACGCGGCCCGGTTCAACACCTCGGCGACCCGGATGGCGATGCCGGCGCTGCCGGAGGAGACCTTCGTCGACTCGCTGCACCGGTTGATCGAGATCGACCGCGAGTGGATCCCGGAGGGCGAGGACGGCAGCCTCTATCTGCGTCCGTTCATGTTCGCCAGCGAGGTCTTCCTCGGCGTCCGACCTGCCAACGAGTACCTCTACTCGGTGATCGCCTCGCCGGTCGGGGCGTACTTCTCCGGCGGCGTCAAGCCGGTGACGGTCTGGGTCTCGCCCGACTACACCCGGGCCGGGCCCGGTGGCACCGGAGCGGCCAAGTGCGGCGGCAACTACGCCGCCTCGCTGGCCGCCCAGGCCCAGGCCATCGAGCACGGCTGCGACCAGGTGGTCTTCCTGGACGCGGTGGAGCGTAGGTTCGTCGACGAGTTGGGCGGCATGAACGTCTTCTTCGTCTACGACGACGGCTCGGTGGCCACCCCGCCGCTGACCGGCACCATCCTGCCCGGCATCACCCGCGAGTCGGTGATCGCGCTGGCCGAGGCGGCCGGGCACCGGGTCGAGGAGCGTCCGGTGACGTTCGACGAGTGGCGGGCCGACGCCGCCAGCGGTCGGCTGCGCGAGGTCTTCGCCTGCGGCACGGCGGCGGTGATCACGCCGATCGGCGTGGTGCGTTTCCCCGAGGGGGAGTTCGCCGTCGGCGGCGGCGAGCCGGGCGCGGTGACCATGGGCCTGCGTCAGCAACTCGTCGACATCCAGCGGGGCAAGGCGACCGACCCGGCCGGCTGGGTCCACCGCGTGCTCTGAGCCGTCGTGCTCTGAGATGCAAGGAAGGGTCCCCTGCTAACGCCTACGGCATAGCAGGGGACCCTTCCTAACACATCCGTGCCGCAGCGCCGTGCGCGCGGCAGCGGCGTCGGGGGTGCGCTCGCTCAGGCGAGCAGGTGGGTGCGCAGGGCGGTGAGCTGTTTGTCGGTGATCCCGGCGTGCCGCAGGTAGTCCTCGACCGAACCGTGTCCCGCCCGGATTTCGGTGAGGAACAGCAGCATCGCCTCGGCCGGCGAGGACAGGAACGGCGCCGGCAGCGGCGGGGCGTCGGGCAGGGTGGCCGCGACCCACGCCATGAACCGTTGCGAGGCCTCGGTGCTCAGCGCGTAGTCCGACGCGATCTCCTCGTCGTCGACTCCGAGCACGGCGAGGGTCAGTCCGCAGACGATGCCGGTGCGGTCCTTGCCGGCCACGCAGTGCACCACCACCGGGCTGTTCGCCGCGTCGGCGATCAGGCCGATCGCCTCGGCCAGCCCGGCCGTGCCGGTGCGGGCCAGGTCGGCGTACCGGTCGGCGAGGTAGCGGGCCAGGTTGGTGTGGGGCTCGTGCAGCCCGCCCCACTCCGCGTGCTCGGGGTGGATGTTCCGGTAGGTCAGCCCGTCGAAGTCGGGGACCCGGCCGTCCCGGTCGACCTCGTGCGGCCGACGCAGGTCGATGACGGTGCGGACACCGAGCGCCGCGAAGGCGTCCCGGTCGCCGTCGCCGATGCGGTGCAGCGAGTCGGAGCGGTAGAGCCGGCCGGTGCGTACGGTGCGACCGTCGTGCCCCCGGTAGCCGCCGACGTCGCGGAAGTTGAACGTCGTGGTGAACGGGATCCTGCGGTTGACCTCGATGGCGTCCACCCTGTCACGGTAGACGGCCGGTGGGCGGATGCCCACCGGCCGTCAGGCCGTACGCCCATGCAGGGGAACCGTCAGCGGAGGAAGGTGGGCGGGGTGGCGGCGTACGAGTCGTTGTAGTAGCCGCCGAGCTTGTCGCGGTACGCCGGGTCGGTGGCGGTCTCGTCGTACTCCGGAGCGGCCTTGATCTGGTCCTTCTCGCGGTCGACGTAGACCTTCTGCTCCTCGTGGTCGACGTGGTTGACGGTGCCGGCGGGCAGCATGACCTTCTTGCCGAAGATCCACGGCCCGGTGTCGACCACCAGGTAGCTCGCGTTGACCTCCTGGCTACTGCTGTCGATCTTGCCGATCGACCCGTCGGTGGCCTCGACCTTGTAGCCGACCAGGTTGGCGCCGGCCACTCCGGCCTCGTCCCGGTAGCTCCACGGGTCGAAGGCCCCGGTGGGGGCCCCGCCGGGTACCGTGCCCTGGTCGCCCTGGATGGTGACGTCCTCGCTCGACACCGCGCGCAGCGTCGGGTCGGCCTGGGTGCCGTGCAGCGCCGGGTCCGGCGTGGCGTGCGTGCTGTCCGTGTTGAGCCTGTCCATGGGATCTCTCCTGCCCCGACTGCGCACAGTCGTCCCGGAGGAAGTGGTTCGCTGTCCCGAAGACACGTACCCGGCGCGACGCCTTCTACACGCGCTGCGGGGAATCAACCTCGATGTCCTGTCCCGGAATGTGGATTGCCCCTCCCACAAGCTGTCCGACAGTGGCAGAGTACCCAGCGTGACCAGCACCGCCCTCATTATTGGCAACTAGCGCGCCGGCTTCTTCCTCCGCCGAGCGCGCAGACCTCCCGCATCCGCGGGAGGTCTTTTTGTTGCGTCGGCCGGTGCCTGTACGAAGGGATCTCCCCATGACGTTCCAGGTCTACGACACGACCCTGCGCGACGGTGCCCAGCGCGAGGGGGTCAGCTACTCGGTGGTCGACAAGCTCGCGGTGGCCCGGCTGCTCGACGAGTTCGGTGTCGGCTTCATCGAGGGCGGGTGGCCGGGTGCGGTGCCCAAGGACACCGAGTTCTTCCGCCGGGCGCGTACCGAACTCGACCTGAAGCACGCGGTGCTGGTCGCCTTCGGCGCCACCCGCCGCGCCGGCGCGGTCGCCGCCGACGACCCGCAGGTGCGCGGCCTGCTCGACGCGCAGACCCCGGCGATCGCCCTGGTGGCCAAGGCCGACCTGCGGCACGTCGAGCGGGCGCTGCGCACCACCGCCAAGGAGAACCTGGCGATGATCCACGACACGGTGACCCACCTGGTCGCCGAGGGGCGTCGGGTCTTCGTCGACGGCGAGCACTTCTACGATGGGTACCGCCACGACCCGGCGTACACGGCGTCGGTGGTGGAAACTGCGCTGGCGGCCGGTGCGGAACGATTCGTGCTCTGCGACACCAACGGCGGGATGCTGCCCTCCTGGGTAACCGCGGCCATCACCGACCTCACCGACCGGATCGGTGTCGCGCCCGAGGTGCTCGGCATGCACGCCCAGAATGACACCGGGTGCGCGGTCGCCAACACCCTCGCCGCAGTCGAGGCGGGTGTCCGCCACGTGCAGGGCACCGCCAACGGGTACGGCGAGCGGCCGGGCAACGCCGACATCTTCGCCGTCGCGGCGAACCTTCAGCTCAAGCTCGGGCTGCCGGTCCTACCGGAGGGCTGCCTGGAGCAGATGGTGCGGGTCTCCCACGCCATCGCCGAGATCGCCAACATCGCCCCCGACACCCACCAGGCGTACGCCGGGGCTGCCGCCTTCGCCCACAAGGCCGGGCTGCACGCGAGTGCGATCAAGGTGGATCCGCTGCTCTACAACCACGTCGAACCCGAGGTGGTGGGCAACGACATGCGGATCCTGGTCACCGAGATGGCCGGCCGGGCCAGCATCGAGCTCAAGAGTCGTGAGCTGGGGCTGGATCTGGCCGGCCATCCGGAGACGCTGTCCCGGGTCACCAACCGGGTGAAGGAGCTGGAGGCCGGCGGCTGGTCGTTCGAGGCCGCCGACGCCTCGTTCGAGTTGCTGGTCCGCTCCGAGCTGCCGGACGCTGCCCCGGTGCGACCGTTCACGCTGGAGTCGTACCGGGTGCTGGTCGAGCACCGCGAGGACGGCGCGGTGGTCTCCGAGGCGACCGTCAAGATCCGGGTACGCGGTGAGCGGGTGATCGCCACGGCGGAGGGCAACGGCCCGGTCAACGCGCTCGACGAGGCGCTGCGCGTCGGCCTCGGCCGGCACTACCCGGAGCTGCGGAACTTCGAGCTGGCCGACTACAAGGTCCGCATCCTGGAGGGCAGCCACGGCACCGGCGCGGTCACCCGGGTGCTGGTCGAGACGGCCGACGGCCGCGGCGGTGGCTGGACCACCGTCGGCGTGCACCCCAACGTGGTCGAGGCGAGCTGGCACGCCCTGGTCGACGCGCTGACCTACGGCCTCGACCGCGCCCGCGTCTAGGCGGGCAGTTGGAGGTCGGCCAGGATCATCCGGTGGTCGCTGCCGGGTAGCGGGTGCACCGTCACGGCACGTACCGCGATCCGGTGGTCGACCAGCACGTGGTCGATCGCGACGGGCGGGATGGGGTCGCCGTCGTACGGGCCCCAGGTGCCGGTGAGCCCGGCGCCGACCGAGGCGGCGGCGTCGGCGTACCCGGTGCGCAGCAGGGCGCGCAGCGGGCCGTGGTCGAGGGTGGCGTTGAAGTCACCGGCGAGGATGCTCAGCGGCCCGTCCGGGGTGGCCGCCGGTTGGGCCGCCAGGTCCTCGCGCCAACCGGGCACCTGGTCGACCGCGTACGGGGCCGCCGGGTGGACCGACTCGACGCGGACGGCCGGCGCCCCGGGCACGGCCACCGTCGCGTACGCCTGAGTGAAACGTAGACCGCCGGCGAGCTGGCGGACACCACCGTCGCCGGTCGGATAGCGGGCATAGAGCCCGGATCCTCCGGTGCCCTCCACTGGGTTGAGCTGCTGGTGCGGTAGCAGGTCGGTCAGGCCGAGCCGGTCCAGTTCGGCCTGGGCCGCCGGGGTGAACTCCTGCACCGCCAGCACGTCCACCCGCGCGTCGCGGACCAGTGCGGCGATCACCCGTAGGTCGGCGGCACCGGCCAGCAGGTTGGCGGTGAGCACCCGCAACGCGGGACCGTCCGCCGCCGGCTGTGGCGAGGGCAGCGCGCGGGGGACGACCACCGCGAGTAACGTCGCCGTGGTCACCGCCGCGACCGCCGCCGGCCAGCGGCGCCGGAGGGCGACCGCGAGCACCAGGGGAAGCAGGCTGCCGAGCACCGCGTACGGCGTGAAGGCCAGCGCCTGCACCAACGGCCCCCGGTCCAGGCCGGCCAACCGGACCACCGCCCACCCGGCCCCGGGTGCGACGGCGAGCCAGCAGAGCACGGTACGTCCGGACAGCGCCGACGGTCGGCCGAGAGTGATCGCCACAGCAGGCAGGGTAGCCCCTGCCCGACGACCCGCGACCGGTGCGAGATCCGTCGCGTGGGTGATCGGCGGGCCGCAATTGACCGAACACTTCTCACGCCTGATTCGTGAATGCGGTTCTCACAATTAGTGGCGATGATCCGACACCCTCACAAAAGGGTGATGGGTTATTGACCGACAGTATTTTCCGGTGCTACGTTCCTGCTGGTCGGGTGGTTGCGATCGAGGAGATAGTCCCAGCTCAGAGCGCATGTGGGCGATCGAGTGTAGCCGTTGCGGGTGCGATCCAAAATAGGGCCGCCGGCGTTCGGCGGTCATTGCGGCCCGACTTCGAAAAAGGAAATTCCCGCCCCGCGTGCCGCGGGTCGGCGTATCCCCACGGTCACCAAGGGAGACCTGTCATGACCAGATTTTTCCGACGGAAGGCGGCTGCGGTGTCGATCGCGGCCCTGGCACTGGCCCTCGCCGGTGGTGGCATCGCCGCGGCGAAGCCCACCGAGGCGGGCAACCAGCCCACCGCCCGCACCACCGCGCAGCAGCCGGCGGTCACCACCGCCTCGATGAACAGCGCCCGGGCCCTGCTGGCCAAGGGTGAGGTCGCCGCGGCCAGCACCTCCGGGTACGCGACGGCGGTCAACGCCAACGGCACCAAGGCCCGCGGCAACGGCGTCGTCATCAAGTACGGCGTCGGCCAGTACGAGGTGCAGTTCGGCAGCAACGTCGCCTCGGGCATCTACGTGGCGACGATCGGCCAAGCGGGCTCGTGCTGCGTCCCGCCCGCCGGGGAGGTCTCGGTGGCACCCCGGCTGCTCACCCCGAACGGGGTGTTCATCCAGACGCGCAACTCCGCCGGTGTTGCCGCCGACCTGCCGTTCTTCCTTCTCGTGCACCGCTGAGCGGTGCACTGACAACGGCCTCCGTCCCGCCGGGCGGGGGCCGTTGTCGTGCTGCCGGACCGCCGTCCCGTTTCGGCACCGAACGACCCCGACCGGCACCTTTCGTGACGTCCGGTGCGGTCCATGCCGGAACGGTGGCGGCCGACCTGTCTGGGTCGCCGACGGTCGGTAATTCCGACGTTTGTCGGAGGTACGCCTCGGGAAGCAAGCACCGTGACGGACATCTCGGACACCATGGCCAGCCTGCCCAGCCCGGCCGATCCCGATGCGACCGCGGCCGAGCTGGACCAGACGCTCTTCGAGGTCAAACGCGTGATCGTCGGGCAGGATCGGCTCGTCGAGCGCCTGCTCACCGCGCTGATCGCTGACGGGCACTGCCTGCTGGAAGGCGTACCGGGGGTGGCCAAGACCCTCGCCGCGCAGACCCTCGCCACGGTCGTCGGCGGCACCTTCTCCCGGATCCAGTTCACCCCCGACCTCGTCCCTTCGGACATCGTCGGCACCCGCATCTATCGGGCGTCGAAAGAGAGCTTCGACGTCGAACTCGGGCCCGTCATGGCCAACCTGGTGCTCGCGGACGAGATCAACCGGGCGCCGGCCAAGGTGCAGTCCGCGCTGCTGGAGGCGATGGCCGAACGGCAGGTGTCGATCGGCGGGCGCAGCTACCAAGTGCCGGAACCGTTCCTCGTGCTGGCCACCCAGAACCCGATCGAGTCGGAGGGGGTCTACCAGCTCCCCGAGGCGCAGCGCGACCGCTTCCTGATGAAGGTCCTGGTCGACTACCCGGACGGCGGCGACGAACTGGCCATCCTCTACCGGATGAGCGCCGACCGACCACGGGCCCGTCCGGTACTCGACGCGGACCGCCTGCGCGCCTTCCAGCGCCAGGCCACGCAGGTCTTCGTACACCACGCCATCGCCGAGTACGTCGTCCGCCTCATCCTCGCCACCCGGGACCCGGTCCGGTTCGGGCTGCCGGAGATCGCCCCGTTACTGGCGTACGGCGCCAGTCCGCGCGCCACCCTCGGCCTGGTCGCCGCCGCGCGGGCCCAGGCGCTGCTGCGTGGCCGGGAGTACGTGCTGCCCGAGGACGTCCGGGACCTCGCGAGCGACGTGCTGTCGCACCGGCTGGTGCTCTCCTTCGACGCGGTGGCCGACGGGGTGACCCCCGAGGCCGTCGTGCGCCGCCTGGTCGAGGTGGTCCCACCGCCCCGGGTGGCGGCCACCGGTCAGCCGGAGTACGCGCCCGACCTGGCAGCCGCCTGATGCGCCGGAACGTCCCGGTGCCCGTACCGGCCGATCCGGTGCTCGCGGACCTCACCCCGGGCCAGCGGCTGCGTCGGCTGGAACTGACCGTCACCCGCCGTCTCGACGGGCTGCTGCACGGCGAGCACCGGGGCCTGCTGCCCGGTCCGGGCAGCGAACCCGCCGGCAGCCGGGAGTACCGGCCCGGCGAGGACGAGGTACGCCGGATGGACTGGTCGGTGACCGCCCGGACCACCGTGCCGCACGTCCGGCAGGTCGACGCCGACCGCGAGCTGACCACCTGGCTGCTGGTGGACGCCAGCCCCAGCATGGAGTACGGCACCGCCGAGCTGGACAAGCGGGAGTTGGCCGTGGCCGCAGTTGCCACCGTCGGCTTCCTGACCACCGGACCGGGCAACCGCCTCGGTGCCGAGGTGCTCACCTCGTCCGGGCTGCGTCGGCTGCCGGCCCGTGGTGGGCGTACCCATCTGCTCGGGCTGCTGCGCGGGCTGCTGGCCGAACCTCGGGTGGGCGGTCACGACGGGCCCGGCGGGCCCCTGCCCGGCGCGGCCGACCTGTCCGACGCGGTGGCGGCGGTGCACCGGGTGGCCCACCGGCGTGGCCTGGTGGTGGTGGTCTCCGACTTCCTGGACGGACTGCCCGACGATCCCCGGCTGCCGGCCACCTGGGAACGCCCGCTGCGCCGGCTGGCCGTGCGGCACCAGGTGCTGGCGGTGGAGATCACCGATCCCCGTGAGCTGGAGCTGCCGGACGTCGGGCTGATCACGCTGGCCGACCCGGAGACCGGCGAGCGGCGCGAGGTGTGGACCGGCGACCGGCGGCTGCGTGAGCGGTACGCGGCCGCTGCCGCCGCCGAGCGTGACCAGGTCCGCGACGCGGTGCGCCGGTCCGGCGCGACGCACCTGGTCCTGCGTACCGACCGGGACTGGGCGGCCGACATCGTGCGGCACGTGCACGCGCAGCGCCGGCTGGCCGCCGCCGGCGCCGGACCGAACCGGGGAGGTACGGCGTGATCTGGCAGTCGCCGGTCCGGCTCTGGCTCCTGCTCGGTGTGCTGGCCCTGGCCCTGGCCTACCTGGTGGCACAGCGACGGCGCAGCCGGTACGCGGTCCGCTTCACCAACCTGCGGCTGCTCGACCGGGTGGCGCCCCGGCGGCCGACCTGGCGGCGGCACCTGCCGGCCGGCCTCTTCCTGGCCATGCTGGCCCTGCTGGTGGTGGGTTTCGCCCGGCCCACCGCCGAGGTGCGGGTGCCCCGGGAACGGGCCACCGTGATGGTGGCGGTGGACGTGTCCACCTCGATGCTCGCCACCGACGTCGAACCGGACCGCCTCACCGCAGCCAAGGGCGCTGCCCGGCAGTTCGTGGACGGTCTGCCCGACGAGTTCAACGTCGGGTTGGTGGCCTTCGCCGGCAGTGCGGCGGTGCTGGTGCCGCCGGGCACCGACCGGGAGTCCCTGCACGACGGCATCGAGCGGCTGGCCGAGGGGGTGACCGGGGTGCAGGGGACCGCGATCGGCGAGGCGATCAGCACCTCGTTGGGGGCGGTGAAGGCGTTGGACGAGGCCGCCGCGACCCAGCCGCCACCGGCCCGGATCATCCTGCTCTCCGACGGCGCGAACACCTCGGGCATGGACCCGATGGAGTCCGCCGCCGACGCCGTGGCCGTCGAGGTGCCGGTGCACACGATTTCGTTCGGCACGTTGAGCGGCTTCGTGGACCGGGGCGGCCGGCCGATCCAGGTGCCGGTGGACGGGGAGACGTTGCAGGCCGTCGCCGAGCAGACCGGGGGCGTCTTCCACGAGGCCGCCACCAGCGACGAGCTGCGGGCCGTCTACGACGACATCGGCAGCTCGGTGGGCTGGCGCAAGGTACGGCAGGACGTCTCGTCCCGGTTCATCGGGCTCGGACTGGTGTTCGCGATGGGCGCGGCGTACGGCTCGATGCGGTGGTTCTCCCGCCTGCCCTGATCCGCCCTGGCGACACCGACCCGGGCCCGCCACACGTGAGGAGCGTACGAATGGCAGTGCAGACCGGTCTGGGTGAGCCACGCGGACCCTGGTTCGTCTCGCCGGACCTCGATCTGGACGGGCGGTGTGGACCGGACGGGACGGCCCGGGACCGGGCGGTGTGGAGTTGGCGGCGTCGGCTGCTGGCGGGGCTGGCGGTGGTGGTCCTGTCGACGGGGTCGGGGGCGGTGGCCGGTGGCTGGGTGGCCGCCCGCGACGGCGTGCCCGGTCCGGCTGCGGCGTCCGCCGCCCCGGTGCCGGCCGAGTTGGTCACCGCGGCCGAGAAGACCGTGCCCGGGGTCGTGTCGGTGCTGGTGGACGGCGCCGGCGGCGCCTCGGCGACCGGCTCCGGTTTCGCTGTCGACACCGAGCAGCACATCATCACCAACGACCACATCCTGGCCAGGGGGCGCGGCGCGGTCACCGTCGAGCTGCCGGACGGCCGGCGGCTCGCGGCGGAGGTGGTGGGCCGGGAACCGGGAAGCGATCTCGCCGTGCTCAGGGTGCCGCCGTCCGCCGGGCTGACGGCGTTGCCGCTGGCCAAGCCGGGATCGACCCGGGTGGGCGAGCCGGTGCTGGCGGTCGGTTCGCCACTGGGGCTGCCGGGCACGGTCACCGCGGGCATCGTCAGCGCGCTGGACCGCCAGGTGCGCCTCGGCGACAACCGGCACCGGGCGGTGCAGACCGACGCCTCGATCAACCCGGGGAACTCCGGGGGGCCACTGGTCAACGCCCGGGGCGAGGTGGTCGGGGTGAACACCGCGATCGCCACCATCGACGGCAACGGCTCGATCGGCATCGGGTTCGCCATCCCGATCGAGCAGGTGCAGCAGACCGCCGACACGATCATCGGCAAAGGCGGCTGATGTAGCACAGAGTGATTGTCCAATTACGGGGGGATGCGCGGTCTGTCGGATTTCTGGCGGTCGATGATCGGAAAATGGAAATATTACGCTGAGTATGGATACTGGCGTGGGTGGAGCGTCCTCTCATCGCGGTCCTCCTGCTGGTGGGCCTCATCATCGGAAGTGGTGTCGGGTCGTCGTACGCGCGGGCCCGGCGCGGCTGGAACGACTATCGGGCCGCGAAGAAGTCGGTGCCCGGCGCGCGGCGTGCCGCCTGGCTGCTGATCAAGGTGGTCACCACGAAGGTCGGGGTGATCGCCCTGCTGCTGGTCGGCGCGGTCGCGTACGCGGCGGTCGGTGGTGACGAGCCGACCGCGCCGGAGCCGAATCCGAGCAGTGCTCCGGAGCCGCGGCCGGCACGCTAGCCTCGGGGTGTGGACGACGGACTGCGGGTGACCGACCGGTGGAGTGTCCCCGCCGCCGAGCTGCGGGAGCGGTTCTCCCGGTCGTCCGGGCCCGGTGGTCAGGGGGTCAACACCACCGACTCCCGGGTCGAGCTGAGTTTCGACCTGGCCGGGTCGCCCAGCCTGCCGGAGTCGCTGCGGGCGCGGGCGCTGGAGCGGCTCGCCGGCCGGCTGGTCGACGGCGTGCTGATCATCGCCGCCAGCGAGCACCGGGCGCAGCTCGCCAACCGCGAGGCGGCCCGGGAGCGGCTCGCCGCACTGCTGCGCGAGGCGGTCGCGCCGCCGCCTCCGCCGCGCCGGCCGACCCGACCGTCCCGCGGTGCCAAGGAACGGCGGCTCGCCGAGAAGAAGCGCCGCTCGCAGCGCAAACGCGACCGCCGGGTGGACGGCGAGTAGGGCGGCTGCGGCTGCGGGAGGGCGGCTGATTGATGAACGTCGTTGCGTCTGGTTGACTGTGGACGGGAGCGCCAGGGCCGGTCACACCACAGCCACGACACGTGACGGGAGTCCCTCCACCATGCTCCGAAAGTCCCTGGGCAACGCCGCGACCGCCGGTCTCGCGGCGGCCGTCCTCGCCCTCGCCGCCGGCTCGGTCGCGGCCCGTCCCTCCGCCGCCGCACCGGCCGCCGACATCCGGCCGGCACCTGCCGTCGCCGCAGCCGATCCAGTACGCGTCATGCCGCTCGGCGACTCCATCACCGGTTCCCCCGGCTGCTGGCGGGCGGTGCTCTGGAACCGCCTCCAGTCCGCTGGTCACACCGCCGTCGACTTCGTCGGCACCCTCGGCCCGCAGGGCTGCGGCCAGCCGTACGACGGCGACAACGAAGGGCACGGCGGGTACCTGGTCACCAATGTGGCCAACCAGAACCTGCTGCCGGGCTGGCTGTCGGCCACCCGCCCGGACGTCGTGCTCATGCACTTCGGCACCAACGACGTGTGGAGCAACCTCGCCCCCGCCACGATCCTGGCCGCGTACGGCCGGTTGGTGGACCAGATGCGGGCCGCCAATCCCGCCATGCGCATCCTCGTCGCGAAGATCATCCCGATGGCGCCGAGCAGTTGCCCCGAGTGCGGCCAGCGGGTCGTCGCCCTCAACAACGTCGTCGACGGGTGGGCGGCGGGCAAGACCACCGCCCAGTCGCCGATTGTGGTGGTGGACCAGTGGACCGGGTTCAGCACCACCACCGACACGAACGACGGGGTGCACCCCAACGCCGCGGGCGACCGGAAGATCGCCGATCGCTGGTACCCGGCGCTGGTGGCGGCGCTGACCGGCGTACCCGTACCCACGCCCACCGCGACCCCGACGCCTCCCGCGACGCCCACTCCCACGCCGCCCGCCACTCCCACGCCGCCCGTCACGCCGACGCCCACGATGCCGCCCGGAGGTTGCGTGGCGAGCTACCGGGTGGTGGGACAGTGGCAGGGCGGCTTCCAGGGTGAAGTGACTGTCCGTAATGGAGGGTTGCTCGCAATGACCGGTTGGACGGTGCGGTTCGATGTCGCCGACGCTCAACGGATCACCCAGGCATGGGGTGCCGAGGTGGTCCAGAGCGGAACGATGGTCACTGCCCGTAATGTTGCCTGGAACGGCGCGCTGGCCTCCGGCGCCCAGACCACGTTCGGCTTCCTGGCCAGTACCGGCGGCATCCCCACCGCCTCGGCGGTGAGCTGCACGGCCTCCTGACCACCGGTCCGGGGTCGCTTCCATCGGAGGTGGCCCCGGACCGGTGTCAGGCGGGGACCGCCGCCAGCAGCCGCCCGGCCCGCTCGGCGAACTCCCGCTGAACCAGGGAGCCGAAGCGACGCTGCGGAAGTCGCCTCGCTGACATGGCGGACGGATCCCTACGGCTACCTGACCGCCCTCAGAATCGGCCGATCGTGGCTTACAAACACCGGCCTCGAATCGACCAGGCTGCCCTGGCCGACGCTCTTGACCTGTCGATGGCGCGTCGCAACGCGCTCTCCTTCGGCAAGTTCTGCCGCTGCCACCCTGGTCAGGCGTACGGGGCTGCGGAAGAGGATTCATGTTGGATAGTGTCTGCCTCGCTACGGCATGTGTAGACGCCAGCATCCCTCGCCGCGTACCGGAAGGACGGCATGGCCAGCATCGAGCAAGTCAAGGCCGAGCTTGCCCAGGCAGCTGAGCAGTGCAACGCGACGACGAACCAGATCAGAGCCGCCATCGAGGGCACCGAACAGGTGCTCTCCCGGCTTCGGGCGGTCGCGGCCGGGACCGGACATCCCGCGATCTCCGAGGCGATCAACCGCGCCGAACAGAGCAAACAGCGGTTGATCGAGGCGGCCACCGTCCTCGCGGGCAGCACCCAGGCCGCCCGGCAATACATCAGCATTCTCGGCTGGCCGGTGAGCATCGGTGAGATCAAGGCGGCACTCAACGAAGCCAACTACCTGCTTGAGCAGGGCAAGACCAAGATCGCGGGAGTCGGCACGGCCTTGGAAGATGTCTCCGCGCTCCTGCTCTCCACCCTGCACGACAGCCAGCGGACCGAGGCCGCGCAGGCACGCAAGGCCATCGCCGACGCGGTACGCGAGGTGAAGTTGAGTCTACGGGCTATCGCTACCGCTCAAGACAGCGGGAACGGGTACCGGAAAGTGTTGGGATGAGCAGCCTGCTCGCCCAGGTCATCGCGCAGCTCAAGTCGGCTGTTGACCAACTGGATGAACTCGCGGTACGCGCTACACGCGCCGCAACGGATGCCACCGAGGCAAACGCCATCTACGCGAGAGTCGGCACGGGCTCTGACCACCCGCAGCTGCGGGCTGCTGCGTTGCAGAGTCGTGTCGGCGTCGACAAGGCCCGCCGGCTTGCCCGACTGAGTAGCGATGCCGCCCAGCACGTCGCCGCCTACCTGAGCGCCATCGCGCCCGGTACGGCCGCTCTGCCGACCCACTCAGGCCCGCCGTCAGGCGAGGAACTCTTGGCCGACAGTGACCAACGTGACCTGAGCCGCGCGATGCTGAGAGGGTTCCTCACTCGGCCTGCCCGGAAAGCCGACGACGTGCAGGACCATGCGACCACTACCGCAAACACGATCCAACACTTCGCCAGCGCGTTCCGTGACCGTTACGGCCCCAGCGGGACACATTCAAGCGGGACCGTCACCCCGACGGCACCTGCAGCCGCGCCACGGCCGAAGATCGACGCTGCGGAAGCCGCAGGAAACCTCGCAGTGCTCGGCATCCTGGCAGGCGTGGCGGCACATAGGATCACTGCGGTGATCAGTGAACGGATAGCGAGGTTCAGAAGACGTGGACGTTAACCCGCTGAGCGACCTGATTCGAGCTTTCGCCAGGGCTGACTGGGATGCCGCAGACGCCGTGGCGGCGAACATCAGGCAACATGGCCTGCCCGGGAGCCTACGGCTGATCGAGGCCGCATTCGCCCTTGCGGTTCACCGGCACCTCGGAGTCAACGCCACTCCGACCGACATAGCCGCCTTCGTGTCGTCAGCTCGCGCCCGGTACGAGCAGGGCGCGACTCCACCCGCGCTTGAGACGGAAGGCGTCATCCGAGCCGCCGTGGGCGAGCCTGAACTGATCGCCAACATCCCTGCGGAGACCGTGCTGGGCATCGAAATCTTCGTCCTCGGGCAGATGCTCCTGGAGTCGAACCTGACCCCGACCGAGTTGGATGAGTTTGTAGCCGCCGCCGAGCAGATCGCCGCCGAGCACCTGGGATAAGGCAATCACCAGCTGGGAGAACACCTTCGGTGCGGCAGCGCCTCAACTCCTATGCAGCGGCCACCTTGGCATTGCCACCGTCAGTCGTCGTCGGCGGGTCGAGGCTGTCGGTACTTGGCGATCCATTCCTCGATGTCCTCGGCAAGCCACACCTTCATCCCCCGTAGCTCTTGGTACGGCTTGGGAAAGGTGGGGTACCGGGCGAGTTGCTGGAACCGCTGCCGCGAGACATCGAGGCGCTGCGCGATCTCGTAAGGCCCCATCAGGCGGCCTGGCCCACGGTCCACGTTCCGAACGTAGGTAGATCCATTCTATCCTTTCGGCAATTGCCTGTCGACTAGACTATCGGGTAGATGCAAACCTGAACAAGTGAATCGATACGTCTCAGAACGGGAGCATCTGGCCCAGTCCCAGTACCCGTATCCATCTGACCGGATGACAACGAGGCGCGTGCGGCGACCGCGTCCCGTCACCCGCAGCCGAAGCATTCCTGGCTCCGGGCAGGTGCCCGGCTCCCCACCCTGCGGGGAGGTGCGGGCGTCGTGATCGTCGAGATGGTTCCGGTGCTGCTTGGTGCCGTATTGCTGGGGTTCCTGGCTGGGTTGTTTGCGTTTCGGGTGAAGTCGCGGTGGTGTCCGCGTTGTGGGGAGTCGACCGACGCCCTGCCTCCGACCGACGCTGTGCCTCCGGTCGGTGGCGGCAGGTGAGCCGTTGGCGTGACCACAATTCCGTGCCTCTCGGGCGGCGGGTGGCTGAGCTGCGGGCGTACCGGGGCATGACGCAGCAGGCGTTCGCGGATCGGCTCGGCAAGTCGAAGAGTTGGGTCGACAAGGTCGAACGCGGCGTACGTCAGCTCGACCGGTACTCGGTGATCCAGGAGATCGCCGACGTGCTGCGTCTCGATCCGGAGATGCTCCTCGGCCCCCGCCGGCCGCTGCCCACGACGCCGACTCTGGACGGTGTCGACGCGATCCGGGCCGCACTGGCCTGCTACCAGCACCGACCGCAGCACACCGTCACGGCGCAGCAGGCCGCCCGGCAGGTCACACACGCCTGGATGAGCTACCAGCACGGCCGCTACCCGCAACTCCTCGCAACCCTGCCCGGCCTGCTCGACGCCACCCACGGCACCCGCATTCTGCTGGCGTCGACCTACCGGATCACCGCCGCCGTGCTGGTCAAACTCGACCACGCCGACCTCGCCTGGCTCGCCGCCGACCGCGCCGTCACCACCGCCGCCGACGACCCCACCCTGACCGCCCCCGCCACCATCGGCGTCGCCCAGGCGCTGCGCGCCCTCGGCCACCACCGCCTCGCCCTCACCGCCGCCCTCACCGCCGCGGCCACCACGGACGACCACGCCGTACGCGGCACCCTGCACCTTGAGGCCGGACTCGCCGCCGCCGCCGACGGCGACCGCCGCAACGCCCACGACCTGCTCGACCACGCCGCCGCCCTCGCCGAAGGCCCCCTCGACCACACCGACCCGCATCACACCGGCTTCGGACCGGTCGCCGTCCAGGCGGCCCGATCCTTCGCCGCCCACCGCCTCGGCGACACCGTCGAATCCGTCCAACGCCACGAAGCCGCCGTCCGTAGCGACGGCTGGCCCCGACTGCCACCCGAACACCGCGCCGCCCACCTCGTCGACGCCGCCCACGCCCACCCCGACGTCGGCGACCCCGGCCGAGCCGGACACGTACTCCTCGACGCCGACAGCATCGCACCCGCCGAAGTCCGCAGCCGCCCCGCCGCCCGTACCCTCCTCACCCAGACCATCCAACGCGGACCCGCACCGGCCGACGTCACGCGACTGGCCGCCGTCGTCGGCCTGACCCGACAACCCTGACCCTCTCCGGTGGCTCCGTTCCCTCAAGCAGCGCCGCACACACATCGATCAACCGGGCGCGTAGTCGGCCCGCGCGCTGCGAAAACTCGCGTTGACGAGCGACGTACTCGGCCTTGCCCTCGGGTGTCTCGATGGCCACCGCCGGTTCCCCGTAGGAGGAGAAGTCGTACGGGGACGCCTGCATGTCGAGCAGCCGGATGTCCCTCGCCAACTCGAAGCAGTCGAGCGCCAGATGCCCCGGAACCGCAGGGCCCAGCTTGGTCGCCCACTTGTGGCAGTCCATCGAGGCATGCAGGCAGCCCGGCTGGTCAAGCTCTACCCGGCTCTCCCTCGTTGGTTGAAGCCGGTTGAGGCTGACTGCGTCAGGGGTGAAGAACCGGAACGCATCGAAGTGAGTGCAGCGGATCTGGTGAGACTCGACTACCGCGTCAGTCCCCGCTTGCCCAAGTCGCAGGGGGAGTGGATGCCGATGCTCACGTTGGTGGTACACCATCGCCCACTCGTGCAGGCCGAAGCAGCCCGTGAAGGCTGGTCGTGACGAGATGGCGGACAACAGTCGATGGATGAAGCGTACCGACTCAGCCCGGTCGGCGAGGAACGCTGCGATGTCGAAGCTCACCAGCCCGTTCGCGTCCGTGGCATACCAACGCCACTGCCGGTGTGGGGCAGAGCCGTGCGGTCCTGGTGCCAAGGAGAGGCCCACGCCGGGGTGCCACCGTCGGAGCACGGACGGCCGGGTGCCGTAGTAGTCGTACAGGAAGTCATCGATCGCGTGGCGTTCCCTCGTGGCCTTGCGGGCGCGGTGGCCTGCGGTAAGGGAGTCGGCGCGCTTCTCGTGAGCTTCCAGGAGGGGAAGCCAGCTTGCGGCGGGGACGCGCCGACCACGCCACTGCGTCGCGGTCAGGTGTTCGGCGGTCACATGTCTCATTGTGCCTGCGCGGCCGAAGCTGCTCGAACGGACGGTCAGGGCACGTCCACCCGCACCCCGGGGGAGAAGACGCCGCTGCGCAGTTCCAGGTGCCGGAGCGCCTCTGCGCCGTCGACGGTGAAGACCAGCGGCAGCACCATACGACTGCCCGCCGCCATCGGCTCGGCGAAGACGTCCCGCCCCCGGTTGGCCCGCCGGGTGGCCTGCTCGTCGGTGGTGACCCAGTTGCCGTCCGCCAGGTACGCCCGCTGCAACTTGCCGTGCCAGCTGTGATGCTCCGGGGTGACGTTGCGCACCCCCACCGTCGCCTGGCACGTGCGGGCGCCCCGGCCCGGCTCGCAGGCCATCCGGTAGACGGTGAACTCGAACGCGTCCTCGCGCAGCGGGACGCCGAGCCCACCGCTGATCCCCGTGCCCTTCCAGGCGCCGCTGGTCGGCTGGCTGTCGGTGTCGATCGCGGTGACCCGCCGGGTAGCGGTCCACGCCGCCAGGCCGATCGTGGCGACGAGCACCGTCGCGGCCACCGGCACCACCAGCCAGACCGGTGGCGTACGGCGACGGGCCGGAGGTCGTGGCGCGGCCGGGCGCGGATACACCGTGCCCGGTCCCTTCGACGCCAGGGCAGCCGCGACCGGGCGCTTGTGCCGACGCCAGGTGACGAACCCGATGGCGCCGAGGACCAGCACCGCGACTGCACCCGCCAGCAGTGCGGGCGCCTGGTGCCGCCAATCCGACTCCGTCGCGGCGGCCGTCGGCGCGTCCGGCGACGTCCAGGTGGCCGACCCACAGTCGTACGGCTGCTGGTCGTCGACGCCGAAGGCGCAGGCGGGCGTGGTCAGCGGCTGCTGGGCCGGGGCGGCGGCCAACGTGGTGTCCAGCGTCCTGCTGCTGCGTGGCGGCAGGCTCAGGCGCCAGGTGACCTCGGTCGCCGCCGCCCCGTTTGGGCGTACCTCCCGGCCGCCGGCGCTGATCGTGGTCGCCGTGACGCCCTCGGGCAGCTCCTGGCGCACGGTGGTGGACACCGGCGCGTCGCCCCGGTTGCGGACCTCGATGCGGTACCCGGGCGCGGCGGTGTTCTGCGTTCTGACCGCCACGCTGATCTCCGGCCTGGGGGCCGGTGAGGCGACCCGGGTCGGCGTGGGTACCGCGGGCGGTGCCGACGGCATGGTGGGCTCGGGCGTGGCGGCTACCGCGTGCGGTCGGCCCGGCGCAGGAGCGTCCGGGACGGCGGCCGCCGGCAGGACCGGCAGCGCCGTGAGCAGACCGACGCAGTGCACGATCGCCGCGAGCTTCCTGTGGTGTCGTGTCGATGCAGGCATACGAACGAACCTCCGCAGCCGACGCTAGGGGCGCGTGCACGTCGTGCGGGTACGAAGCGACGTTTCCGGCCCCGATGCTGATCATCGCGGGTAAGCTGTGCCGCCCCGGTCGGCGACCGGACGAGATTGCGCTGGTCGGTCCGATCTGCGACCGGACGAGATTGCGCTGGTCGGTCCGATCTGCGACCGGACGAGATTGCGCTGGCCGGTCCGATCTGCGACCGGACTACATTGAGCTGGTGCGTATCGCTCGTTTCGCTCATGCCAAGGGAATGTCGTTCGGTGTCGTCGAGGGGGAGCCGGAGGCGGGGCCGCAGGGGCTGACCGTCGCCGAGATCACCGGACACCCGTTCGGCCAGATCACGTTCAGCGGTGTCCGGTGGGCGCTGTCCGACGTCCGCCTGCTCTCGCCGATCCTGCCCAGCAAGGTGGTCTGTGTCGGCCGCAACTACGCCGAGCACGCCGCCGAGCACGGCAACGAGGTGCCGAAGGAACCGCTGCTGTTCCTCAAGCCCTCCACCTCCGTCATCGGCCCCCGGGACGCGATCCGGCTGCCCGAGTTCAGCAAGCAGGTCGAGCACGAGGCGGAGTTGGCGGTCGTGATCGGCGCGCCGGGCGCCCGACGTGCCGACCGGGCCGCCGCCGAACGGGCGATCTTCGGCTTCACCTGCGCCAACGACGTCACCGCCCGGGACCTCCAGCGGTACGACAGTCAGTGGACCCGGGCCAAGGGGTTCGACTCCTTCTGCCCGATCGGCCCGTGGATCACCACCGGTCTGGACGTCACCGACCTGGAGATCCGCTGCGAGGTGGGACGCGACCCGGAGGAGATGGAGGTCCGTCAGCTCGGCCGTACCCGGGACATGGTCTTCGACGTGCCGGCCCTGGTGTCGTACGTCTCGCACGTGATGACGCTGCTGCCCGGAGACATCGTCCTGACCGGCACCCCGGCGGGGGTTAGCCCGATCACGGACGGGGATACGGTGGCCGTCCGGATCGAGGGGATCGGCGAGTTGGCCAACCCTGTCGTGTCCGCGAACTGACCGCCGTTTACACAGCTCAAGGGCGGTTTGGGGAAGTCGATTTGGCCCGTCGGCGCCGGGAGGGTAGAGTTTGCTCCCGGTGCCGCAAGGGGCCGATGGGGTATGGGGTAATTGGCAGCCCAACTGATTCTGGTTCAGTTAGTCTAGGTTCGAGTCCTGGTACCCCAGCGCAGCCGCGATTCGCAAGAATCGAGGTCGCTGGACTCTGGTGGAGTTCAGCACCGACGTTCCGCAGGGGCGTCGGTCACGAGTTCTGGTAGAGTTCGGTGGCACCATCGTGAGGTGGTGTCGCAATGTGTTCTGGCCCCGTCGTCTAGCGGCCCAGGACGCCGCCCTCTCAAGGCGGTAGCGCCGGTTCGAATCCGGTCGGGGCTACAGATTCACGTGACGGCCCGTCCCGCTCAGCGGGACGGGCCGTTTCGTTGTGCCGGCATCCGAGCGCGTTTCCCGGGACGCACCGCCGTCGGCGGCGCACCGCTGGGTGACGTGCGCGGTCGACCCGATCGAGTGAAACCGTATCCGGCCTGGGCCAACGGAACCGTCCCACCCCAGATTCCGCAGTCTCGTAGGACGCCGCTAGACTACTGCCACACCGCCCGCAGGGGCGGTGAACCAGGAAAGTTCTGGCCCCGTCGTCTAGCGGCCCAGGACGCCGCCCTCTCAAGGCGGTAGCGCCGGTTCGAATCCGGTCGGGGCTACCACAAGAAGCCCGTCTCGCCCCGCGAGACGGGCTTCTCCCATCCCACCCACCCACCCCAAAGCCCCACCCACCCACCCACCCACGCCGGCCTCGGCCCGCCCCTCGGCGAGTTGATCAAGAGGTTTGCGTCGGGATCCGGCCCTGCCGAAGACCCAAACTCCTTGATCAACCGGGAGAGGGCGGGGGAGGGTGAGAGGGAGGGGGAGGGGTGGGGTTTAGGTCGTGTGTCATAAGTGCCGTTCGAGGCGCCGGAGCCAGTTGTCGATCATGCTGATGGTGGCGGTGGCTTCGTAGCGCACTGCGAGTTTGTCGTAGCGGGTGGCCACGGCACGGTGCTGTTTGAGCAGGCTGATGCCGCACTCCACGGCGTGACGCTGCCGGTATGCGCTGGGGTCGAAGGCGGGTGGCCGGCCACCCGCCGAGCCCTTCTTACGGCGGTTCGCGGCCTGGTCGGCCTTGACCGGGATGACACAGCCGATACCACGGCGCCGCAGGTAGCCGCGGTTGGCCTTGCTGCTGTACGCCTTGTCCGCCAGGACCCGCTGCGGCCGACACCGGGGCCGCCCGACACCGAGACGAGGCACCCGGATGCGGTCCAGCACAGTGGTGAACTGCGGGCTGTCGCCGCGCTGCCCACCGGTGATGACGAACGCCAGCACCATGCGGCCCTGCTCGCAGGCCAGGTGCAGCTTGGTCGTCAGACCGCCCCGGGACCGGCCCAGCGCGTGATCCGCCGGCTCGGCGGCGCTGCTGCCGCCCGGCGGCTCGACCTGCGTGTGACTGCCCCGGCGGGCGCCGGCGGCGTGCTGATGCGCCCGCACGATCGTGGAGTCCACACTCACGTCCCAGGAGATCAACCCGAGCGCGTCGGCCCTACCCTGCAACCCGGCCAGGATCCCCGCCCACACCCCCGCCCGCTGCCAGCGCCGGTACAGCCCGTACACCGTCCGCCAGTGCCCATAGCAGTCCGGCACGTCCCGCCACGGCGCACCCGTACGGACCCGCCACCTGATCCCGTCAATGAGCTGCCGCTTGCTCCACTTCGGCGGCCGACCCGGCTTCTTCCGCCCGGGCAGCAACGGCTCCAGCACCGCCCACTGCGCGTCGGTCAGGTCGTGCCGCCTCGTCACCGCTACGCTGGCCACGAGGTCTCCGTGCAGATGGTTGTCTTGGTCGATAACCCATCTACCGGAGACCTCACCGCATATCGATCACCGACACACCCAGCCGATCACCTCACAGCAGGGCCACGGGCACTTATGACACACGGCCTAGAGGCCGGAGAGGCGTTGGCCGGCTCTGACGACGGCCATGGCGTGGCGTTCGCCGGGGCGGCGGCCGAGGCGTTCGATGGGGCCGGAGATGCTGATCGCGGCGATGACCCGGCCGGTGCGGTCGCGGATCGGTGCGGAGACGCTCGCCACACCGGCCTCGCGTTCGGCGACGCTCTGCGCCCAGCCTCGGCGGCGTACCTCGGCGAGGGTGCGGCCGGTGAACTTGGACCGGGGCAGCAGCGGCATCACCGCCTCGGGCGGCTCCCAGGCGAGCAGGATCTGCGCCGCCGAACCGGCCACCATCGGCAGCACCGAGCCCACCGGGACGGTGTCCCGCAGGCCGCTGGCACGTTCCGCAGCGGCCACGCAGATCCGTTCGTCCGCCCGGCGCAGGTAGAGTTGCGCGCTCTCGCCGGTGGCGTCGCGCAGGGCGGCCAGCAGTGGCTCGGCGGCGGTCAGCAGCACGTCCGGTGCGGCGTTCGCCAGTTCGCCCAGGCGCGGACCGGGACGCCAGCGGCCCTGAGTGTCCCGGACCAGCATCCGATGGATCTCCAGCGCCTGTGCCAGCCGGTGCGCGGTGGCCCGGGGCAGCTTGGTGCGTTCAACGAGTTCGGCCAGGCTGGCGCCGTCGACACAGGCGGCCAGGATGACCACCGCCTTGTCGAGAACGCCGACACCGCTCATACTGTGTCCCACAAGCCGAAATTTACCTCCCAGAATTTAGGATGTCCAGATGGTGGGAGTCACTCCTGAGCCGAGGACCCTGGCCGAGAAGGTCTGGGACGCGCACGTCGTCCGGTCCGCCGATGGTGAGCCCGATCTGCTCTTCATCGACCTGCACCTGCTGCACGAGGTGACCAGCCCGCAGGCCTTCGACGGGCTGCGGCTCGCTGGTCGCCGGGTGCGCCGTACCGACCTCACGCTGGCGACCGAGGATCACAACACCCCGACCGGGTACGCGGAGCCCTCGTTCCAGCAGCGCCGTGGTGACCTGCTCACCATCGCCGACCCCACCTCCCGTACGCAGATCGAGACGCTGCGCCGCAACTGCGCCGAGTTCGGCGTGAAGCTGCACCCGCTGGGCGACGAGAACCAGGGCATCGTGCACGTGATCGGGCCGCAGCTCGGGCTCACCCAGCCCGGCATGACGATCGTCTGTGGCGATTCGCACACCGCCACCCACGGCGCGTTCGGCGCGCTGGCGTTCGGCATCGGCACCAGTGAGGTCGAACACGTACTGGCCACCCAGACGCTGCCGCAGGCCCGGCCCAAGACGATGGCGGTCACCGTCAACGGCCGGCTCGGCCCCGGCGTGACCGCCAAGGACCTGGTCCTCGCGCTCATCACGAAGGTGGGCACCGGCGGCGGGCGCGGACACATCGTGGAGTACCGGGGCGAGGCGATCCGGGCGCTGTCCATGGAAGGCCGGATGACCATCGCCAACATGTCCATCGAGTGGGGCGCCAAGGCCGGCATGATCGCGCCGGACGAGACCACCTTCGCGTACCTGAAGGGGCGGCCGAACGCACCGGCCGGCGCGGACTGGGACGCCGCGGTCGCGTACTGGCGGACGCTGCCCACCGACGAGGGCGCGACGTTCGACGCCGAGGTGACGCTGGACGCCGCCGCGATCACGCCGTTCGTCACCTGGGGCACCAACCCGGGGCAGGGCGCACCGCTGGGCGCCTCGGTGCCGAACCCCGACGACTTCGGCACCGAGCCCGAGCGGGCCGCCGCCCGCCGCGCCCTGGAGTACATGGACCTGCGGCCGGGCATGCCGCTGCGGGACCTCTCGGTGGACGTGGTCTTCGTCGGCTCGTGCACCAACGGCCGGCTGGAGGACCTGCGGGCCGCGGCGGACGTGCTGCGCGGCCACCAGGTCGCCGACGGCGTACGCATGCTGGTGGTGCCGGGCTCCGCCGCCGTACGCGAGGCCGCCGAGTCCGAGGGGCTGGACAAGGTCTTCACCGACGCGGGTGCCGAGTGGCGCTTCGCCGGCTGCTCGATGTGTCTCGGCATGAACCCGGACACGCTCTCCCCGGGGCAGCGTTCCGCCTCCACCTCCAACCGCAACTTCGAGGGCCGGCAGGGCCGGGGTGGGCGTACCCACCTGGTGAGCCCGCCGGTCGCCGCCGCCACCGCCGTGGCCGGTCGGCTGGCCGCCCCCGCCGACCTGTAGAGAAGGGCTGCGACAGATGGACAAGTTCACCGTGCACACCGGCACCGCCGTGCCGCTGCGTCGGTCCGACGTGGACACGGATCAGATCATCCCGGCCGTGTACCTCAAGCGGGTGACCCGTACCGGATTCGCCGACGGGTTGTTCAGCGCGTGGCGGGAGGACCCGGGATTCGTTCTCAACGATGAATCATATTCGGGTGCCTCGATTCTGGTGGCCGGCCCGGAGTTCGGCACCGGGTCGTCGCGGGAGCACGCCGTGTGGGCGTTGCGCGACTTCGGCTTCCAGGTGGTGATCTCGCCGCGCTTCGGTGACATCTTCCGGGGCAACGCCCTCAAGGAGGGTCTGCTGCCGGTCGAGCTGGAATTGAAAGCCGTCGAGGAGATCTGGGCCCTGGCGGAGTCCGACCCGAAGGCCACCGTCACCGTCGACCTCACCGCCCGGCAGGTGCAGGCGGGCGGTTCCACGTGGTCGTTCCCGCTCGACGACTTCAGCCGCTGGCGGCTGATGGAGGGCTTGGACGACATTGGACTCACCCTTCGTCACGAGGCGCAGATCGATGCCTTCGAGGGGACCCGGTCGCCGTTCCTGCCCCGGGTCGCCTAGCCGTTCATCCCGGCTCCACCGCCGATTTCGCCCCCACCGGTGCCACCGGTGGGGGCGAATCCGTTGCGACACAAGGGCTTTTTTCCACCGAATGTTTGTGTCCCGGCAGCACAGGGCATACGGTGCGCGCAGAATGGCTCGCGTCGAGTCAGTTGCACAATCAGGAGGAAGTAGTGAACAAGGCCGAGCTCATCGAGGCCCTCGCCGTTCGCCTGGGAGACCGGAAAACGGCGACGGC
This sequence comes from Micromonospora craniellae, assembly GCF_014764405.1. NCBI lineage: Bacteria > Bacillati > Actinomycetota > Actinomycetes > Micromonosporales > Micromonosporaceae > Micromonospora > Micromonospora craniellae. The sequence continues at coordinate 1,154,205 of NZ_CP061725.1, read as the reverse complement.
CGCGCTCGACGCGGTCCTCGCTGAGGTCCAGGCGGCGGTCACCAAGGGCGAGAAGGTGGCGATCACCGGTTTCGGAGCGTTCGAGAAGCGCGTACGGGGCGCGCGAACAGCCCGCAACCCGCGGACCGGGGAGGCGGTGAAGGTCAAGAAGACCTCGGTGCCGACCTTCCGTCCGGGCGCCGGGTTCAAGGAGATGGTGGCCAGCGGCAAGGTGCCGAAGGCCACGGCGGCGGCGAAGAAGGCCGCCGCGGCCACCGCCAAGACCACCGGTGCGAAGGCGACGGGTGTGAAGGCGACCGCCGCCAAGAAGACGACCACGGCGAAGGCCACTGCGGCGGCCAAGAAGACGACCGCCACGAAGACCACGGCGGCGGCCAAGAAGACGACCGCGGCCAAGGCGGCCAAGACCACCGCCGCGGCCACGAAGACGACCGCCACGAAGAAGACCGCCCCGGCGAAGAAGACCGCCACGACGGCCAAGAAGACCGCGACGGCCAAGAAGACCGCGACGGCCAAGAAGACCGCGACGGCCAAGAAGACCGCGACGGCCAAGAAGGCACCGGCGAAGAAGGCGCCGGCCAGGAAGAGCGCGACCCGGCGCTGAGCCGGTCGTACGACGAGGGCGTCCGCCGCACCGGTGGGCGCCCTCGCCATGTCCGTGGGTCCGCGACCTGAGGTCCGGACCCACGGCGTTGACGGAGCGGGGCACGAGGCCCAGAATCGCCGGACCACCCCTCGGCGAAAGAGGAACCGTGCTGCGTCACCGCCATCTCGGTACCGCCACCCTGGCACTCGGCCTCGTCGTCCTGACCGACGTGCTGCGCGTCTTCCTGCCGTCGGTCATCACCATCTTCGGGCAGGCCGCGTCGACCCCGGCCGAACTGCTCGGTGCGTTCGCCCTCGGCTGGTTCGTGCTGGCGCTCGCCGCGCCGCCACTCGTCCGGCTGGTCGGCAGCCGCGTCGTCGGCGTGGTGGCCGTGGCGCTGCTGGGCGCCGCCCGGCTCGCGCTGACCGCCGGGCCCGGCGGCTGGGCGCAGCTCTGGCTCGCCAGCGCCGGCCTGCTCGCGGGTCTGGTGTGGCTCGCCGCGACCGCCGCCCGGGGCGAGCGCGCGGTACCCGGACTGGCGCTCGGACTGGCCGCCGCGGCGCTCGGGCACGTGCTCGTCGGCACGTACGACCTGGTCTGGCGGGGGAGTTGGGCGGCGTGGGTGGCCGGCGGTGCGACGGTGGCGGCGCTGCTCGCCGGTGAGGTCCTGCTCGCCCGTCGCCGCGGTGAGTCGACGCCGGTGCCACACGTCCGGGCGTGGCTGCTCACCGGGCCGGCGCTGGTGCTGGGCGGCATGGTGGCGCTGTCACCGGCGGTGGTGAGCACCGCGACGTCCTTCTGGTTCGGGGAGGCGGGCACCGCCTCGACACCGCTGTTCGCGTTCGCGCCGCTCGGTGTGGCGGTGGCACTGCTCCTGCTCGCCGCCCTGGCCCCGCCCCGGCCACGCGCCCGGCTGGTGTGGCCGGCTCTGCTGCTGGCCGGGGCCCTGCTGTTCGGGTACGGCCCGCCGTCGCTGCTGGCCGTCGCCGTACTGCTCAGCGCCGCCGGTCTGGGGGGCTGCCTCGCGCTGGCCGACGGCGCCGCCGGGCCGACGGCGCGGGCCGCGAGCCGGCGGGGATACGCCGTGGTGGGCGGGATGCTCGTCTTCGCGGTCGTCTCGGTGCTCTACTACGCCGCCTACGACCTCGGCTACCCCAACGGGTGGCTGCCGGCCCTGGTGGCCGTCCTGACCGGCCTGATCGCGCTGGAGGGCCGTTTACGGCCCCGTCCGGCCGCACCGGCCACCGAGGAGTCCGTCGCCCCAGCGGCTGTCTCAACGGCCCGGGAGTCCCGCGCCTTCGCCCGGCTGCCCGCGGTGCCGATCGCCGCGCTCGCCACGCTGACCGCCTTCGCCGCCGCGGTGCTGCACGAGCCGTGGCCGATGGCGACCAATCGGCCCGGTCCGCCGGAGCAGGTACGGGTGGTGGCCTACAACATCCGGATGGGCTTCGGCATGGACGGCCGGTTCGACCTGACCGCGCTGGAACGGGCGGTCAGGGGAGCCGACGTGGTCGTGCTCAGCGAGGTGGACCGGGGCTGGCTGCTCAACGGCGGCCACGACACCCTGCACCTGCTCTCCGACCGGCTGGGCCTGCCCTACGTCTTCGCGCCGGCCGCCGACGCGCTCTGGGGTGACGCGGTGCTCAGCCGCTGGTTGGTGGGCCGGGCCCGGACCCGGGTGTTGCCCGCCGTGGGCGCACCCACCGGCGCGCAGGCGCTCGGCGTCACCGTGGACTTCAGCGAGGGCGTACGCCTGGCCGTGGTGAGCACCCACCTGCAACCACCGCCCGGCGCGGACCCGGTGGTCCAGGCCCGCGCCGTCGCCGACTTCGCCACCGAGTACGCCGACGGCCTGCCGCTGGTGGTCGCCGGTGACTTCAACACCGAGCCGGGTGACCCGGCCTTCGCCGCGCTCACCGACGCCGGTCTGGTCGACGCGTTCGCCGCCGCCCGCCCGTTGCCGACCAGCCCGGCCGACGACCCACGCGAGCAGATCGACCACGTCTTCGTCTCGCCCGACCTGGTCGCCTCGGAGGCTGTCGCGATGCCCGGCACCGCCAGCGACCACCTGCCGGTCGCGGTCACCCTCACCCTGCCCGGCGGTGCCAGCTGACGTCGGATCAGAGCCGGTCGGCGGCGACGAGGCGATCGCCGGTGAAGGCGAGCAACCAGCCCGCGCCCTTGTCGGTGTGGTAGTCGCCGGTCTGCCCGGCGAGACGTTCCAGCGCGCCCGGGATCACCTTGCCCTGGCCACACACCGCCGTACGCGCACCGGAGGCGGCCAGCGCGGCCATCCGCGCCGCCGCCGCGAGCACCCGTTCGTCGGGCTGCTGGCCGGCGAAGGGCTCGTCCAGGTCGCCGCTGATCTCGATCGGCAGGTCCAGCGTCGCGGCGGCCGGGTCCAGGGTCTGTACGCAACGGCGCGCTGACGCCGACAGCAGCCGACTCGGCCGGGTCAGCGCGATCAGCGGCGCCAACGCGCGCGCCTGCGACCAGCCACGGGCGTCCAACGGCCGGGCCGTGTCCGGGCCGGACCAGGTCAACCGCTTGCCGGCGTGGCCGTGGCGAACCAGCACCATGGTGGCGGTGACCCGCGGCAGCGCGGCGAACGCGGCCAGCACCTCCGCGTCGTGCGGGTAGCTGACCAGCGCCACCGCGTCGTCCACGTCGAGCCAGCGCACCGCGTCGACCTCGGTGTTCGGTTGGAATCCACCGGCGCCTACCGCCCGCATCGACCAGTAGTCGACCTCCTTGAGTCGCCCCTCGCTGCGGTACCGCACCGACGTCAGGCGTACCTCGGGCGTGGCCCGGGCATCGGCCTCCTCGGCGACCTCCCGCACGGCGGCCGTCAACGGGTGCTCGCCCGGCTCCAGCTTGCCCTTGGGCAGCGTCCAGTCGCCGTACCGGGGGCGGTGCACCAGGCAGACCTGGACGTCGTCGTGCGTTCCGGGCCGCCACACCACCCCGCCGGCCGCCCGGATCTCGAACACGTCGGTCATCCGGTCCGTCGCCGTTCCTCCTCGACCATCCACTCAGCCTATTCCGGCGACGCTCACCCGGCGGTGCTGCCGACCCGACGCAGCAGCATCCCCTGCAGGTGGGGCGGCGGCGCGTCGGTCGTGCCGGTACGCCGGGTCCAGCTCCCGTCGGCCGCCAACTCGAACGCGTCGATGTCGGGGCTCATCGCGGCAGCCAGCACCTGGTCCAACTCGGCCCGGGCCACCGGGTCGCTGACCTGCACCAGTGCCTCGACCCGCCGGTCCAGGTTGCGGTGCATCAGGTCGGCGGAGCCGATCCAGAACTCGGCGTCGCCGTTGTTGCCGAACCGGAAGACCCGGGAGTGTTCCAGGAACCGGCCGAGGATGGACCGTACCCGGATGTTCTCCGACAGCCCGGGTACGCCGGGACGCAACGTGCACATGCCCCGGATGATGAGGTCGACGTGGACACCGGCCTGGGAGGCCCGGTACAACGCGTCGGTGATCTCCTCGTCGACCAGCGAGTTCACCTTGAACTGCACGAGCCCCGGCATACCCAGCCGGACGTGGGCGACCTCCCGCTCGATCCGTTCGATCAGGCCACTGCGGATGCCCTGCGGCGCCACCAGCAGCCGCCGGTAAGCGGTCTGCCGGCTGTAGCCGGTCAGCACGTTGAACAGGTCGGTGAGGTCGGCCCCGATCTCCGGGTCGGCGGTGAGCATGCCGAAGTCCTCGTACAGCCGGGCCGTCTTCGGGTGGTAGTTGCCGGTGCCGATGTGGCAGTAGCGCCGGATCTGGTTGCCCTCCTGGCGTACCACCAGCGCGGTCTTGCAGTGCGTCTTGAGCCCGACCAGGCCGTAGACCACGTGACAGCCGGCCCGTTCCAAGGTGCGGGCCCAACCGATGTTGGCCACCTCGTCGAACCGTGCCTTCAGCTCGACCAGCACCACCACCTGCTTGCCTGCGGCGGCGGCGTCGACCAGCGCGTCCACGATCGGTGAGTCGCCGCTGGTGCGGTAGAGCGTCTGCTTGATGGCCAGCACGTTCGGATCGGCGGCGGCCTGCTCGACGAAGCGTTGCACGCTGGTGGCGAAGGAGTGGTACGGGTGGTGCACCAGCACGTCTCCGTCGCGCAGGGTGGCGAAGACGCTGCGCGGCACCTCGCCCTCGGCGAGCCGGGGATGGGTGGCCGGCACGAACGGAGGGTCCTTCAGGTCGGGCCGGTCGGCCTCGCCGTACAACTGCCAGAGCGCGGAGAGGTCGAGCAGCCCGCGGACCCGCAGCACGTCCTGGGCGTCCATGTCCAGTTCCCGGACGAGCAGCTCCAGCATGTGGTCGGAGATCGAGGCGGCCACCTCCAGCCGCACCGGCGGACCGAAGCGACGCCGGGCCAGCTCCCGTTCCAGCGCCTGGAGCAGGTCCTCGTCGCGGTCCTCGTCCACCTCCACCTCGGCGTTGCGGGTGACCCGGAACAGGTGGCACTCCACCACCTGCATGCCGGAGAAGAGTTGGCCGAGGTGCACCGAGATGACGTCCTCCACCGGCACCATCCGCACGCCGGGCTGGTCCCGGTCGACCCGGACGAACCGGGGCACGTTGTTGGGCACCTTCACCCGGGCGAACAGCTCCGGCCCGCCGTCCGGGTCGCGTACCGAGACGGCCAGGTTCAGGGACCGGCCGGAGATGTACGGGAACGGGTGCGCCGGGTCGACCGCGAGCGGGGTGAGCACCGGGAAGATCTGCTCCCGGAAGTAGGTGCGCAGCCGTTCCCGCTCGGCGTCGCCCAGGTCGGACCAGCGCAGGATCCGGATGCCCTCGTCGGCCAGCTTGGGCAGCACGTCGTCGACGGAGCAGGTGGCGTGCCGGGTGACCAGGGTGGCGGCCTTCTCGGCGACCAGCGCCAACTGGGTACGCAGCGGCATCCCGTCACCGCCACGTACCGGCAGGCCGGCGGAGAGCCGACGCTTGAGCCCGGCCACCCGCACCATGTAGAACTCGTCGAGGTTGCTGGCGAAGATGGCCAGGAACTTCGCCCGTTCCAGCAGCGGGGTGTGCGGGTCCTCGGCCAGCGCCAGGACCCGGGCGTTGAAGTCGAGCCAGGACAGCTCCCGGTTGAGGAACCGGTCCTCCGGCAGCGGCCGGACCGGCGGCGGCTCGCCGCCGGAGGGTCCGGTTGCGCCCGGCTCGGTTACCGGATCGAGCACCTCCTCCAGCCCGGTGGAGGCGGCGGCCGGGTCGGTGCCGGCCAGGTCGGTCGCCGGCCGGGTACGGCGGAAGCGCCCGTCGGATCCTCGGGGGCGCTCTGCGTCGCGGCTGGTGTGGTCGTCGGTGCCGGCGGGGCTGGCGTTACGTTCGCGAGGGGTGCTCACCTGCTCATAATCACCCGACTCGGGTTAACGCAAAATGAACTTTCGCTGGGTTGCCTCAGGACATCGTCGGCAGGGTCACGCGAACCACGTCTCCGGCGGCGTCGGTCTCGACGCGGACCCGCTGGCCGAGCCGGAGCAGCCGCAGCCCGGAGGCGTCGAAGGCGCGGGCCGGGAAGGACAGCTCGGTGCCGTCGTCGAGCAGCAGCAGCCCGCTGCGGGTCGCCGCGTCGAAGGTCGCCACCGTGCCCTGCATGCCCAGCACCGTACACCGGCGGGGGAGCTCAGCCGGTGAGGCAGCCGGCGGCCAGTCGCGCGGTGCGCGGCCCGAGCCCGAGCCGGGCGGCGGCGGCCAGGTCGTCCGGGGTGTCCACGTCCCGGCGCAGGCTCGGCCAGTCGCCGGCCAGCGGCCGGGCGCCGCTCGCCGCGTGCGCCGTGGCCGAGCCGGGCCCGAAGCACGGCCGAAGGGGTACGCCCGCCGGCGCGGCCAGCAGCACGGTGCCGGCGCCCGGCGCGTCGGCCACGTAGCAGCGGACGCCGGGCGGCGCCTCCCCCACCGCGCGCAGCGCCGCCGCGAGCTCGGCCGGGCGCAGCGCGGGAAGGTCGGCGGTGATCCCGGCCACCGGGCCGGACACCTGTGCCGCGCCGTGCCGGAACGCGGCGTTGAGGCCGGCGTCCGGGACGTCCGGCAGCACCCGGGCGGTGGCCGCGAGGGCCTCGGCGCGGACCCGGGCGTCGTCGGTGACCACGAGCACCTCGACCACCTCGGGACAGGCCCGCACCGCGTCGAGGGTGTCGGCCACGAGCGCCAGCGCCAGCTCCTCGTGCGGTACGCCGGGCAGCCCGCCACGCAGCCGCGACTTCGCGGCGACCAGGCGCTTGACCGGCACCACCACGGTCCAGGGCTGACTCACACCTGTCATCCTGCCAGCCCGACGGCGGTACCCTCACTGGCCGTACCGGGGGCGAACAGGCATGATTTCGGCTGCGGGCGTCACCGGAGGTCTCCGGTGGGCGGGTCGGGGTGGGCACGAGGAGGCACGGTGGGTCGGCGCAGGCTGGGGTTCTGGCGGAGGTTCGCCGTGGTGCTGGTCAAGCCGGTGGTGACCGTATGGACCCGGCGTACCTGGCGGGGCATGGAGTACCTGCCGCAGGACGGCCCGGTGATCATCGTGGCGAACCACATCTCGCACGCCGATCCGCTGGTGTCGGCGCACTTCGTCTATGACGCCGGTCGGTGGCCGCAGTTCCTCGGCAAGGCGAGCGTGTTCAAGGTTCCGGTAATCGGCTGGATCCTGCACCGGTGCCGCCAGATCCCGGTGGAGCGCGGCTCGGTCGACGCGGTCAAGTCGCTGGACGCGTTGGTCAAAGCCCTGAGCGAGGGCGCGGCGGTGATCATCTATCCGGAGGGCACCACCAGCCGGGAGCCGGACCTGTGGCCGATGAAGGGCAAGACCGGCGCGGCCCGGCTGGCACTGACCACCGGTGCCCCGGTCGTGCCGGTGGCGATGTGGGGGCCGGAGCAGATGTTCGACCCGCGCCGTGCCCGGCTCAACCCGCGCCCCCGCATCCCGGTGACCGTGGTGGCCGGGCCGCCGGTCGACCTGAGCCACTGGGCCGGGTCAGCGCCGAGCCGGCAGGTGCTCGAGGAGATGACCGACGTGATCATGCTGCGGGTGCGGGACCTGCTCGCCGAGATCCGGGGCGGCACACCCCCGCCGCTCTGGCAGCGCACCTCCCGCGCCAACGCCGACCGCCCCGAGGCAGCGTCATGAGCGAGCGTCAGCGAGTGAGTCATCGGTGCGGGGTGTCTCGTGGCGGCGCGCAGCGAAGCGGAGCGTCGGCATGAGCGAGCGTCAGCCCCGTGGCGGCGCGCAGCAGAGCGGGCATGTGGCGGTGCTGGGGGCCGGGTCGTGGGGGACGGCGTTCGCCAAGATCCTCGGTGACGCCGGGCGGGACGTCACGATCTGGGCGCGGCGGCAGGCCATCGCCGACGTCCTCCGGGACGAGCGACGCAACCCGGAGTACCTGCCGGGAGTGGTGCTGCCGCAGCGGGTCACCGGCACCGGTGACGCCGCCGAGGCGATCGAGGGCGCCGAGATGGTGGTGCTGGCGGTGCCCTCGCAGACGCTGCGCGGCAACCTCGCCGAGTGGGTCGGTCACCTGCACCCCGACGCCACCCTGGTCTCGCTGATGAAGGGTATCGAGCTCGGCACCACCAAGCGGATGAGCGAGGTCATCGTCGAGACCGCCGGGGTGGCGGCGGATCGCGTGGTGGTGGTCTCCGGGCCCAACCTGGCGCCGGAGATCGCGGCCGAGCAGCCGGCCGCCACCGTGGTCGCCGGCACCGACGCCGACCGCGCCGCGCAGGTGCAGCACTCGATCACCACGCCGTACTTCCGTCCGTACACCAACGACGACGTGGTCGGCTGTGAGCTGGGCGGGGCGGTGAAGAACGTGATCGCCCTGGCGTACGGCATCGCCACCGCGATGGGGTTCGGGCACAACACCCGCGCGATGCTGGTCACCCGTGGGCTGGCCGAGACCGCCCGGCTCGGGGTGGCCCTCGGCGCCGACCCGCTCACCTTCGCCGGCCTGGCCGGCATGGGCGATCTGGTCGCCTCCTGCTCGTCCCCGTCGGCCCGCAACCGCACCTTCGGCGAGCACCTGGGTCGGGGCGCCACGCTGGAGGAGGCGCGGGTGGCCACCCGGCAGACCGCCGAGGGGGTCAAGAGCGCGCTGGCGATCCGGGACCTGGCCCGCGCGCACGGGGTGGAGATGCCGATCACCGAGCAGGTCGAGCTGGTCTGCCACGAGGGGGTCGATCCGCGCCGCGCGGTCCGGGCCCTGATGAGCCGCACCACCAAGCCGGAGTGAGCACCGTGGACGACGAGGGTTTCCGCCTCCCGAAGGAGGACGATCGGTCCGCCGGTGACGGCACCCGGTGCGTACACGCGGGTCTGCCCGAGCCGACGCCCGGCGCGCCGTTCCTGCCCGGTCCGGTCTTCGCCGCGCCGTACCACCTGGACCCGTGGCAGGGACCGGCGGCGGCGCCGAACGGCTACGGGCGGCCGGACAACCCGACCCGCCGGCTGCTGGAGGCGGCGATCGGCGAGCTGGAGGGCGGCGACTGCCGGGTCTTCGCCAGTGGCCAGGCGGCGATCACCGGCCTGCTGCTGGCGGTGCTGCGGGCCGGTGACACCGTGGTGCTGCCCGCCGACGGCTACTTCCCGGTGCGCGCGTTCGCCACCGACACGTTGGCCGGCAACGGGGTACGGGTGCTGTTCGCGCCGACCGCCGGGCCCTACCCGGACTTCACCGGCGTACGCCTGGTGCTGGTGGAGACACCGGCCAACCCGGGCCTGGACGTGGTGGACCTGCCCGCCCTGGCCGAGCGGGCACACACGGCCGGTGCCCTGCTGGCGGTGGACAACACCACCGCCACGCCGCTCGGCCAGCGCCCGCTGGACCTCGGCGCGAACCTGGTGGTGGCCTCCGGCGCCAAAGCCTTGACCGGGCACTCCGACCTGCTGCTCGGCTACCTCGCCACCCGGTCGGCCCCGCTGCTGGAACAGGCCACCGCGTGGCGGACGGTCACCGGGGCGGTGCCCGGGGCGTTCGACGCCTGGCTGGCCCACCGGTCGCTGGCCACCCTCGACCTGCGACTGGCCCGGCAGACGGCGAACGCGGAGGCGCTGGCCCGGCTGCTCGCGGCCCGCCCCGACGTGACGGGGGTGCGCTGGCCTGGCCTGCCGGACGACCCGGCGTACCCGGTGGCGTCGCGGCAGATGCGGCGGATGCCGGGGGTACTCTCCTTCGACCTGGGTGGTGCCGAGCGGGTCGCCCGGTTCCTCGACGCGGCCCGGCTGGTCGGCGCGGCGACCTCGTTCGGCGGCCTGCACACCACCGCCGACCGGCGGGCGCAGTGGGGCGACGACACCCCACCCGGCTTCGTCCGGCTCTCCTGCGGGGTGGAGGACACCGTCGACCTGGTCGCCGACGTCACGGCCGCACTGGACGCGGCAACCTGATGCGGCCCGTCTCCCCGGCCGAGTTCGACGCCCTGGTGCGCCGGCTGCGGGAGGCGGGTTGTGTCTGGGCCGAGGACGAGAGCCGGCTGCTGGTGGAGGGGGCGGACAGCCCGGAGGCGTTGGCCGGTCTGGTCGACCGGCGGGTCGCGGGTGAACCCTTGGAGCATCTGCTCGGCTGGGCGGAGTTCTGCGGCGAGCGGATCGGCGTACGCCCGGGGGTCTTCGTGCCCCGGTCGCGTACCGCGTTGCTGGTCTCGGCCGCCGTGGCGGTGACCGGACCGGCGGCGACCGTGGTGGAGCTGTGTTGCGGTTCCGGCGCGGTGACCAGCGCGCTGGCCGGTCGGCTCACCACGCCCCGGCTGGTGGCCGCGGTCGACCTGGATCCGACGGCGGTGGCCTGTGCCCGGCGGAACCTGGCCGACCTGGCGGTGCCGGTGCTCTGCGGTGACCTCTTCGCGCCGCTGCCGGCCGCCTGCCGGGGTGCTCTGGACCTGGTGGTGGCGAACGCCCCGTACGTGCCGACGACGGCGCTGCCGTTGCTGCCGCCCGAGTCCCGCTGGCACGAGGCACCGGTGGCGCTGGACGGCGGCCCGGACGGCCTGGCGGTGCTGCGCCGGGTCGCCACCACCGCGCCGCGGTGGCTCGCGCCGGGCGGGCACCTGGTGGTGGAGGTGGGGGAGGACCAGGTGGACGAGTTGCGGACGGTGCTGACCGGTGTCGGGCTGGTGCCGGAGGTGGTCCGTGACGGCGATCTGGGGGCCACCGTGATGACCGCCTGCCGGCCGGCCTGTGCCGGGCACCGCAGGAACGGCCCGGCGGGCATGGCAGGCCGGCGGACCGAGAACTAACCTCGCGTCAGGTTCGGACGACGGGAGGCGGGTTTCGGTGGATGGCGCAACGGTGCCGGTGGTCGTCGGGATCGACAACGGGGGTACGAGCAACAACACCACGGTCCTGACCCTCGACGGGCGGTTCCTGGTGGACGAGCTGGTGGAGACGCCCAGCGAGGTGCAGGCCGGGCCGGAGGCGGCGGTGGCGGCGATGGCGCGGGCCTTCGACGGCGTACTGACTCGCGCAGGTGTGCCCCGCGAGTCGGTCCGGGCGGTCGGGCTGGACACGCCGGGCCCGGCCAGCGCCACCGGGGTGATCTCGTCGAAGGGCTCGACGAACTTTTCCCAGCCGGCCTGGCGCGGGTACGATGTGCGGGGGGCGCTGGAACGCCGGCTCGGGCTGCCGGTGGTCTATCACAACGACGGCAACGCCGCCGCGCTCTACGCCCACCACGTGCACTTCGGCACCGACGCGATGCAGCGGTCGTCGGTGGCGGCGATCGTCGGCACCGGGCTGGGCGGCGGTGTGGTGGAGAACGGTCGGGTGGTGTCCGGTGCGGCCGGCATGGCCGGCGAGCTGGGGCACGTGCAGATCCCGCTGACCACCGTGCTGGCCCCGGAGCAGCCGGTGCCGACCTGCGCCTGCGGTTTCGTCGGTGACGTGGAGAGCGTGGCCTCGCTGACCGCGATCGGGCGCAACCTGCTGCCGTACTGGTTGACGCGGTTCCCGGGGCACCCGTTGGCGGCCGAGCCACCGGCCCGGGCGGCCAAGCTGGTGCGCGGGTACGGCGAGCGCGGCGACGAACTGGCCCGGGAGATCTTCGCGCAGCAGGCGCGGGCACTCGGTGCGCTGTTCACCATCACGGCGAACTTCACCGATCCGCATGCCTACTTCGTCGGTGGTGGCGTGGTGGAGACGGCCCCGGAGTTCCGTGACTGGTTCCTCACGGCGGTACGCGAGCACACCGCGCTCCGCGCGGAGCAGGCCGCGCTGGCCACGTTCGCACTGGTGCCGGAGCGCGACATGGCCGGTGCGCGGGGCGTCGCGCTCGCCGCGCTGGAGGCGGCCCGGGACCTGCCGGCACCACCGCCGCTGGTCGGCGACTGATCCAGGGCTGACCGGGCCGGCGGTGCCCTTACCGGCCCGGTCAGCGGTTCTGGGGGGTCAGCTCGCGGTGGTACGGCTCCGGGGGGTGTGGACCCGGTTCAGCAGGTCGGGGGTGCCTGGGCGAAGGCGGTCCAGGCGGCCGGCGGGAAATGCAGCAGCGGGCCGTCCGGGTCCTTGGAGTCGCGTACGGCCACCGTCCCGGGAACGACCGCCACCTCCACGCAGGCTCCCTCGTCACCGCTGTGGCTGCTCTTGCGCCACCCGGTCACGGCCACCACGGTGTTGGTCGTCGGTGTCATCCTCTTACCGTCCCTTCAGGTTCAGGAGTAGGTCGCGGCTGGCCGCCGGGCTGAGCGCGACGGTCCGCAGGTGTTCCATGATCTTGGTGCAGGTGCGCAGCTCGCCGGGCCGGTCCAGGATCATCTGCCCGGCGACGGTCTCCACGGAGGCGATGATCGGGTCCTCCGGGTCGGCGAACTCGAGGATGTGCAGCGAACCTCGGGTGCCCCGGTGGTAGCCGGCGACCAACGGGATCACCTGCACGGTGATGTTCGGCAGTTCGCTCATCTTGAGCAGATGGTTGAGCTGCCCCTGCATGGCCGACCCGTCGCCGACCGGGCGTAGCAGCGCGGCCTCGTCGAGGATCGCGTCGAAGATCGGCGGATCCTGCTCGAAGACCCGTTGTTGCCGGTCGAGCCGCATATGGACCCGCTCCTCGACGTCGTTGTCGCTGAGCGTGTGCGGTCCGCCCCGCATCACCGCGCGGATGTAGTCGGCGGTCTGCAGCAGACCCGGCATTACCGACGGCTCGAAGTTGGCGATGCCGGTGGCCTCGGCCTCCAACGCGATGAAGTCGATGGTGCGCCGGTCCAGCAGGTACGAGTAGGAGACCCACCAGCCGGGCTTGCGTGCGTCCTTGGCCAGCGCGACGGCGGCGGCGACCTCCTCGGCCTTGACGCCGTAGAGGGTGAGCAGCGCCCGTACGGTGGCGGGGTTGACCAGTGTCTGCGCGTTCTCGTAGCGGGACAGCGTGCTACGGGTGCTGTTGATCTCGTCGGCCGCAGCTTCCAGGGTGAGGCCGGCGGCTTCCCGGTGGTGGCGCAGCGCGAGGCCCAACCGGCGAGCGCGAGCGGTCTTCGGTGCCATGCATCGATGGTCGCACGTATTTGGGACTGTGTACATGAGAGAACGTCAGTGAGAGTTGCATTCATGCCCATGGACCTGCCATTCTGTTATCGCGTCCTCACCGCCGGTTGTCGTGGCGACGGTGGTGGTGAGCGACCGGAGGGGATGGGGCGCGCGGCGGTCGGGTTATTCCCCCGTACCCGGCCGCCGCGTGCCGCGCCAGTTGTCGGCCACCGGAAGGGAATCGACGTGCGAACTGGTCAGCGGGTGTGCGCCGAGCGCCTCGGCGGCCGGCGATGACACGTTTCCTGGTAGTCCTGACCGACGTCCGTCCGTACGAGGTGGACGGTCGCAACGAGCGGGTCGCCCCGGAGCGTCGACGCCAGGTGGTCGGCGCGAGCAGCCGGGAGGCGGCGGACCGGATCGCCGGCGCGTTCATGGCGCTGGGCATGGTGCGGGCCGGCCGGCAGCGGGTCAAGGTCATCGCCATCGGTCGACGGCATGCGTTCGGCGAGCGGCAGCTGGTCGGCTGACACTGCTGGTCACGGCCGACCGGTAACGCATCGTATATGGCGCGTTGACCGAATGCGGCCATCCCGCGTTCCCGTCGGGTATCGGTCACCCGACCCCGCCACGCACAGTAAGGTCATCCGGGAGAGCGCCAGCAGTGCGTCCCGGAAAGGTGACCGCAGTGACCACCCCAGGCAAGACCCGCGTGGCGATCGTCTTCGGCGGCCGCAGCCCGGAACACGGCATCTCCTGCGTCAGCGCCGGAAGCGTGCTCGCCGCGCTGGACCCCGACGAGTTCGAGGTGGTGCCGGTGGGCATCACCCGGGCCGGGCAGTGGGTGCTGACCACCGGCGACCCCGCCCAACTGGCGATCAGGTCACGTCGGCTGCCGGAGATCACCGCAGAGTCCGGTGTGGACGTCGTGCTGCGCGCCGACCCGACCGGCAGCGGCCTGCTGGTGCTCGACCCGGCCGACGGGCCCCGCGCGCTGGCCGATGTGGACGTGGTCTTCCCGGTGCTGCACGGCTCCTACGGCGAGGACGGCACCATCCAGGGCATGCTGGAGATGGCCGGCATCCCGTACGTCGGGGCGAAGGTGTTCGCCTCGGCCGCCGCCATGGACAAGGAGTTCACCAAGAAGCTCTGCGCCGCCGAGGGCATCCCGGTCGGCCCGTACGCGGTGCTGCGCAGCGGGATGACGCTCGGCGAGGCGGACAAGCAGCGACTCGGCCTGCCGGTCTTCGTCAAGCCCTCCCGGGCCGGGTCCTCGTTCGGAATCAGCAAGGTCAGCGACTGGGCCGACCTGGAGACGGCCATCGCCGTCGCCCGCGAGATCGACAGCAAGGTATTGGTCGAGGGGGCCATCGTCGGCCGCGAGATCGAGTGCGGCGTGCTGGAGGGCGAGGCCGGCGGGATGCCCGAGGCGTCCGTGCTCGCCGAGGTGCGGGTGGTCGGTGACTACGAGTTCTACGACTTCGAGGCCAAGTACATCGACGCAGAGTCCGCCTGCGAGTACGACCTCCCCGCCGACCTGCCCGACCGGGTCACCCGCCAGGTACGCGACTACGCCGTCCGGGCCTTCACCGCGCTGGACTGCGCCGGCCTGGCCCGCGCCGACTTCTTCGTCACCCCGGAGCTGGACGTCTACCTCAACGAGATCAACACGATGCCCGGCTTCACGCCGACGTCGATGTTCCCCCGGATGTGGGCGGCGGCCGGGCTGGAGTACCCGAAGCTGATCGACCGGCTCATCCGCACGGCGCTGACCCGGGGTCCGGGACAGTACTGAGTCCCCATCCGAGGCGGGCCGTCACCGGCGCGGCCCGCCGCCGGTGGATGGGTCATGAGGTGCAGCCGGTGGGCTTCGTGTCGCCCGACGGGATCGACTCGACGATGGTCGCGGAGATCGGGGCGGCCCACTGCAACGCCTCGCCGTAGAAGTGCGGCACCCGTAGGGTCACCTCCGTCTCCCGGTCGACCGTGGTCAGCTCCGTCACGTCCGGCCCCTCCACCGCGTACCAGCAGACCGAGTTGACCAGGTAGAGGTGCTCGTCGCGGGCCAGCTCGGGCCGGTCGCCACCGCAGGCCACCGTCAGCGCCGGATCGCCGTACGCGGCGTTCTGCTCAGGACCGGCGGAGACCGGCCGTTGCGGCAGGTCGCGGACCGTCGCCGGCAACTGCGACAACAGGGCGCGGCACACCACGGTGGGGCGTTCGGCCAGCTCCGGAGCGGCCATCTCGACCGGGGTGGTGGACTGAGGGCCGGGCGTGCTCGGTGACGCCGTGGGTGCGGCGGCCGGTTCGCTCGACGGGAGGTTGGCCCAGGCGACCGCGCCCACCAGCAGCGCCACCGGCAGCGCCACCGCGGTGGCGATCAGCGCGGCAGAGCGGTTGGTGCGGTCGGGCGCCTTCGCACCCTCGGTGCGGTCGTCGGCCGGCTTGGTGGTCTCGTCCACTTACAGTCGCACCACCGAACAGGTCAGGGTGCGGGTGATGCCCGGCACCATCTGCACGTTGCTGACGATGAGCTTGCCGAGCTCATCGACGGTGTCGGCCTCGGTGAGCACGACCACGTCGTACGGCCCGGTGACGGCGTCGACCCGGACCACACCGGCGAGATCCGCGATGAGACCGGCCACGTCACGTGCCCGACCGACCTCTGTCTGGATGAGGATGTACGCCTGTACCACGCTCGACCTCCCTCCGTCGCCGCCTGCCAAAGCGGCCCGAAGGGAGAAAGTACCTTACGGACCAGGGGTGATCCCTATCGGTGGCCAAGGAGAAGCAGTGAGCGAGCGAGCTGTGCGGCTGGGCGCGACGGTGTCTCACGTCGGCATGCGGCGCGACGGAGTCCCGGCGTGAGTGTCGCGGGTGTCGGCGAGTTCGGGCTGATCGACCGGGTGACCTCCCGGCTGTCCTACGGAAGCACGGTCCTGCTCGGCCCCGGCGACGACGCGGCGGTGGTCGCCGCGCCCGACGCCCGGGTGGTCGCGTCGACCGACGTGCTGGTGGAGGGGCGGCATTTCCGTCGAGACTGGTCCAGCGCGGACGACATCGGGCGTCGGGCGGCGGCGGCGAACCTCGCGGACGTGGTGGCGATGGGCGCCGACCCGACCGCGTTGCTGGTGGCGCTCTGCGTACCGGCCGACGCGGCCACCGACTGGGTGGAGGGACTGGCCGACGGGCTCGGTGCCGAGGCGGCCGAGGTCGGCGCCAGCGTGGTGGGCGGGGACATGTCGGCCAGTCCCACCCTGACCATCGCGGTCACCGCCCTGGGCGATCTGGGCGGCCGGACCCCGGTGACCCGGGGCGGGGCGCGACCTGGGGACCTCGTCGCCCTGGCCGGTCGCACCGGGTACGCGGCGGCCGGGTTCACGGTGCTCTCCCGAGGGTTCCGGACGCCCCGGCTGCTGGTCGAGGCGTACCGGCGGCCGGAGGTGCCGTATCCGGCGGGACCGCAGGCCGCCCGGCTCGGCGCCACCGCGATGATCGACGTCTCCGACGGACTGCTCGCCGACCTCGGGCACGTGGCGCGGGCCAGCGGGGTGGCCGTCGACCTCACCCGGGACGCCTTCGAGGTGCCGCCGCAGATGCGGGACGCCGCGCAGGCGCTCGGCGTCGACCCGTACGCCTGGTTGCTGGCCGGTGGCGACGATCACGCGCTGGTGGCGACCTTCCCGGCGGCGACGGCGCTGCCCGCCGGATGGCGGGTGGTCGGCCGGGTCGGGGAGGGTGCCGGAGTGACCGTGGACGGCCTCCCGTTCGACGGCCCGGGCGGCTGGGATCACTTCCGGTGACCCCGCCGGGTAAGGGGCAGGTCGGGTCGTACCCTTTACCTGTGCAGCAGATCGAGATCCACGTCGTGCCGTTCGACTCCCCGGTCGCGCAGCGGTTGATCACCGCCACGCTGGCCGATCTGGGCACCCGGTACGGCGGCAGCGGCGACGAGACGCCGGTGAACGCCGCTGAGTTCGTCTCCCCGGCCGGGGCGTTCCTGGTGGCTCACCTCGACGGGCAGCCGGTCGGCTGCGGCGGCTGGCGCAGCCACGGCGACCAGGGCGACACCGCCGAGCTGAAGCGGATGTACACCGACCCGCAGGTCCGTGGCCGGGGGGTGGCCCGTGCGGTGCTCGCCGCCATCGAGCGCTCGGCCCGCGAGCACGGGCGTAAGCGGCTCATCCTGGAGTGCGGCGACCGGCAGCCCGAGGCGATCGCGATGTACACCGGTGCCGGCTACGAGCGGATCCCCAACTTCGGGTTCTACGCCGACGCGCCCGGCTGCCTGTCGTTCGGCCGCACGTTGTGAGTGCAAGGAAGGGTCCCCTGCTAACGCCTGGTGTATAGCAGGGGACCCTTCCTAACATCCCGGCGTGGCGGCACATCCCGGTGCCGCAGCGGCGCGGGCGTTCCGAGAGCTGACACGACGATGCCGGTGGACCAACGGCCCACCGGCATCGGACGACAGCGCGGTCCCGCGTCAGGCGCGGGCGACCTTGGCCGCCTTGATGCAGGACGTGCAGACCTTCAGCTTCTTGGTCGTGCCGCCACCGGCGGGGGTACGCACCGACTGGATGTTCGGGTTCCAGCGGCGGTTGGTCCGCCGGTGCGAGTGGGACACGTTGTGGCCGAAGCCCGGTCCCTTGCCACAGACGTCGCACACGCTAGCCACGGGATACTCCTGGGTTTGAACGTTCATGAGGTCGCCGGCAGGCGCTGCCCGGGCAACCTGGCCAGGGTACCCGATGCCTCATCCGCCTGCCCAATCGGGCCTGGCCCGGCCTCGGTGGCCGCGCACCGGCCCTACCAGGGGATGCCGGCCGCCACTACCAGAGACTCTCCCCGAAGCGTGCGGCACGCGGATCCGGCCGAGGCGTGACACGCCCGGCGGTTGTCAGCCTACGACAGTAGGCTTCCACCGTGCTGGACACCCTCGATGCCGCCGCCGTGCGCCGCTGGTGTGCCAGCGGGCTGGCCACGCTCAAGCGGCACCAGCGGGAGATCGACGATCTGAACGTCTATCCGGTGCCCGACGGCGACACCGGCACCAACCTGGTGCTCACCCTCACCTCGGCCCAGCAGGCCCTGGCGATGGATCTCGACACCGGAGCCGACGGCACCTCGACCGCGCACGGGCACGCCCTGCGGCTGCTGGCCCGGGGCGCCCTGCTCGGGGCCCGGGGCAACTCCGGCGTGATCCTGTCGCAGATCCTGCGCGGCCTCGCCGACGCGCTGGGCCCCGTCCCGGAGGTACGCGGCCGGGAGCTGGCCGCAGCCCTGCGCGCGGCGAGCAGCGCGGCGTACGCGGCGGTGGCCCGTCCGGTGGAGGGCACCCTGCTGACGGTGGCGTCCGCCGCCGCCGACGCGGCCGAGCGGGCGGCCGACGGCGAACTGCCCGCGGTGGCGCGTGCCGCCGCGTCCGGCGCGGCGACGGCTCTGGCCCGTACGCCCGAGCAGTTGCCGGCGTTGGCCCGGGCCGGTGTGGTCGACGCCGGTGGGCGGGGGCTCTGCCTGCTGCTGGACGCGTTGGTCGAGGTGGTCACGGGGGAGAGCCCGGTGACCTGCCCGCCGACACCCCGGTCGGTGCCGCCGTCGGCCGTCGCGCGGGAGACCCGGTCCCCCGGGTACGCCTACGAAGTGCAGTTCCTCCTCGACGCCGAGCCCGAGGCGGTCCGCCGGATGCGCGACGAGCTGGACGCGATCGGCGATTCCGTGGTGGTGGTCGGCGACGGCAGCCCGACCGTCGGCACCTGGCAGGTGCACGTGCACGTCGACGACGTCGGCGCGGCGATCGAGGCGGGCGTGGTGGCCGGCCGCCCGTACCAGATCTCGGTGACCCGCTTCGCCGACCAGCGGCCACCCGAGCCGGCCCCGGCCCCCGATGCGGCCCCGGCACCCCTCGATCAGGACACGGCGACCGAGCCGGGCCCGGCTTCCGGCGGCCGGGGTGCCGTGGTGGTGGCCACCGGGCCCGGTATCGCCGATCTGCTGGCCGGTGAGCGAGCGGTGGTGGTGTCCGGCAACCCGTCCACCGGCGAACTGCTCGACGCGGTCCGCGCGACCGGGGCGGCGCGGGTCGTGGTGCTGCCCAACGACCCGGACGCGCAGGCGGTGGCGAACCAGGTCGCCGTGGAGGCGCACCGGGCGGGCGTGAAGGTCAGCGTGGTACCCACCCGCTCGCCGGTGCAGGCGCTCGCCGCGCTCGCCGTCCGTGACCCGGGCCGGCGCTTCGAGGACGACGTGATCGCGATGGCCGAGGCTGCCGGCGCCTGCCGGCACGCCGAGGTGTGCCGGGCCGGCCGGGACGCGCTCACCGTCGCCGGTCCCTGCCGCGCCGGTGACGTACTCGCCCTGGTCGAGGGGGAGGTGCACCTGATCGGCACCGATCTGGTGGAGACCAGTGTCGCCCTGGTCGACCGGATGCTCGGCGGCGGCGGCGAACTGGTCACCCTGCTCGTCGGGGCGGACGCGCCGGACGGGCTGGCCGAGGCGGTGCGTACGCACATCGCCGGCCGGTGGCCCTTCGTGGAGGTGCACACGTATCCGGGCGGACAGCCGCGTTATTCCCTGCTGGTAGGTGTCGAATGACCTCGGAAGCGTCCAGCGTGGACACGCCGCTCAAGAAGCTCGTCGGTGAGAAGACGGCCAAGGCGCTCGCCGGTCACCTCGACCTGCACACCGCCGGTGACCTGCTCTACCACTTCCCGCGCCGGTACGACGAGCGTGGCGAGCACACCGACATCCGCGCGCTCGACGTCGGGGAGCAGGTCACCGTGCTGGCCCAGGTGCAGCGCACCGCGGTACGCCCGATGCGCCAGCGCCGGGGCAACCTGCTGGAGGTGACCGTCGGCGACGGTTCCGGCGGCACACTCACCCTGACCTTCTTCGGCAACCAGGCATGGCGGGAGCGGGAGCTGCGCCCGGGCCGGTGGGGGATGTTCGCCGGCAAGGTCACCGAGTTCCGTGGCAAGCGGCAGCTCAACGGACCCGAGTACGTGCTGCTCGGCGACCAGACCGACGGGGAGGCCGCGGCCAACGAGCAGGTCGAGGAGTTCGCCGGTGCGTTGATCCCGGTCTACCCGGCGGCTGCGGCCGTACCGACCTGGGTGATCACCCGCTGCGTACGGGTGGTGCTGGACACGGTCGAGCCGCCGGAGGACCCGCTGCCCGCCACGGTGCGTGCCACCCGGAAGCTGATCGGTCTCGGCACCGCCCTGCGCGAGATCCACCGGCCGTCCAGCCGCGACGACCTGTACCGGGCCCGCCGCCGGTTGAAGTGGGACGAGGCGTTCGCCGTGCAGCTGACCCTGGTACGCCGCAAGCTGCAGGCCGCCGCCTGGCCGGCCCGGGCCCGCCCGGCGCGGCAGGGCGGGCTGCTCGACGCGTTCGACGCCCGGTTGCCGTACGAGCTCACCGGTGGCCAGCGCGACGTCGGCGTGGAGATCGCGGCCGACCTGGCCACCGACCACCCGATGCACCGCCTGTTGCAGGGCGAGGTGGGCTCCGGCAAGACGGTGGTGGCGCTGCGGGCCATGCTCCAGGTGGTGGACGCGGGCGGGCAGGCCGCACTGCTGGCCCCGACGGAGGTGCTCGCCGCCCAGCACCACCGGGGCATGCTCGACCTGCTCGGCCCGCTCGCCCAGGCGGGGCAGCTCGGTGCCGCCGAGCAGGCCACCCGGGTCGAGCTGGTCACCGGCTCGCTGGGTGCGGCGGCCCGGCGTCGGGCGCTGGCCGAGGTGGTCAGCGGGGCCGCGGGCATCGTGCTCGGCACCCACGCCCTGCTCTACGAGGGCGTCGACTTCGCAGACCTGGGTCTGGTGGTGGTCGACGAGCAGCACCGGTTCGGCGTCGAACAACGGGACGCACTGCGGGCCAAGGCCGACCAGCCGCCGCACGTGCTGGTGATGACCGCTACGCCGATCCCCCGGACGGTGGCCATGACGGTCTACGGCGACCTGGAGATCTCCACGCTGTCCCAGCTCCCGCAGGGCCGTTCGCCGATCGCCTCGCACGTCGTGCCGGCCGCCGAGAAGCCCGCCTTCCTCGACCGGGCCTGGCGCCGACTGCGCGAGGAGGTCGGCAAGGGGCGTCAGGCGTACGTGGTGTGCCCCCGGATCGGGGAGGCGGACGCGAAGTCCGGCGCCGACGAGGAGCCGCCGGAACTGGACGACAACGGACGGCGCCCACCGCTGGCGGTGACCGAGGTCGCCCCGCTGCTGGCCGAGGGACCCCTGCACGGGGTACGCATCGGTGTCCTGCACGGTCGGCTGCCCGCCGACGAGAAGGACGCGGTGATGCGGTCCTTCGCCGCCGGGGACCTGGACGTCCTGGTGGCCACGACGGTGGTCGAGGTCGGGGTGAACGTGCCCAACGCGACGATGATGGTGGTGCTGGACGCCGACCGGTTCGGCGTCTCCCAGCTGCACCAGCTCCGGGGCCGGGTGGGCCGGGGCACCGCTCCCGGGCTCTGCCTGCTGGTGACCGAGGCGACCGAGGGCAGCAGCGCCCGGGAACGGTTGGACGCGGTCGCGTCCACCACGGACGGTTTCAAGCTCGCGGAGCTCGACCTGGAACAGCGGCGGGAGGGCGACGTGCTGGGCGCGACGCAGTCCGGCCGCCGCTCGCACCTGCGGCTGCTGTCGCTGCTGCGCGACGCGGACCTGATCCGTGACGCACGGGCGGAGGCGATTGAGCTGGTCGAGGATGACCCCGACCTGGCCCGGCACCCGGCACTGGCCGCGTCGGTCGCCGCCCTGGTCGACGCGGACCGCGCCGAGTACCTCGAAAAGGGCTGAGTGCCTGCGCTGAGTGCCTGGCGTTGATCACGCTCGATCCGGGATCGAGTGGCCCCGGCGCGACTTGGAAGGCACTCGATCCTGGATCGAGCACGATCACGGGGCCGCGACGTGTGCCGGGGCCGCGACGTGTGCCGGGAGGAGCGACGTGTGCCGGGGCCGGATGGGCGTGTCGACGCCGAGGGCGCGCCGACCGGGTGGTCGACGCGCCCTCGGACTCAGGCTTCGCCGGGGTCCCGCCTCAGTCGCGGGAGGGACCCCTCAGCTCGGCTCAGGCGGTGAAGTGGATCCGACGCCGCCGGGCCATGACGAACAGCACCGCGCCGACCGCCAGCAGGGCGAGCGCGCCCGCGGCGATCCCGCCGGCCGCCGCGCCGGTCACCGGCAGGCCCGGGGGCTCCTCGCCACCGCCGCCACCGCCGCAGCCCTCGGGCGCGTAGACGACCTCGAGCTCCAGGTCCAGCTCCGGCAGGGCGACCAGAGCCACCTCGTCGTCACCGGCCTTGAAGGTGACCTTCTCCGACTTGCCCGGCTCGACGGTCCGGGTCTCGGTCTTGTCGCCGTAGGTGAACTCCACCTTGACCGGCAGGCCACCCTCCGGGTTCGACGCGGTCAGCGCGAAGGTCTCGCAGGTCGCGTCGGCGGTGATGGTGGGCAGCGGGCAGTCCTCGGGACGCTGCCACGTGTACGTGCCGCCCTCGATGACCTTGCCGTCGACCAGCACCTCGATCTCACCGGCGTTCTCGGCGGGCACCACGGTCTCGTTGTCGGCCTTGCCCGGCTCGACGGTGACCTTCTTGGACCAGCCGTTCGCGCCGCGCACCTCGAACTCGACCGCGTACTTGGAGATCGAACCGTCGTTGCTCAGCGAGACGGTCACCGTGCCGTCGCAGGCGGAGGCGAAGGTGGACGTCGGGGTGGTGCAGTTCTTGCTGCCGCCGTTGTACCAGCCCTGCGGGCCGGACGAGCGGTTGCCGGGCGCGCCCTTCTCGCCGAGCTTCTTGTCGCCGTACCGCTTGCCGTTCTCGACCAGCGGGTCGATGACCTCGTCCACGCCGCCCCAGATCAGGTCGACCTGGGTGTGGCACTCCGGAACACCGACGTTCAGCTCGATCTTCGTCTGGGCGCCGCCGAGGTAGTCGCTGGCCGGCGTGCCGTAGACGTACTGCGGGGTGGCGAACTGCGGGCGCGGCGCGAAGTACGACACCAGCGTGAAGTACTGCTTCGCGTCACCGCAGAGCGGCAGGTCGCCCTTCAGCTCGACGGTCGCGGTGCCCTTCGGGCCGTCGAACGTGTGGCTGTACTTGGCGTCGCTGGCGTCGACGCACTTCGGCGCCGGCGCGCACGTGCCGTCGGCGGTGAGGTCGATGGTGCCCGTGTCCTCCGACGTCGGGACCCGCATCCTTCGGTCGTCCGACCCCCGGCGTTCCTTGTCGTACCAGGCGGCGGCCACCTTGAGTTCCGCACGCTCGGTGTCGCCGGGCACGCGCTGCACAGCCTCGATGGTGCTGTTCTGGGGAATCACGAAGCCCTGCAGCGGGACGCTCTCGGTACCCTCGACCGCCACCGTCACCGGGGTGTTCGGGTTCGCCTTGACGCCCTTGACGGTGGCGGTCCGGTATCGGTTCTCCACCTTCCAGGTGATCACCCGCTCGCCACTGAGCTGGTCGCAGGCGACGGTGGCGGAGATGTTGTTGTGGTGGGCGCTGGCCGGGGTGGCCACCGCCACTGCTCCGGTCATGCCGATGAGGGCGGCTGCCAGGACAGCCAGCGGTCGCCGAAGCGACAGCTTGGGTCGGATCACGCGTACTCCCGGGGTGAAGAAGCGTCGGGTCGGCACGGGTGGGACGGACGGCGCCGGCGGAGCGTGCCGCGCCGGAAGGGGTGCCACCCGTGTCGATGGCCGGCGGCGATGCGGCCGGCACCGGGGCAGACCATAGCGAGATCGTGCGGAACGGGACAGTCCTCAGCGCGAGCTAAGAATGATGTTATAAATGCGAGATAATTGATGTACGCTGGGTGATCGGTCGAGGGCTCTTAGCGTCCGGTTCGGACGGTCGGCCCGGTCGGTCCGCCGCGTACTCGTCGCGACGGTCACCGTGCCCTCGCGTAGCGTCGGGGGCATGAGCAGGAGCGAAGGGTGACCCGGATCGTGGCCGGGAGCCTCGGTGGCCGGCGGATCGCCGCGCCGCCGGGTGCCGGCACCCGACCCACCTCGGACCGGGTCCGCGAGGCGTTGTTCAGCGCGGTGCAGGCGGAGGCGGACCTGGACGGGGCGCGCTTCGCCGACCTGTTCGCGGGCTCCGGCGCCGTCGGCCTGGAGGCGCTGTCCCGGGGGGCCGCGCACGTGTTGCTGGTCGAGTCCGACGCGCGTGCCGCGCGGGTGATCCGGGAGAACATCGCGGTGCTGCGGGCGGCCCCCGTCGCGCGGCTGGTCACCGGCAAGGTCGCCACGGTACTGGCCGGCGGTCCGGAGGGCGACCCGTACGACGTGGTCTTCGCCGACCCGCCGTACGCGCTGCCGGACGACGGCGTCACGGCGATGCTGGCCGGGTTGGTCGGCGGCGGCTGGCTCGCGCCGGACGCCCTGCTGGTGGTCGAGCGTTCCAGTCGTGGCGACCCGGTCGAGTGGGTGGAAGGCGTCACTGGCCTGCGCAGTCGCCGGTACGGCGAGACCACCCTTTGGTACGGTCGCCGATCATGAGACGTGCGGTGTGTCCCGGCTCGTTCGACCCGGTCACCAACGGTCACCTCGACATCATCGGTCGGGCCAGCCGACTGTTCGACGAGGTGATCGTCGGTGTGCTCATCAACCAGTCGAAAACGGGCGTGTTCACCGTCGAGGAGCGGATAGGCATGCTCCGCGAAGTGACCGCCTCCTACGACAACGTCCGGGTGGAGTCGTTTCGCGGGCTGCTGGTGGACTTCTGCCGGGCCCAGCAGGCGACTGTGTTGATCAAGGGCATCCGGGCGGTCAGCGACTTCGACTACGAACTGCAGATGGCCCAGATGAACATCGGTCTCGCCGGGGTCGAGACGTTGTTCATGCCGACCAACCCGCTCTACTCCTTCCTCTCGTCCAGCCTGGTCAAGGACGTGGCCAAGTGGGGCGGTGACGTCAGCCCGCACGTTCCCGACCTGGTCCGCGAGGCGCTCAGGGCCCGCCTGACCTCACCGTCCTGACGCGGCCCCGGCCGCCCGTCGGCGTCCGGCCGTGCCCGTGCCACGGGTGCCCCGAGGGCCGGAGCGCGACGCGCCGGAGACCGGGGTGGGGTGTCGTGAAGGTGCCGGGACGACATCATTGGGTGAAGCGGGAACTTGGCCGCAGCCCGCATGATGTAGGTCGGCCCGACGAACGACAGGAGTGAGGTACCGGTGGACCCGCTCGACCGCATCGACGAAATGATCGCCATGGTGGAGCAGGCGCGCTCCGTCCCCATGTCGCGCAACAACTGCATGGTCGATCGGGGCGAGATGATCGCGGCCCTCGACGAGTTGCGTGCCGAACTGCCCGCTGACCTGCGCCGCGCCGCCGTCCTGCTGGAGGAGCGGGACAAGATCATGGAGGCGGGCAAGCGGGAGGCGGACCGGATCATCAGCGAGGGTGAGGCGGAACACGCCCGCCTGGTCTCGGTGAACGAGATCACGGTCTCCGCCGAGCACGAGGGCGCCCGGATCATCGCCGAGGCGCGTGCCGAGGCGCAGCGCCTGCGTGAGGAGGTCGACGACTACGTCGACACCGCCCTGGCCAACTTCGAGCAGTTCCTCACCCGGGCGCTGGCCTCCATCGAACGCGGTCGGGACAAGATGCACGCGCTGCGCGAGATCGGCACCTTCGCGGGTGACGAGGCGGAGCGCCCACTGCCCTTCTGACCCACGGTCGGTACCCGCCGGTGCGGGCGTACCGCCGCCGAGCATGCCGCCGACGCGGCCCGGCGACCGGCGGCCGCCCGTCCCGGCCGGTGCCCGCCGCAGGCATCCCCGCCGACGCCGGGGCAGCCCAGGCCGGCCCCGGTTCGACGGTGGGCCGCCGGTGCAGGTAACCTCGTTTGTCGGCCTCTCACCGGCCGGAGTCTGACTATGCCCAAGAATTCACCCACTTCACTCGACCCCAGGTCGCCGCTGGTCCTCGACACGAGGGAGCTACCGCGCCGGCCTGGTGTCTTGCGTGCCGTCACACGGGTGGTCCCGGCACCGGCGGACCTCGGCGTGGAGTTGATCGGCGTGCCGGAGGGCGCGGACCTCGACCTCGATCTGCGGATGGAGTCGGTGTCCGAGGGGGTGCTCGTCTCGGGGACCGTCAGCGGTCCGGTCCGGGGCGAGTGCGGGCGTTGCCTACGCGAGATCAACGACTCGGTGTCGGTGACGATCCAGGAGCTGTATGCGTACGAGAACAGCACCACGGACGTCACCACCGAGGATGACGAGGTCGGCCGGATGCAGGGAGACCTGATCGACCTGGAACCGGCGGTGCGGGACGCGGTGGTGCTCGCGCTGCCGACCAACCCGCTCTGCCGCCAGGACTGCCCGGGCCTGTGCCTCGACTGTGGGGTGCACCTGGTCGATCTGCCGGCCGATCACAGCCACCAGCAGATCGACCCGCGTTGGGCGGGCCTGTCGCAACTGACCCGTACAGAGGAGTAAGAACCGTGGCCGTCCCGAAGCGCAAGATGTCGCGCAGCAACACCCGGTCCCGCCGGGCGAACTGGAAGGCCGCGGCGGTCGCGACCGTGGCCTGCCCGCAGTGCAAGTCCGCGAAGCTGCCGCACGCCGCCTGTGCCGTCTGCGGCACCTACAACGGCCGCCAGGTCCTCGAGGTCTGACCTGGACGCCGAGTGACGTCTCCGACCACAGGTCGGGCGACGCGCACACCCCGGCGATTGCCCGGTACTCCCGCCGACGCCGGCCGGCTCTCACCGGCCGGCGTCGCGACGGAGCCGGGCACCGCACGGATCGCCGTTGACCTCCTCGGCGGGGACGACGCTCCCGCCGTCGTGGTGGACGGCGCTCTGCGGGCGGTGCGCGCCGACCCTCACCTGCATCTGCTGCTCGTCGGCCCGACCGAGGTGGCCGGCGCGCTGATCCACGCCCTCGACCCGGCCGAACGCGCCCGGGTCACCGTCCGGCCCGCGCGTACCGCCGTCGACATGGCCGACGAACTCGTCACCGCACGCGCCGACTCGACCGTCCGTGCGGCCGTCGCGGCCGTGCACTCCGGCCAGGCCGACGCGCTGGTCTCCGCCGGGTCCACCGGCGCGACCGTCGCCGCCGCCGCCCTCGGCCTGGGTCGCTGGCCCGAGGTCCGGCGTCCGGCGCTCGCCGCCGTCCTGCCCGCCGTCTCCGGACCGGTGGTGCTGCTCGATGTCGGCGGTTCGTTGGAACCCAGCCCGGCGACCCTGGCCCGGCACGCCGTGCTCGGCGCCGCGTACGCCAGCGCCGCCCACGGTGTCGTCGCACCCCGGGTCGGCCTGCTCTCGGTGGGCACCGAGCCCGGCAAGGGCGATCGGGCCCGCCGCCTCACCGATCCCGTGCTCAGTACCGTGACCCTGCCCGCCGGCGCCCGCTACGTGGGCCTGGTCGAGGGGTACAACGTCTGCGTCGGCACGCGTGCCGATGTGGTGGTCACCGACGGGTTCACCGGTAACGTGCTGCTCAAGGCCGTCGAGGGCGCGTACGCGATGGCCGGCGGACCGCCGCCCGGTGGGGGTGCGCCCCGGGCCGCCGCCCTGCTCGGGGTGGGCGGGACGGTGGTCGTCTGTCACGGTGCCGCCCGCCCCGACGACATCTCCTCCGGCATCGCCCTGGCCGCCCACCTCTGGCGACGCGACGCCACCGACCGGGTCGCCGCGCTGCTTGCCGGCCACCGCACCGACCGCACCACCGACACCGAGGTACGCACATCATGAGCAACGACAAGCGGCGGAGGCCCTCCGTCGGCCATCTGGAAGCCGCCTTCGGCGTGAGGCTGGACCCGGAACTGCTGGAGCGCGCACTCACCCACCGCTCGTACGCGTACGAGAACGGTGGTCTGCCCACCAACGAGCGGTTGGAGTTCCTCGGCGACTCGGTGCTCGGCGTGGTGATCACCACCGCGCTCTTCCACAACCATCCGGACCTGCCCGAGGGGCAGTTGGCCAAGCTGCGGGCCAGCGTGGTGAACATGCGCGCCCTCGCCGAGGTGGCCCGTGGTCTGGGCCCGGACGGCCTCGGCCTGTACCTGCTGCTGGGTAAGGGCGAGGAGACCACCGGAGGCCGGGACAAGGCGAGCATCCTCGCCGACACCCTGGAGGCACTGCTCGGTGCGATCTACCTTCAGTACGGGCTGGACACCGCCGCGATCGTGATCCACCGGCTGTTCGACCCGCTGATGGCCGAGTCGGCCGGCCGGGGCGCCGCGCTGGACTGGAAGACCAGCCTCCAGGAGCTGACCGCCGCGCTCGGGCTCGGAGTGCCGGAGTACCGGATCGAGGGCACCGGCCCGGACCATCTCAAGACCTTCACCGCCTGGGTGGTGGTCGCCGGGAACCGGTACGGCGGTGCCGACGGGCGCAGCAAGAAGGAAGCCGAGCAGCGGGCGGCCGAGTCCGCCTGGCGGATGTTGACCGCAGACGCCGAGGCGGAGTCGAGCCAGGCCGAGGCGACCACCGACACGACCGGTGAGCGGGACGCGGTGACCGTCGACGGGCGGGCCACGAGCGTCGGCGAGGTCCAGGCGAACCGTGCCTGAGCTGCCCGAGGTGGAGACCGTCCGGCAGGGCCTGGCCCGCTGGGTCACCGGCCGCCGGATCGACGTGGTCGAGGTGCGGCACCCCCGGGCGGTACGCCGGCACCAGCCGGGCGGCGTCCACTTCGCCGACGTCCTGGCCGGCCGGACCGTGCTCGACGTACGGCGGCGGGGCAAGTACCTGTGGCTGCCGCTGGACAGCGGCGACGCCGTGATCGGGCACCTGGGGATGTCCGGACAGTTGCTGCTGCAACCGGCGGGCACCCCCGACGAGGCACACCTGCGGGTGCGGTTCCGGTTCACCGACGACGGACCCGAGCTGCGCTTCGTCGACCAGCGGACGTTCGGCGGCCTGTCGGTCAGCGAGGGCGGTGCCGGGCTACCCGCCGAGATCGCGCACATCGCCCGGGACCCGATGGACCCCGAGTTCTCCGACGACGAGTTCGTGGCCGCGCTGCGGCGGCGGCGTACCGAGGTCAAACGCGCGTTGCTGGACCAGACGCTGATCTCCGGCGTGGGCAACATCTATGCCGACGAGGCGCTGTGGCGCTCGGGCCTGCACGGGGTCCGGCCCACCGACGCGTTGACCGGCCCGGCCGCCCGACGGCTACTCGGTCACGTCCGGGACGTGCTCGCCGAGGCGATCACCGCGGGCGGCACCAGCTTCGACGCGCTCTACGTCAACGTCGACGGCGAGAGCGGCTACTTCGACCGGTCGTTGAACGCGTACGGCCGGGAGGGGCAGCCCTGTCACCGCTGCGGTGCGCCGATCCGTCGGGAGGCGTTCATGAACCGCTCCTCGTACAGCTGCCCGCGCTGCCAACCGCGTCCGCGGGGCTCGCTGCGGGGCTGATCACGAGTCGACGCGGCCCGGTCGGTGCGCGGGCCCCGGTTCACGGCGCGGGGCAGGGTGCCAGCGCGGCGACCTGGGGCAGGGCACCGAGCAGGCCGGGGGACAGGTCGAGGCTACGGGCCAGCACCGGACGCAGCACGTCCCACCGGCGTACGTCCAACCAGGTGCGTACCTCACCCGGTCAAACGAGGACAGACCCGATCAGGACTCGCAGTCCGGCCCGGGACCGGCGGCGCGGTGTCAGCGCGGGGTGGCGAAGACCTGCGTCCAGTACGGCCCGTTGCTGCTGGCCACCCCGACGCCGATCTCGGTGAAGGCGCAGTTGAGGATGTTCGCCCGGTGACCCTCGCTGTTCATCCAGGCGTTCATCACCGCGGCCGGGGTGCGCTGGTTCCACGCCACGTTCTCGCCGTAGGTACGCCAGGTGTAGCCGACCCGGTCGATCCGGTCCCCGGGGTTGCTGCCGTCGCTGCCGGTGTGCGACATGTTCCGGGTGTCGGCCTGGTCCTGGCTGTGCCGCTGGGCGGCGGTCATCAGCTTGTCGTCGATGCTGAGCGCGCCGCAACCCTCCTTGGCCCGCTCGGCGTTGACCAGCCGTACGACCTCCGCCGCCTCCGAGGTGCTGCCCGTGGAGGGGGTGGCGCTGGGCGTGCTGGCGCGGTTCGGGCTGCCCTGACGGTCGACGTTCTGCCGCGAGGGTGCGGTGCTGCGCGACGCCGCCGGGGTGGGGCTGCTGGTCCGGCTCGGCGACGGCGACGGTGACGCGCTGCTCGGCGAGACGCTCGGGCTCGGGCTCGGACTCGGGGAGTCGGTCGGGTCCAGCGGCAGGTCCAGCGGATCGTCCGGCAGGGCCGGCGCGGTGGCGGCGGGAATGTCGGCGGCGGTGGTGCCGGTCGGCTTGTCGTCGCCGGGCAACGCGAGCGCCGCGACGCCGATGCTCACCACGAGGGTGGCTGCCGCGGCGGCACCGCCCATCACCAGCGGGCGTCGCAACCGGCGCCGTGCCCCGCGATCGCCGGTGCCGGCCGGCTCGTCCGGCTGGTCGGCCTCGCCCCGCCGGTCCTCCGGCATGCCGTACCGGCCGTGGTCGCCGGTGCCGGCGTACGGGCCAGGGCCGCCGGTGCCGGCGTACGGGCCAGGGCCGGCGGCGACGCCGTACCGGCCCTCGACGGTCGTGTCGTACCGGTCGTGGCGGCCCTGGTCCCCGCCGACCGGGTAGCCCGACGCGGGCCCGGCCGGCGCGTCGTACCGCCGGGTGTCCCAGCCGGCACCGCGGTGGTCGCTCTCCGGCGCGGCGTGTCGGGCCGGGCGGTCGGAAGGTGCGGCCCACCCGGCGACGGGAGCACCCGGCCCGCCGGGACCGTCCTGCGTCCAGCCACGGTCGGTCGGCTCGTAGTACCCGCTCTCCGGCTCGATGGCGTGGTGGTGCTGGCCGGCCCGCCAGGCGGTGTCCTCCTGCCGGGCGGTGTGCGTCGCATCCGGCTGCCACTGCTCGGTCGGCTGATCGTCGTACCACCGGTCGGTCGAACCATCCGGTTCGTCACCGAACAGGTAGGCCGACCTCGGTGCGGGACGCTCGGTCAACCACGCCGGGTCCTCGGTCGGGGGTTCCGGTCGCCGAGGGCTGGCCTCCGGGTCGAGCGGGTCGTTCCAGCCGTGCACGCCTGTCGCCTCCACGGGTCGGTTACGGGCCCAGGTGACGCTACGTGTCACCCTTGGCAGCAGCAATCCGGCTAAGGAAGAGTTAAGAGGACCCTGTACATCCGGGTGAGGTAATCCAGCGAACCGGCGCGTAGAGTCGGGGCGTCCGGACAGAGCGTGTCCGCGCCTCGTGGCAGCCGCCGGTGACCGGTCGGGCCGACGTCGAGATGATCTACGGCCTGCGAGAACTTGACGAATCAGGGGCTCCCGGCTCAATATGTATGTGTCGCCAGTCGCGCCCGGCCATGCCCAGAATCCGTGGGAGTGGTAGTCGCGTACACCAGGGCGCGCGTTGGCCGGCCTCTCCGGCAGCGCATATCAAGGAGTCAAAATGGCGAAGGCCCTCTATGGCCACGTAGGTGCGGCGCCCGACCGGCGTCTGCTCGACGAGGTCACCCGACTGCGTTCCAGGGTTCAGTCACTGGAGTTCGAGGTCACCCGTCTGCGTGCCGAGAACGATCGGCTCGCGGCGGCCGCGGCGGAGACGGACGATCTGCTCCGTCTGGCCGAGCCGGCACTGACCTGACCCACCTGGTCGCCACAACCGAATAGCACCACCGCACAGCAGCGCGCCGACACGATGTGTGCCGGCGCGCATTCCTGCCCGGCCCCGGACGCCGGCAGGCGGGTCGCGTGGGGTGAGCCACCCGGTGCCGGGTTACTCTGCGGGTTTACCAGGGTCCGCGCAGCCGGGCGACGGTACGGCGGCCACCGGACGAGGATCGGGACGTGCATCTCAAGAGCCTGACGGTGAAGGGCTTCAAATCCTTCGCCTCCGCGACGACGCTCAAGCTGGAGCCGGGGATCACCTGCGTGGTGGGCCCCAACGGCTCCGGCAAGTCCAACGTCGTCGACGCCATCGCATGGGTGCTCGGTGAACAGGGCGCGAAGGCCCTGCGGGGCGGCAAGATGGAGGACGTCATCTTCGCCGGCACCGCCGGTCGGGCCCCGCTCGGCCGGGCCGAGGTGACGCTGACCATCGACAACACCGACGGCGCCCTGCCGATCGAGTACACCGAGGTCTCCATCACCCGCCGGATGTTCCGCTCCGGCGAGAGCGAGTACGAGATCAACGGGGACTCCTGCCGGCTGCTCGACATCCAGGAACTGCTCTCCGACTCCGGCATCGGCCGGGAGATGCACATCATCGTCGGCCAGGGCCGGCTCGACGGCATGCTGCACGCCAAGCCCGAGGACCGGCGGGCGTTCATCGAGGAGGCGGCCGGCGTCCTCAAGCACCGCAAGCGCAAGGAAAAGGCGCTGCGCAAGCTCGACGCGATGCAGACCAACCTGAACCGGCTCACCGACCTCACCGCCGAACTGCGCCGCCAACTCAAGCCGCTCGGCCGGCAGGCCGAGGTGGCCCGCCGGGCCGCCGTGATCCAGGCCAACCTGCGGGACGCGCGGCTGCGGCTGCTCGCCGACGACCTGGCCACCCTGCGTACCACGTTGGACAAGGAGATCGCCGACGAGACGGCGCTGCGCCAGCGACGGGAGCAGGTGGAGGCCGAGCACGCCGAGGTGCAGTTCCGCCTCGGCGAGTTGGAGGAGGCGCTGGCCTCCGACGCGCCGCTGCTGGCCGCCGCCCAGGACACCTGGTACAAGCTCGCTGCCCTCCAGGAACGGTTTCGCTCGATCGAGCAACTCGCGCTGGAACGGCTGCGGCACCTCAGCGCGACCCCCGACGACGAGCGTCCCGGCCGTGACCCGGAGCAGTTGGAGGCCGAGGCCGAGCGGGTCCGCGAGCAGGAGGAGGACCTGCGCGCGGCGCTCACCGAGGACCAGATCCGGCTCGCCGAGGCGGTCGAGCACCGCCAGGAGCTGGAACGCCAGCTCGCCGCGGCGGAGCGGGAACTGGTCGCCGCGGCGAAGGCGATCGCCGACCGGCGGGAGGGGCTGGCCCGGCTCACCGGGCAGGTGAACTCCGCCCGTGCCCGGACCACCAGCGCCGGTGAGGAGATCGAACGACTCGCCGCCGCGCACACCGACGCGCTGGCCCGCGCCGAGCGGGCCCAGGCCGACCTGGACGCGGTCGCCGAGCAGTCCACCGAGGCGGACCGCGACAACGCCGACCTGGACACCCGGCACGCCGAGGCGGTCAGCGCCCAGGAGAAGGCGCAGGCGACCGTACGGTCGCTCTCCGACGCCGAGCGGGCGGCGGAGAAGGACGCTGCCACCTGGAAGGCGCGGGAGGAGGCGCTCGCCCTGGGCCTGCGCCGCAAGGATGGCGCCGGCGCGCTGCTGGCCCGCGCCGACCAGGTGCCCGGACTGCTGGGCAGCCTCGCCGGCCTGCTCACCGTCGCCCCCGGCCACGAGGCCGCGCTGGCCGCCGCGCTCGGCGGGCTCGCCGACGCGGTCGCGGTCAGCGGGGTGGACGAGGCCGTCGAGGCGATGCGACTGCTGAAGATCTCCGACGCCGGGCGGGCCGGCCTGCTCGTCGGCAGCCCGGCCGGGCCGGGGATGTCCGGTTCGGCCGACGCGCTGCGTCCCAAGCTGCCCGACCGCGCGCACTGGGCTCCGGACCTGGTGGACTGTGACGCGCAGATCCGACCGGCGGTGCACCGGACGTTGCGCGACGTGGTGCTGGTCGACGACCTCGCCGCCGCGACCGAGGTGGTCACGGTCAACCCCGAGCTGCGGGCGGTCACCCGGGAGGGAGACGTCGTCGGGGCGTACGCGGCGGCCGGCGGCTCGGCGAAGGCACCCAGCTACATCGAGGTGCAGGCGGCCGTCGAGGAGGCCCGGGCCAACCGGCTCACCGCCGAACGGGGCAGTGCCGACCTGCGCGACCGACTCGTGCAGGCGCGGGCCGAGGTGGCCGCCGCCAAGGAGGTGGTGCAGCACGCCGCCGCCGCCAAGCGGGAGGCGGAGAGTCACCGCAACGCCGCTGCCCGCCGGCTGGCCGAACTGGGGGCCGCCGCCCGGTCGGCGAAGGCGGAGACCGACCGGCTCGGCGAGTCCCGGTCGCGTGCCGAGGCGGCCCGGGAACGGGACCTGACCGCCCTGGCCGAGCTGGAGGAGCGGCTGCGGCTGGCCGAGGCGACCCCGATCGACGCCGAACCGTCCACCGAGGAACGTGACCAGCTCGCCGCGATGGTGCCGCAGGCCCGGCAGAACGAGATGGAGGTCCGGCTCGCGGTGCGTACCGCCGAGGAGCGGGTGGCGTCCATCGCCGGGCGAGCCGACTCGCTGCGCCGGCAGGCCGCCGCCGAACGGGCGGCGCGGGAACGGGCGGCGGCGCGGCGGGCCGCGCGTACCCGGGGCGCGGGCATCGCCCGGGCGGTGGCCGGCGGCGCCCGGGCGGCACTGACCCGGCTGACCACCAGCATCGCCCGGGCGGAGGAGCACCGCGACGCGGTGGCGCGGGAACGGGCCACCCGCGAGGCGGAGCTGCAGGAGGTGCGGGCCGCCGCGAAACGGCTCGGCGGTGAACTGGACCGGCTGACCAGCCAGGTGCACCGGGACGAGGTGGCGCGGGCCGAGCAGCGGCTGCGCATCGAGCAGTTGGAGGCCAAGGCGGCCGAGGACTTCGGCCTGACCGTGGAGACCCTGATCGCCGAGTACGGCCCGGGGCAGCCGGTACCGCCGACCGGGGCCGAGGTGGCCGCCGCCGAACGCGACGGCCTGCCGGTGCCCGAGCCGGTCCGGTACGAGCGGCCGGTGCAGGAGAAGCGGGCCGCCAAGGCGGAACGGGAACTGACCCTGCTCGGCAAGGTCAACCCGCTCGCGCTGGAGGAGTTCGCCGCGCTGGAGGAACGGTACAAGTTCCTCTCGGAGCAGCTTGAGGACCTCAAGGCGACCCGGCGTGACCTGCTCACCGTGGTCAAGGACGTGGACGACCGCATCCTGGAGGTCTTCGCCAGCGCGTTCGCCGACACCGCGCGGGAGTTCGAGCAGGTCTTCGAGGTGCTGTTCCCCGGTGGCGAGGGCCGGCTGATCCTCACCGAGCCGGACGACATGCTGACCACCGGTGTGGAGGTCGAGGCCCGCCCGCCCGGTAAGAAGATCAAGCGGCTCTCGCTGCTCTCCGGCGGCGAGCGGTCGCTGACCGCGGTGGCGATGCTGGTGGCGATCTTCCGCGCCCGGCCCAGCCCGTTCTACATCATGGACGAGGTCGAGGCGGCGCTGGACGACGTCAACCTGGGTCGGCTGATCACGCTGATGGCCCAGTTGCGGGAGAAGAGCCAGCTCATCGTTATCACACACCAGAAACGGACCATGGAGATCGCCGACGCGTTGTACGGCGTGACCATGCGCGGCGGGGTCACCCAGGTGATCAGTCAACGGCTCAACCGGGCCGACACCGACGACGAGCGGCACGGCCGCGGCGAGGAGAACGGGTAGTGGCTCGGGAACGCGCGACGGCGCTCCTGGTGGATTTCGACGGCGTACTGCGGCGCTTCGATCCGGCGGTGGCCGCCGGGGTGGAGCGCGAGTACGGCCTCTCCGAGGGGGTGCTCGGCGAGATCGCCATGCAGTGGGAGCAGCTGCAACCGGTGCTGACCGGCCGGGTCACGCACGCCGAGTGGGTGTCGAGCGTGGCCGGCGCGCTGGCCGACTCGGCGGGCGGCCCACAGCGGGCCCGGGCCGCCGTCGAGCAGTGGCAGCGCTACCGGGGTGAGGTCGACCCCGCGGTGCTCGACTTCGTCCGCGAGGTACGCGGCCGGGGTATCCGGGTCGGGCTGGGCACCAACGCCACCGATCTGCTCGACGCTGACCTGGAGACGCTGGGGTTGACCGGCGAGCTGGACGTGGTGGTCAACTCCTCGGTGGTCGGGGTGCACAAGCCGGCTCGGGAGTACTTCCAGGCCGCGTGCGAGGCCCTGGAGACCGCGCCGGGCCGGGTGCTCTTCGTCGGCGACGAGGACCGGGCCGTCAGCGGCGCCCGGGTGGCGGGCCTGTCGGCGCACCGCTGGAGCGGCCCGGGGGACCTGCGGTACCTGCGGGCGGCGTTGGCGGCCTGAGCGGGCCCGGTGGGCACGTGTCCGGTGACCGGTCGCCCGCCACGCACGTCGCCGCGCCGTGAAATGTTAGGAAGGGGCCCTTCCTATACCGCAGGCGTTAACAGGGGGCCCTTCCTTTCACGGGGTGAGCCGCTGTCGGGCGACCTCACGCAGGGCACCGTCGCTGGTGGTGCCCTCGATCACCACTTCCGACCCACGGCCGGCGTTGGTCAGCGTCGACACCGCGTTGCCGAAGTACGGCCCGGCCAGCTTGCGCCACTTGATGAAGGAACGGCGTACCCCGGCCGAGCGGGCCAGCGCCCGGGTCGCCGCAGCCGGTCCGCGGGCCCAGCCGAGTCGCATCAGCGGGCGCATCCCGGCCGGCACCTGGTTGTGGATCGGTGAGCAGGTCAGCTGGTGGACGGGCGTGTGTACGTCCGGGGCGGCGAAGCGGACCCGGGCCACGTACGAGTGGTGCACGTCGCCGGAGAGCACGCTGATCGACGCCGGTGGCGGGTAGGCCGGCCCGGCGCCCTTGCGGTCGTCGGGCCCGCCCGGTGTGCCACCGCCGAGGCGGGCGAACAGTTCGGCGAGACCCTCGAAGGAGCGCCGGAACGCACCCCAGTGCTCCAGGTCGAGCGCGCGGCGCAGCTTCTCGGCCAGGCCCGCGACCCACGGGCGGGTCGAGTCGGCAAGCTTCTCGTTCCACGCCTCGACGTGATGGATGCCGGGCGGCAGCAGCCACGGCAGCGAGGTGCCGACGACCAGGTGGTCGTAGCTGCCGTGGGCCTGGTCGACGAACCAGGACCACTCGGCGGCCGGCAGCATCGTCCGTCGGCCGGGCATGAGCACGCGGCTGCACCGGCTGTCCAGCATCACCAGGCGGGTCCGGCCCAGGTCGAGCGCGTAGCTCCACTGGTACTGCACGGCGTGCCAGCGTGCGGTGTCGTGCGCCAGGTCGGCCTCGGTGTCGACCCGCTTGCCGAACTCGCGCAGCACCTCGGTGGCGTCCTCGGCCGCGCGCACCTTGGCGAAGACCGGGTCGGCGGCGATCTCGTCCGGGGAGAGGTTGCCCAGGTGCTGGTAGACCCAGTACGAGGCCAGTCCGCTGGCGATCCGTTCGGCCCACCAGGGCTGCTCGCGTACGTCCGCCCGCCAGGACGCCGAGGTGTTCCAGTCGTCGATGATCTCGTGATCGTCGAAGATCATCACGCTCGGCACGGTGGAGAAGAGCCAGCGGATCTCCGGGTCGCTCCACGACTCCAGATAGAGCTTGGTGTACTCGTCGAAGCTGACCACCTGATCGTCGGGGGCGCCCTTGGGCCGCCGCCGACGCCGGCGCAGCAGTCGCTTGATGGTGGGCGAGGTCTCGTCGGCGTAGACCTGGTCGCCGAGGAGCATCACCAGATCGGGCAGGGCCGCCGGGTCGAGGTCGGCCAGCACCCGCCGGGTGTACGCGTCGAGCGCGTCCGGCGGGAGCTTACGGGTGGTGGCGTGCTGGGTGGTCTCCCGGCAGGATCCGAAGAGCAGCCGCACCGGCTGGTCCCGGTCGTCGGCGGCCCGGGTACGGATCACGCTGGGCGGGAAGCGGCTGTCGGGCGCAGGCCAGGCCAGCTCGTCGTCGATCAGCACCTCGTAGCTGGTGGCGCTGTCCGGGGTGAGCCCCTCCACGACCACCAGCGCGTAGTGGTGGGCGTACGCGGAGAAGGTGGCGGCCGTGCC
Organism: Micromonospora craniellae; assembly: GCF_014764405.1. Taxonomy (NCBI): domain Bacteria; kingdom Bacillati; phylum Actinomycetota; class Actinomycetes; order Micromonosporales; family Micromonosporaceae; genus Micromonospora; species Micromonospora craniellae. The sequence goes on along the minus strand of NZ_CP061725.1, from coordinate 1,116,437 downwards.
GGTGGCGCCGCCGGCAGTGCGGACGGTGACCACCGCCGGTGCCGTGGTCTCGACCCACACGGTGGCCCGGGTGCCGACGACCCGCCGGAGGAGCGGACCGATGAGCAGTCGGGCGGTGGGCATGGCGAACCTCCGAGGTGAGGGGGACCTCTACTTACTACCCCGCCGGCGGCCGTGGCATGGCTGGCTGGGCGAGCCTACCGCCGTCCGGTGGAAGGCCCCGGAGGGAGCGGTGGATGAGACGCCGTCGCGGGCATCTGACAGGATTTCGGCATGATGGATTACCTCCTCGTCGCACTCGCCCTGCTCGGCGTGCTGATCCTCGCCGGCATCGGGCTGGTCGTGCCGCGGCTGCGCCGACGGCCGGAGCCGCCGCTGCCGCGTACGGAGGTCGACACCCGCGCCGAGGAGGACCTGGCCGGGCCGCCGGTGACCGCCCCGGGGTCCGATCTGTCCACCGGCGTCCTGGTCGAGCCGCCGGTCATCGAAGCGCCGGCCCCGACCGTCGAGGTGCCCGAGCCGACCGCCGGACGGCTGGTCCGGCTGCGCTCACGGCTGTCGCGCTCGCAGAACGCCTTCGGCAAGGGCCTGCTCGGCCTGCTCAGCCGCGACCGGCTGGACGAGGACGTCTGGGAGGAGATCGAGGACAGCCTGATCACCGCCGACGTGGGCGTCGAGGCCACCCGGGAGATCGTCGACCGGCTGCGGGAGCGGACCCGGGTGCTGGGCACCCGGTCGGTCGCCGAGCTGCGTACCCTGCTCGCCACCGAGTTGGTCAACGCGCTCGACCCGGCGCTGGACCGCTCCCTGCACACCACGCCGAAGGAGGGCGTGCCGGCGGTGCTGCTCGTCGTCGGCGTCAACGGCGCGGGCAAGACCACCACCTGCGGCAAGATCGCCCGGGTGCTCATCGCCGACGGGCGTACCGTGCTGCTCGGCGCGGCCGACACGTTCCGGGCCGCCGCCGCCGACCAGCTGGAGACCTGGGCCGGTCGGGTCGGCGCGGAGACCGTGCGCGGCCCGGAGGGGGCCGACCCGGCCAGCGTCGCCTTCGACGCGGTCCGGCGGGGCATCGACACCGGCGTGGACACCGTGCTCGTGGACACCGCCGGCCGCCTGCAGAACAAGATCGGCCTGATGGACGAGCTGGGCAAGGTCAAGCGGGTGGTGGAGAAGCACGGCCCGATCGACGAGACACTGCTGGTGCTCGACGCCACCACCGGCCAGAACGGCCTGGAGCAGGCCCGCGTCTTCACCGAGGTGGTCAACGTCACCGGCGTCGTGCTGACCAAGCTCGACGGCACCGCCAAGGGCGGCATCGTGATCGCGGTGCAGCGCAAGCTCGGCATCCCGGTCAAGCTGGTCGGGCTCGGCGAGGGCCCGGACGACCTGGCCCCGTTCGACCCCGCGCAGTTCGTCGACGCGTTGCTGGGTACCGAATCCTCCGGTCCGACCGCGTAACCTCGGGTGACCAGAGACGATCGCGCGTACGCGGGCTGGCGCGACCCGAGCCACCCGTCGCAGCGCCTCGGGAGACCGTACGTGACTTCGCAGGAGATCCCGCTGCACGGCGGGAACGTGAGCACCGTCGTACGGGTGGGCGACACGGTGCGGCGCAACGTCGGGCCGTGGACGCCGGCCGTGCACGCTCTGCTGCGTCACCTGGAGTACGTCGGGTTCACCGGCGCACCCCGCGCCCTCGGCATGGACGAGCGCAACCGCGAGGTGCTGTCGTACCTGGAGGGGGAGTGCGGAGAGTACCCGCTGGCTCCGCACTGGGTCACCGACGAGGCCCTGGTGACCGTCGCCACCATGCTGCGGATGTTCCACGACGCGCAGTACGGCTTCGCCCCGCCCCCGCAGGCGGTGTGGCGCTCGTTCGGCCCGCCCCCACCGGACACCGAGGTCATCTGCCACCACGACGCCGCGCCGCACAACGTGATCTGGCGTCCGGACGGCACCCTCGGGCTGATCGACTTCGATCTCGCCTCACCCGGCGCGCGGATCTACGACGTGGCGTACGCGGCCTGGACCTGGGTGCCGGTCTTCTCGGACCGGGACTCGATCATCCTCGGCTGGAAGCATCCGGACCGCCCACGCCGGCTGCGGTTGTTCGCCGACGCGTACGGGTTGATCCCGCGTGACCGGCACCGGTTGATCCGGACGATCCGCAAGCGGATCGTGGACCACGTGGAGGGCATCCGCCGGATGGCCGCCGCCGGGGAGCCGGCCTTCGTCCGGATCGTGCACAAGGGGCACCTACGCCGGCCGATGCGGGACCTGCGCCTGCTCGACTACGAACGGCATGCCCTCGAGTACGCCCTGCGCTGATCCATCGGTGGAACGGGATACGCCGGACGGCCGATCCACCCCCGCCGTGTCACCGAGGCGTGCGAGGTTCTTCACACGTCCGAAACAAGCCGTCACGGTTCGGAAACCAGCCGGGGACTCTGGGTGAAACAGCCGGCGATCAGGCTTCCGCGCAACCGGCGTACGGGCGATGCTGCGCGATGCCGGGAGGGAGGGAATTCAACCCGAGAGGAGGCAGCGTGCCGGAGCTAGATTCTGGTGCCACCGCCTGGATTTTGACTTCTGCCGCGCTGGTGTTGCTCATGACGCCCGGCCTGGCGCTGTTCTACGGCGGCATGACGCGATCCAAGTCCGTGCTCAACATGATGATGATGAGCTTCGGGGCGATCGGCCTGGTCAGCCTGTTGTGGGTGTTCTACGGCTACAGCATCGCATTCGGCGACACCGTCGGCGGGATCACCGGTGATCTCTCCGCCGCCGGTCTTCGTGGCATGTTGGAGAGCGGCACCGAGGGCGGGATTCCCGACCTTCTCTTCGCCGGGTTCCAGTTGATGTTCGCGGTGATCACCGTCGCCCTGATCAGCGGTGCGATTGCCGACCGGGCCAAGTTCGGCCCCTGGCTGCTCTTCGCCGGCCTGTGGGCCACCCTGGTCTACTTCCCCGTCGCGCACTGGGTGTGGGGCGGCGGCTGGATCTACGAGCTGGGGGTGCTCGACTTCGCCGGTGGCACCGCGGTGCACATCAACGCCGGTGCGGCGGCCCTGGCCCTGGCGCTGGTGCTCGGCAAGCGGATCGGCTGGCCCAAGGACAAGTTCAAGCCGCACAACCTGCCGATGGTGCTGCTCGGCGCGGGTCTGCTCTGGTTCGGCTGGTTCGGCTTCAACGCCGGCTCGGCGGGCGCCGCCGACGGCGCCGCTGCCGTCTCGCTGATCAACACCCAGGTCGCCACCGCCGCCGCGGTGCTCGGCTGGATCGTGGTGGAGTGGCTCCGCGACGGCAAGCCGACCACGCTCGGCGCGGCCTCCGGCGCGGTCGCCGGTCTGGTCGGCATCACCCCCGCCTGCGCGTTCCTGGAGCCGCTGGGCGCGATCGCCCTCGGCCTCATCGCCGGTGCGGTCTGCGCGCTCGCCGTGGGCCTGAAGTACAAGCTCAAGTACGACGACTCGCTCGACGTGGTGGCCGTGCACATGGTCGGCGGCATCATCGGCTCGCTGCTCATCGGCTTCCTGGCCGTCGAGGTGCTGGCCGGTGAGGGCAACGCCGGTCTGCTCTACGGCGGCGGCATCAAGCTGCTCGGCCTGCAGGCGCTGGGAGTGGTCGCGGTGCTGGCGTACTCGTTTGTGGTCGCCTACATCATCGGCTTCGCGATCGAGAAGACCATCGGCTTCCGGGTCAGCCCTGAGGCCGAGGTCGAGGGCATCGACACCGCCGAGCACGCGGAGAGCGCGTACGAGTTCAGCTCCACCAGTGGTGGTGGTGGCGGTGGCGCGTTCGCCGCCGCGGGTATCGCTCCGTCGGCCAAGCCGAAGAGTGAGCCCACCGAAGCGGTAAGCGAAAAGGTCGCCGGCTAACGTTCTCGGAATGGAGGGGTTGGACATGAAGCTGGTGACCGCGGTCATCAAGCCGCACCAGTTGGACGCCGTCAAGGAGGCCCTGCACACGCTGGGCGTGGCCGGACTGACCGTGAGCGAGGTCCAGGGCTACGGACGGCAGAAGGGCCACACCGAGGTCTACCGGGGCGCCGAGTACACGGTCGAGTTCCTGCCCAAGATCCGGGTCGAGGTGCTCACCGACGAGATCGACGTCGACAAGATCGTCGACGCGGTGGTCGGTGCCGCCCGGACGGGCAAGATCGGTGACGGCAAGGTCTGGGTGACCGGAGTCGAGGAGGTCGTCCGGGTCCGCACCGGTGAGCGCGGCCTGGACGCCCTGTAGGACACCGTTCGATGACCTCGTCGGCCGGGAGGACAGCCGTGGAACGTGACTGCGGTAGGGCACTCCCGGCCGACGAGGTCGTCCGCGTACCGGCCGGGATCGGCGCCGCCGCGCGCCGGGCCCGGTCCGACGCGTACGACGCCTGGCTGGCCCGGCTGCTGCCGGACCGGCCGGGCGTCGCGCTGCTCGCGGTCGGCGGGCTGGGCCGGCGGCAGTGCGCCCCGCACGGCGACCTCGACCTGGTGTTGCTGCACGCCGGGGTGCCCGGCATCGACGAGCTGGCCGCCTCGCTCTGGTACCCGATCTGGGACGCGGGGCTGCGGCTGGACCACTCGGTACGCACCGTGGCCGAGGCGCTGTCGGTCGCCCAGGACGACGTGAAGGTGGCCCTGGGCCTGCTCGACGCCCGCCTCGTCGCCGGTGACCCGGAACTCGCCGTCACGCTGGTGAACAGCGCCGTGGACCACTGGCGGCGTACCGCCGTACGCCAACTGGCCCCGCTGCGCCAGAGCGCGGCGACCCGCTGGCAGTCCCACGGCGAGCTGGCGTTCCTGCTCGAAGGTGACCTCAAGGAGGCGGCCGGCGGCCTTCGCGACGTCGGCATCCTCAAGGCCATCGCCCTCGCCGGGATCACCGACGCGCTGCGTCCCGCCGTGCACGCCGCGCACCTGCGCCTGCTGGACACCCGCGACGCGCTGCACCAGCAGCTCGGCCGGCGGGTCGACCGGCTGCTCGCCCAGGAACGCGCCGGGGTGGCCGCGCTGCTCGGACTCCGGCAGGCGCCGGCCGAGGACGAACCATACCCGGCCTCGAACGACGCCACCGATCTCGCGCCGCTCCGGGAACGGCGAACGCAGGCTGAGGACGGCGACGGTGACGCGCTGCTGCGCCGGGTCGCCGGCGACGCGCGTACCGTCAGCCACGCTCTCGACGACGCGCTCCGCGCCGCCGACCGGCTGCGTTCCGGCCGCCGTCGGGGTGCCGACGGTCGCCCGGTGCGCCGGCCGGTCGCCCGCGACGTGGTGGAGCACGACGGGGAACTGGTGCTGGCCCGCACCGCCATCGGCGCCCGCCCCGACGCCAGCCTCTCGGTGCGGGTGGCCGCCGCCGCAGCGGTCACCGGCCTGCCGATCGCCCGGGCCACGTGCGAGTGGCTGGCGTCGTACTGCCCGCCGCTGCCGACGCCGTGGCCGGTGGAGGCGCGGGCCGCGCTGACCACGCTGCTGGGCGCCGGTGCGGGGCTGCTCCCGGCCTGGGAGACCTGCGACCGGTACGGGTTGATCGACGGCTGGCTGCCGGAGTGGACCCGGCTGCGTAGCCTGCCCCAGCACAACCCGGTGCACCGGTTCACCCTCGACCGGCACCTGGTGCAGACCGCGTACGAGGCCAGCCGGCACACCCGCGACGTGGACCGGCCGGACCTGCTGCTGCTCGGCGCGTTCCTGCACGACATCGGCAAGGGCCTGCCGGGTGACCACTCGACCGTGGGTGCGCCGATCGCCGAGGCGATGGCCGCCCGGATCGGCCTGCCCGAGGCGGAGGCGTCGCTGATCGGCACGCTGGTCCGGCTGCACCTGGTGCTGCCCGAGGTGGCCACCCGGCGGGACCTCGCCGACCCGGTCACCATCTCCCGGGTGGCCGAGACGGTCGGCGACGTGGCCACCCTCGACCTGCTGTACGCGCTGGTCCGCGCGGACGCCGCCGCCACCGGGCCGGGTGCCTGGTCGGCCTGGAAGGGGCGGCTGGTCGCCGAGCTGGTCGCCCGGGTCCGGACCACGCTCGACACCGGCGCCGTGCCGCAGCCACCCGCACCCGATCCGGCGCTGGTGGCGGGGCCGCTGCCGGTCGTACACCTGACCGGGGACCGGGTGGCGGTGGCCGCGGCCGACCGGCGGGGTCTGCTCGCGACGGTGGCCGGTTGCCTGGCGCTGCACCGGCTGGAGGTCCTCGCCGCCGACGCGTCGACGGTGGACGGCCGGGCGCTGGTCGAGTGCCGGGTGCAGCCGCGGTACGGGTTGACGCCGGATCCGGTCGCGCTCACCGCGGACCTGCGCCGGGCGATCGGCGGCGACGTGTCGGTGACGCAGCGCCTGCGGGCCCGGGCCGGGCGGGGCGCCGGGGCCGAGCCCCGGGTGGTCTGGCACCGCGACGCCGCCACCGACGCCGTGCTGCTGGAGTTGCGTGCCGCCGACGCGGCGGGCCTGCTCTACCGGGTGACCACCGCGTTGGACGCGGCCGGCGCGCAGGTCCGGGCGGCCCGGATCGCCACCCTCGGCGGGGACGTGGTGGACGTGTTCTACCTCGTCGGCTCGTGGCCCTCGGACGCCGACCGCGACCGTCTGGAATCCGCCGTGCTCGCCGCCGTCTAGCGCGCCATGCAAGGAAGGGTCCCCTACTAACGCCTGGTGTATAGAAGGGGTCCCTTCCTTTCACCCGGGGCGGCGGGAGAGACGGCGTGGAGCGGCGGTACCGGTGGCCGGATACGCTAACGGTGGTCGGAGCGCTCATCCGGCCCCACTCGTGCTCGCCGGAACACTGACAAACGGGATGTTCGTGTGTTTGACACCTTGAGTGACCGCCTCTCCGGGATCTTCACCAAGCTCCGCGGCAAGGGACGCCTCACCGACGCCGACATCGACGCGACCGCGCGCGAGATCCGTCTCGCGCTGCTGGAGGCCGATGTCGCCCTGCCGGTGGTCAAGGGCTTCATCACGAACGTCAAGGAGCGGGCCAGGGGAGCGGAGGTCTCCCAGGCGCTCAACCCGGCGCAGCAGATCATCAAGATCGTCAACGAGGAGCTGGTCGCGGTTCTCGGCGGCGAGGGGCGTCGGCTCCAGTTCGCCAAGCAGCCGCCGACGGTGATCATGCTCGCCGGCCTCCAGGGCTCCGGCAAGACCACCCTCGCCGGCAAGCTGGCCCGCTGGCTGCGGACCCAGGGGCACCAGCCGCTGTTGGTCGCCGCCGACCTCCAGCGGCCCAACGCCGTCGGGCAGCTCCAGGTGCTCGGTGGCCGGGCCGGTGTCGAGGTGTACGCCCCGGAGCCCGGCAACGGCGTCGGTGACCCGGTGCAGGTGGCAAAGGCCTCCATCGAGCACGCCCGACGGGCCGCCCGCGATGTCGTCATCGTCGACACCGCCGGCCGGCTCGGCATCGACGCGGAGATGATGCAGCAGGCCGCGAACATCCGGGACGCGGTCCAGCCGGACGAGGTCATCTTCGTCATCGACGCGATGGTCGGTCAGGACGCGGTGCGGACCGCCGAGGCGTTCCGTGACGGCGTCGGCATCACCGGCGTGGTGCTGTCCAAGCTCGACGGCGATGCGCGCGGTGGCGCCGCACTGTCGGTCCGCGAGGTGACCGGGCAACCGATCCTCTTCGCCTCCACCGGCGAGAAGCTGGAGGACTTCGATGTCTTCCACCCCGACCGGATGGCCAGCCGGATCCTCGGCATGGGCGACGTCCTCACTCTGATCGAGCAGGCCGAGGCGGCCTTCGACACCGATCAGAAGGAGAAGATGACCGCCAAGCTGATGGGCGGCGAGCAGTTCACCCTGGAGGACTTCCTCGACCAGCTCATCGCGGTACGCCGGATGGGGCCGATCGCCAACGTGCTGGCCATGATGCCGGGCATGGGGCAGGTCAAGGACCAGCTCGCCGAGCTGGACGACAAGCACTTCGACCGGATAACCGCGATCATCCGCTCGATGACCCCGGCCGAGCGCACCAACCCGAAGATCATCAACGGCTCCCGGCGGGCCCGGATCGCCAACGGTTCCGGCGTCACCGTGATGGACGTCAACCAGTTGCTCAACCGCTTCACCGACGCGCAGAAGATGATGAAGCAGATGGGCGGCATGATGGGCCTGCCCGGCGGCGGCCGGCGCAAGGCGACCAAGAGCCCGAAGAACAAGCGCAAGGGCACCAAGGGCGGCAACCGGCCGCGTAGCGGCGCCGGGATGCCGGGCGGCTTCCCGGGCGGTATGCCGCAGCTCCCGCCGGGGATGAACCCGGACGACCTGGCCGCCGGCCAGGGACTGCCGCCGGGCTTCAAGCTGCCGAAGATCGACTTCAACAAGCTGGGCAAGCGGGACAAGCCCTAGCCGGCCCCACTCGTCGTCGTCCGGCAGAAGGTCGGCTCTCCGATCCGGGTGCGAGAGGCCCGAAGAGGCCCCCACCTGCCCTGACATTCACAAGGGCTCGATGATCGGGTAGGACTTACACATGGCTCTGCATGTCCGTGGCGTGCTTCTGCCCGACGACGAGGTACGGGACCTGTGGCTGGTCGGTGACCGGGTCACCTTCGATCCGGTGCCCGGTGCCGAGACGGTGGTCGACGGCGGCTTCGTGCTGCCCGGGTTGGTCGACGCACACTGTCACATCGGCATCGCCCGGGGGGCCACGCCGATCACCTCGCTCGACCAGGCCCGGACGCTGGCCCGGACCGACCGGGACGCCGGTGTCCTTGCGATCCGGGACGCGGGCTCGCCCTTCCCGTACCCGGAGTTGGAGGACGAGCCCGACCTGCCGCGACTGGCCCGCGCGGGCCGGCACGTCGCGCCGCCCAAGCGGTACCTGCGGGACATCGGGATGGAGGTCGCCGCCGCCGAGGTCGCCGCCGCCGTGACGGCGCAGGCCGCCGCGGGCAACGGCTGGGTCAAGCTGGTCGGAGACTGGATCGACCGGGGCGTCGGTGACCTGGCGCCGGCCTGGGACGCGGACACGATGACGGCCGCGGTGGCGGCCGCGCACGCCGCCGGGGCACGCGCCGCCGTGCACACCTTCAGCGAGTCCGCCGTGGAGATCATGGTGCGGGCCGGGGTGGACTCGGTGGAGCACGGCACCGGGCTCAGCCTGGACCTGATCGACCTGATGGCCCGGCAGGGCACCGCGCTGATCCCCACGATGATCAACATCCGGACCTTCGGCGGGATCGCCGACCAGGCCCGACCCAAGTTCCCCGGGTACGCCGACCACATGATCGCCCTGCGCGACCGCTTCCCGCAGGTGGTGCGCGCCGCGTACGAGGCGGGAGTGCCGATCTACGTGGGCACCGATGCGGGCGGCGGCATCGACCACGGTCTCGCCGTGGAGGAGATGCTGCTGCTGCACGAGCAGGCCGGCATGTCCCGGACGGACGTGCTCGCCGCCGCCTCCTGGGGCGCCCGCGCCTGGCTCGGCTTCCCCGGCCTCGTCGAGGGCGGCCTGGCCGACCTCTCCGTCTACGCGGAAGACCCCCGCCGAGACCTGAACGCCCTCCGCACCCCCTCCCGCCTCATCCTCCGCGGCAACCTCATCCGCTGACCCCCGCACCTCCCGGTTGATCAAGAAGTTCGCGTCAAGCTCCTGCCCGGCGGCGACCCAAACTTCTTGATCAACCCGTGAGGTGGGGTGGGTGGGGGGTGTGGGGTGGGTGGGGGCGCATAGGATGTGTGGTCATGGCGCGTGTGCTGACTCCCCGGGCGGAGGACTTTCCCCGCTGGTACCAGGACCTCATCGCTAAGGCGAAGCTGGCCGACAATGGGCCGGTGCGGGGGACCATGGTGATCCGGCCGGCCGGCTATGCCATCTGGGAGCGGATGCAGGCCGAGATGGACGACCGGATCAAGGCGGCCGGGGCGGAGAACGCGTACTTCCCGCTGTTCATCCCGGAGAGCTACCTCAAGCGTGAGGCCGAGCATGTCGAGGGCTTCTCGCCGGAGCTGGCGGTGGTCACCCACGGTGGCGGCAAGCAGTTGGCCGAGCCGGTCGTGGTGCGCCCCACCAGCGAGACGGTGATCGGCGAGTTCATGGCCAAGTGGATCGACTCGTACCGGGACCTGCCGCTGCTGCTCAACCAGTGGGCCAACGTGGTCCGGTGGGAGTTGCGGCCCCGGGTCTTCCTGCGTACCAGCGAGTTCCTGTGGCAGGAGGGGCACACCGCGCACGCCACCCGCGCCGACGCCCGCGCGTACGCCCGCAGGATCCTGCACGAGGCGTACGAGGACCTGATGGTGAACGTGCTCGGCATCCCGGTGGTAGTCGGGCTCAAGACGGCCCGTGAGCGCTTCGCCGGGGCGACCGCCACGTACACCTGCGAAGGCATGATGGGCGACGGCAAGGCGCTCCAGCTCGGCACCAGCCACGAGCTCGGGCAGAACTTCGCCAAGGCGTTCGACATCAGCTACTCCTCCGCCGAGGGCGGCCGGGAACACGCCTGGACCACCTCCTGGGGCACCTCCACCCGGATGCTCGGCGGCCTGATCATGTGCCATGGCGACGACAACGGGCTGCGGGTGCCGCCGAAGCTGGCGCCGGTGCAGGCGTACGTGATGGTGGTCAAGGACGGCGACGGCGTGGGCGCTGCGGCGGCCAAGCTCCGCGACGCGCTGCGCGACGCCGGTGTCCGGGTCACCCTCGACGACCGCACCGACACCCCCTTCGGCCGCCGGGCCGTCGACGCCGAGCTGCGCGGGTACCCGGTACGCGTCGAGGTCGGTCCCCGCGACCTGGCCGCCGGCAACGCGGTCGTGGTGCGGCGTACCGACGGGTCGAAGGCGCCCACGCCGGTGGCCGACGTGGTCGGCGCGGTGCTCGCCGCCCTGGAGGCCGACCAGCAGGCCCTGCACGACCAGGCGCTCGCCTTCCGCCAGTCGCGCACGGTCGAGGCGGCGACTCTGGACGAGGCGCTGGAGACGGCGGCCACCGGCTGGGCCCGGGTGCCGTGGTCGGCGGTCGGCGTGGAGGGCGAGGCGAAGGCCAACGGGCAGGGCGTGACCGTCCGCTGTCTGGTCCGCGCCGACGGCTCGGTGCCGGACACCGAGGACGAGCCCGACCTGGTCGCCATCCTGGCCCGCGCGTACTGAGGAACCGGTCACGACGGTGAGATTCGAACCGGGCCGCCTGATCGTGCACCGCAACGTCCGGCGGGGCCGGATCGGTTGGGTGCGCCCGGTACGCGTGGTCAGCGACGACGACCGGGGCCTGCTGCTGTGGCTGGCCCGGGACACGGCGGTGGCCAGCGAGGTGACCGAGGCCGGCGTGGGCATGCGGGGGATCCCGTTCGCCGAGTGGGTCGTCTCGACGTACCGGCTGGCGACCGGCCGGTGGCTGGGACCGCCGCTGCTGAAGTTCCTGCCGACGGGCGCCGCCCACTCGGTCTGGTGGTTCCAGGACGCGCAGGGGTGTTTCACCCACTGGTACGTCAACCTGGAGGAGCCCGGAATCCGCTGGGACGACGGCGACCTGGCCGGCGTCGACATCGTGGACCAGGACCTCGACGTGGTGGTGCGCCCCGACCTGAGCTGGGCGTGGAAGGACGAGGACGAGTTCACCGAGCGGCTCGCCTTCCCGGAGCACTACTGGGTGCCGGATGAGGCGGCGGTCCGGGCCGAGGGCAAGCGGGCCATCCGGACGGCTGAGGCGGGCGAGTTCCCGTTCGACGGGGCCTGGTGCGACTTCGTCCCCCCGGCGGAGTGGACCGCGCCGCCGGAGTTGCCGCCCGGCTGGGACCGCCCGCCGGCCCGCTGACTTCTCCACCCGAGTGTGTTCCGGGTCACGTTCGGGTCATGGTCGGTGACGTGGGCCGGTCCGGTGTGAGGGTTCCGGGACCGATCTGGCAGAATGGCTGGCTGGTATCCGGCGCGTGTCCGGCGCCCTCTAACCCGGGCGCGTCGCCTGTCCACCCGAGCGGTCTCCGGCCCAACCCCACTGTGCCGGTCGGCGTTCACCCATGCACACCGCCCATACCGGGCCGGTGATATCGCAACAGGAGCGAAACAACCGTGGCCGTAAAGATCCGGCTCCTGCGGATGGGCAAGATCCGCAACCCGCAGTACCGCATCGTCGTCGCCGACTCGCGCACCAAGCGCGACGGCCGGGCGATCGAGTTCGTCGGGATCTACCAGCCGAAGGAAGACCCTTCGGTGATCGAGGTCAAGTCGGAGCGGGTCCAGTACTGGCTGTCCGTCGGCGCCCAGCCGAGCGAGGCGGTGCAGCGGCTGCTGGAGCTGACCGGTGACTGGCAGAAGTACAAGGGCCTGCCGGCCCCGCCGCCGCTGAAGGTCGCCCCCGAGCGGGCCGACCGCAAGGCGGCGTACGAGGCCGAGGCGAAGGCCGCCGCCGGCCTGGCCGAGACGCCGGCCAAGCCGGCGAAGAAGGCCGCCAAGGCCACCGAGGCCAAGGCTCCGAAGGCCGAGGAGCCGGCCGCCGCTGACTCCGGCGAGCAGGCCTGACATGGCACTGCGGCCGGCGTTGGAGCACCTGGTCAAGGGCATCGTCGACCACCCGGAGGACGTACGCGTCCGGATGGTCGACTCCCGTCGGGGCAAGCGGCTCGAGGTCCGCGTGCACCCCGAGGACCTGGGCACCGTGATCGGGCGGTCCGGCCGGACCGCCAAGGCGCTGCGCCAGGTGATCGGCTCCATCGGTGGGCGCGGCGTACGCGTCGACATCGTCGATTCGTACTGATGCTGCTCATCGTCGGCAGGATCGGCAAGCCGCACGGCATCCGTGGTGAGGTCACCGTGGAGGTGCGGACGGACGAGCCCGAGACGCGGTTCGCCCCCGGCATGGTGTTGACCACCATGGCGGGGGCGAACGCCGCGAACGGTCGAGGTGCTGCGCCCGCCGGTCCCGGAGTGCCGTTCGAGGTGCCCGGCGAGCTGACCGTGGAGGCGGCCCGCTGGCACCAGGGGCGGATGCTGGTCGCCTTCGAGGGAGTGCTGGACCGCGACGTCGCGGAGGCGTTGCGTGGCACCCTGGTCGCGGTGGACAGCGCCGATGTCGCTCCGCCGGAGGACCCGGAGGAGTTCCTCGACCACCAGCTCGTGGGCCTGGCCGTGGTCACGCCGGACGGCGAGCGCCTCGGCGAGGTGGCCCGGATCGACCACGCGCCCGCCTCCGACCTGCTGGTGCTGCGCCGCCCTGAGGGCGGCACCGCGCTGATCCCGTTCGTCAAGGAGATCGTCCCCGAGGTCGATCTCGCCGGTGGTCGTGTCGTGGTGGACCCGCCCGGCGGCCTGCTCGACCTGTAGACCCGGGAGCACCCCTGATGCGCGTCGACATCGTGTCGATCTTCCCGGAGTACTTCGCCCCGCTGGACCTGTCGTTGGTCGGCCGGGCCCGGGCCAACGGCACGCTGCGGCTGGTCGTACACGATCTGCGTACTTGGACGCACGACGTGCACCGCACCGTCGACGACACCCCGTACGGCGGCGGGCCCGGCATGGTGATGCGGCCGGAGCCGTGGGGCGCGGCGCTGGACGCCCTGGCCCCGCCGGAGGCGCCGCCGCCCCGCCTGCTGGTGCCGTCCCCGGCCGGTGTGCCGTTCACCCAGGCGCTGGCGCACGAGTTGGCCGCCGAGCCGCGCCTGCTGTTCGCCTGCGGCCGGTACGAGGGCATCGACCAGCGGGTGCTCGACCATGCCGCGACGCGGATGCCGGTCACCGAGGTCAGCCTCGGCGACTACGTGCTCTTCGGCGGCGAGGTCGCGGTGCTGGTGATCCTGGAGGCGATGACCCGCCTGCTGCCCGGCGTGCTCGGCAACGCCGGCTCGCTGGACGACGAGTCGCACGCGCACGGGCTGCTGGAGGCGCCGATGTACACCAAGCCGGCGACCTGGCGCGATCTGGAGGTGCCGGCGGTCCTCCGCTCCGGCGACCATGGCCGGATCGCCCGCTGGCGTCGGGACGAGGCGCTGGCGCGGACCGGCCGGCGTCGTCCGGACATGCTCGCCGCGATCGACCCGGGCAGCCTCGACAAGCGGGACGTCACGGCGCTGGAGCGGGCCGGATTTCAGGTGCCCCGGGGGGATGTGGCAAAGTAGAGGGGTTGCCGCAGTCGCCCACGCCGTGGACGGCTGCGAGGATCCCCGACCGGGGTCGGTTCCGGCCGGCTGCCACCCGGAGATCAGTATCACCCATCCGCGCGCCGAGTGACGGTGCGCCGTGAGCCTCACGAGGACACCACGATGAACATCCTGGACGCCCTTGACGCCCAGTCGAAGCGCACCGACCTGCCCGACTTCCGTGCCGGTGACACCGTCAAGGTGCACGCCCGGGTGGTCGAGGGCAACCGGTCCCGGGTCCAGATCTTCCAGGGCGTCGTCATCCGCCGCCAGGGCGACGGGCTGCGTGAGACGTTCACCGTCCGTAAGCTCAGCTTCGGTGTGGGTGTCGAGCGGACCTACCCGATCAACAGCCCGGCGATCGACCGGATCGAGGTCGTGGTCCGTGGTGACGTGCGCCGGGCCAAGCTCTACTACTTGCGGGAGCTGCGGGGCAAGAAGGCCAAGATCAAGGAGCTGCGCGAGAAGCAGCCGAGCTGACATCGCCCAGCGCCACGCCGCCCGAGCTGCGCGTATGCCGTACCGGCCAGACCGCACTACCCTGGTCGGTACGGGCGCAGCGGGGCGGTGAGCCGCCTGGTAGGCGGATGAACCCCACTACCGCCCGGGAGGTCTCGACGAGACTTCCGGGCGGTAGTCGTTTCTGCGGACCGGGGAGTGCGCGTGGCACAGGCGCTTGACGACAGCGGCGCGGTCGATCCGTGGCGACGACGCACCCGCCGCACCAAACCGCAGATGCCGCTCTGGCAGGAGCTGCCGCTGCTGCTCGTCGTCGCGTTCTGCCTCGCGGTGCTGATCCGCACCTTCCTGCTCCAGGCGTTCTTCATCCCCTCCGGGTCGATGGAGGACACCCTGCTGGTCAATGACCGGGTGCTGGTCAACAAGGTCGTCTACACCATGCGCGACCCGGAACGCGGCGAGGTGGTCGTCTTCCGCGGCACCGACCAGTGGGTGCCGCAGGTCGACACGCAGCCGCCCACCGGCTTCGCCGACAAGCTCGGCCGCACCATCGGTGACCTGGTCGGAGCCGGCCGGCCCGGCGAGAAGGACTTCATCAAGCGCGTCATCGGGCTGCCCGGCGACCGGGTGAGCTGCTGCGACGACCAGGGCCGGGTGCTGGTCAACGGCACCCCGCTGGACGAGTCGGCGTACGTCTTGCGGGACTCCCCGCTGGACCTGCCGCCGAACCCGGAGGAGTGTCGCTCCCGCCGGTTCGAGGAGATCGTCGTACCGCCCGGGCAGATGTTCGTGCTGGGTGACCACCGTCTGGTCTCGCAGGACGCCCGTTGCCAGGGCTCGGTGCCGATCGACAACGTGGTGGGGCGGGCGTTCGCGGTGGTCTGGCCGTCGAGCCGCTGGCACTCACTGCCGGTGCCGGAGACGTTCGCCGGTGTCGCCCCGCCCGCCGGTGCCGGTGGCGCCGCGCCGCCGGTCCGCCCCACACCCGACGGGGGCGTCGTCCTGATCCTTCCGATCGCGGCCACGCTGACCGTTCTCGCGCGTTCCGGACGATGGTCCTCGACCCGGCAACGTAGGCTTCTTCCGTGATTGACGAGCAGACCGACAAGTCGCGCCATTCGTTCTGGAAGGAATTGCCCATCCTCCTGGGGGTGGCGATCGTGGTCGCGGTACTGGTGCGTGCCTTCGTACTGCAGACCTTCTTCATCCCCTCGCCGTCGATGGAGAACACTCTCAAGATCGACGATCGGGTGCTGGTCAACAAGCTGGTGTACAACTTCCGGTCACCGCACCGGGGTGAGGTGATCGTCTTCAAGGCGCCGGTCGAGTGGAGCGGCAACCCTGCGGGCGAGGACTTCATCAAGCGCGTGATCGGCGTCGGCGGCGACCGGTTGGTCTGCTGCGACGACCAGGACCGGCTGGTGATCAATGGTACGCCGCTGGACGAGCCGTACATCTTCTCCTTCGACGGGCGGCGCGACAAGCCGGCGGACCAGGAGTTCGACGTGCAGGTGCCACCGGGCCGGCTCTGGGTGATGGGCGACCACCGTTCGGCCTCCGGCGACTCGCTGGAGCACTACCAGCAGTCCGGGCAGAACGTCGACACGGCCACCATCCCCGAGCAGGAGGTGGTGGGCCGGGCCTTCACGATCTTCTGGCCGGTCGGCCGGGCCACCCTGCTGACCGTGCCCGAGCAGTTCGAGTCGATACCGCAACCCTGATCCCGGCCTGGCCCAACGGGCGGCATGGGAGTTGTCGCCCGGGTCTGGCAGTCTGGTGCGGTGACGGTCTACACCCCGAGGCGCGCGGCCCGCGTGCTCCTGGTCGACGCGGCGGGCAGGTTGCTGCTCTTCCGTGGCGTCGACCCGGCCCGGCCGGAGCATGGGCGCTGGTGGTTCACCGTCGGAGGCGGCCTCGACCCCGGCGAGACGTACGCCGAGGGCGCCGCCCGTGAGCTGGCCGAGGAGACCGGATTGCGGCTGACCGTGGCCGAGATCGGCGAGCCGGTGCACGCCGACCTGATCGAGTTCCCCTTCGACGGGGTGTGGTACCGGCAGGAGCAGCAGTTCTTCCTTGTGCGGGTGGCGGCGCACGAGGTCGACACCGCAGGCTTCAACGAGATCGAGCGGGACAGCGTGGACGGCCACCGGTGGTGGTCGGCGGCGGAGTTGACCGGCACCGACGAGCGGTACTACCCGCAGGACCTGCCGCAGGTGCTGGCCCGGGCGCTCGCCGACGGTCCGGCCCTGATCTCGGGTGCGGCATGCTGACCCCGCCCCGCACCGTCGTACGCCGCGAAGCCGGTCTCTACGCGTTGGAACGCGCCCTGCAACGGCGGGGATTCCGGCACGTGGCCGGTGCCGACGAGGCCGGCCGGGGCGCCTGCGCCGGGCCGCTGGTGGCCGCCGCCGCGATCCTGCCCGAGGGGCGACGCGGCGAGATCGAGGGGCTGGCCGACTCGAAGCTGCTCACCGCGGCCAGTCGGGAGCGGGTGTACGACGAGGTCGTCGCGCGCGCCCTGGCGTACGCGGTGGTGGTCGTCCCGGCCGAGGAGGTCGACGCTCGGGGGCTGCACGTGTGCAACCTGGCCGCCATGCGTCGGGCGCTCGCCTCGCTGACGGTCCGCCCGGAGTACGTGCTGACCGACGGGTTCGGCGTGGACGGTCTGGGCGTTCCCGGGTTGGCGGTGTGGAAGGGCGACCGGGTGGCCGCCTGTGTGGCGGCGGCGAGCGTGCTGGCCAAGGTCACCCGGGACCGGATCATGGTGGATCTGGACGCGGCGCATCCCGGTTACGGCTTCGCCGAGCACAAGGGGTACGTCACTGCGGAGCACAGCGCGGCGCTGCGTGACCATGGGCCGTGCCCGCAGCACCGGTTCTCGTACGTCAATGTGGCTGCCGTCTCGGGACGGGACGGTCGGCCGCCACGCTCCCGGCGGCCGCTTGGTGCAAGCCCGGACGAGCCGATGGAGCGCTCAGCCGCCGTAGGGGGTACCGTCGGCGTGGCGTCGGGCGAGCAGTCTCGGCCTCCGGCGTCGGTGGGGGAAGATGTGGTCATGGAAGGCGGAGTGCGATGAGCGCGGAAGATCTCGAGAAGTACGAGACCGAGATGGAGCTCCAGCTCTACCGGGAGTACCGCGACATCGTCCGTCAGTTCTCCTACGTGGTGGAGACCGAGCGCCGGTTCTACCTGGCGAACCAGGTCGACCTGCACGTGCGTAACTCCGACGGCGAGGTCTACTTCGAGGTCGAGATGCACGACGCGTGGGTCTGGGACATGTACCGTCCGGCCCGGTTCGTGAAGAATGTTCGAGTGATGACGTTCAAGGACGTCAACGTCGAGGAGCTGGAGAAGCCGGACATCTCCCTCCCCGCCGACTCCGGCTTCGGCGGCTGATCCGCGCGTCCCCGCCCGGACGGGCATCGCCGGTGGCCCCCACCACCGCGATCCGTCCATCGTGTCCGGTGACCAGCCGGGCGGTCACGCCGCCACGCGGCTGGGCCGCCAGCACCGGAATCAGGTCGCCCCCTGACCGGCACAGAGACTGACCGCCCGCAGGCATGCCGATCGCGCGTCACCCCGTCGATCCAAGGCGCTGTGTCATAGCAGATCACCTTCTCCGGCGTGGGTTGTCCACAGGACGCCTCGCCGTCCACAGGCGAGCCCGCCGGGGCGGCGGGGGCCTGGCCGTGCGGTCAGGATCGCCGGTATGCCCACCCGGTTCTCGCTGGTCAGACCCGTCCTTCCCGCCTGGGCACGGCGTGCCCGGGTGCGGTGTGCCTCGGCGTCGCCTGCCGTGGCAGAGCGTGCCTCGGTGTGGCCCGCCTTGCCGGGGCATGCCTCGGTTGTGCTTGTTCCGGGAGGGCGTTCCCCGGCGCGGGATGGCGAGGTTGTGCCAACTCTCGCCGCCCGGGCGGGCGGTGGGTGGGCGGCTCGGGCCGGGCGCGTCCTGCTCGCCGGGTTCGTCGCGCTGGTGCCGGCCCTGGCACCGACGGCGCTCGCGGCCGGACCGCGAGCCTCTGTGGTGCAGACCGAGTTCCCGCCTGCGCTGCCTTCTGCCGCACCGCTCTCGGCCCCATCGGCCTGGGCCGCACCGGTGTCCGGGGAACAGCCGGGGGATGGCGGGCGGTTCAGGTGGCCGGTCGACGGGCGGCCGCAGCCGGTGCGCCGGTTCGATCCGCCGCCCCGACCGTGGCTGCCCGGTCATCGCGGAGTCGACCTGCTCGCATCGACCGGTGCGACCATCCGCGCCGCCGGCACCGGCACGGTCCTGTTCGCCGGCATGGTCGCCGGCCGTCCGGTGCTCTCCGTGGGTCACCCGGACGGCCTGCGGACGACCTACGAACCGGTCCGGCCGGACGTCACGGTCGGCACGTCGGTGTCGGCGGGCACCGCCCTGGGCACCCTGCTGCCGGGACATGGCGGCTGCCCGGAGGCGGCGTGCCTGCACTGGGGGCTGCGCCGGGGAGACGACTACCTTGACCCGCTGACCCTGCTCGGTCTCGGTCGATCACGCCTGCTGCCGCTCGACGCGGACCCGGCCGCCGCGGGACCTCGTGCCGCGGTCAGTCTCGGCCGGCGAGGTGCGGACAGCGTTGTGCGGCGGGGTGCGGTCAGCGTTGGGCGAGCAGGGTGGGCAGCCGGACAGCGAGCCGCTCGTACTCGTCCGGTGAGTTGTACACCTGCCCGCAGAGCCGCAGTAACCCATGCCCGTCGAAGGTCATGACAGCCACCTGGACGGCGAGCCGCTCGGCGATCCGGGCCTGCAACGCCCGCGCCGCGTCGATGGTCGTGGCGAGCCCCGCCGGCAACGGGACGATCCGCATGGCGACGGTGGGTCCGCCGGGGTCGAGCAGTTCGACGGGCGGCACCGCGAGCGCATCCCCCACCACCCGCTGCCCGTACGCGGCCAGTGCGGCGTTGTGCGCGCGTACCCGGTCCACCCCCAGGCTGCGCAGCGTGTAGAGCCCGGCCGGTGCGCTGAGCCATGCGGTGTAGTCCGCCGTCCCCTGCCACTCCAACCGGCCGGGGAAGCCCGACTCCTGCTCCCAGGAGACCACCAGCGGCTCGATCCGGTCCCGCCACGCCGGTGACACCACGAGCACTGCGGTGCCGCGTGGCGCGTACCCCCACTTGTGCAGGTTGCCGACCCAGAAGTCGGCGCCGATGCTCCGCACCGACGCGGACAGCATGCCCGGAGCGTGCGCGGCGTCGACCAGCACCGGTACGCCCTGCTCCCGGGCGATCCCGACGATCGCGGCGACCGGGAACAGTCGGGCCGTGGCCGAGGTGACCTGGTCCACCACGAGCAGCCGGGTACGCCCCGGCCGCAGCCCGGACCGGACGATCTGCAGGATCTCCTCGTCGGTGGCGGCCAACGGCACCCGCAGCACCCGGTGCGTCACCCCGGTCCGGCCGCATTCCCGCTGCACCGACAGGGTGACCGCGCCGTAGCCGTGGTCGGTGGTGACCACCTCGTCCCCGGCCCGCAGCCCGAGCGTCTGGAGCACCACCGCCACGCCGGTGGTGGCGTTCGGGGCCAGCGCCGTGCCGTCGGGGTCCGCGCCGAGAAATTCGGCCAGGTGCCGGCGGGTGTGAGCGATCCGGTCGGCCAGGCCCTGCACGAAGAAGCGCAGCGGGTCCGACTCCATCTCGTCGCGCAACCGCTGCTGGGCCCGTTGCGCCACGATCGGCACCGCCCCGAACGAGCCGTGGTTGAGGTGACTGGTCGCCGGATCGAGGGAGAAGAGCAGACGGGCACCCGCGATCGGCTCGGGTGGTGGCGGGACGCTCACCCGATGATCGTAACCGCTGACCGGCGTCGCCCGGACCGCTCCGGTCAGGCGCGGGGGTGTGCCTGCCGGTACGCGGCGCGCAGCCGCTCCACCGAGACGTGGGTGTAGACCTGGGTGCTGGCCAGCGACGAGTGCCCCAGCAACTCCTGCACCGCCCGCAGGTCCGCGCCACCTTCGAGTAGATGGGTGGCGGCCGAGTGGCGCAGCGCGTGCGGACTCGTCCGGGGCAGGTCGGTCGCCTCGGCGTACCCGGCGACGATCCGGCGGGCGGTCGTCGGGTTCAGGCGACCGCCCCGGGCCCCGAGCAGGAGCGCGTCGCGCGAGTCCGGGACGGCCAACACCGTACGCCCCCACCCGAGCCAGTCGTCGAGAGCGTGTTGGGCCGGCAGCCCGTACGGCACGGTCCGTTCCCGACCGCCCTTGCCATGGACCCGGAGCACGCGTCGGGCGTGGTCGATGTCGGCGACGTCGAGCCCGCACGCCTCGCTGATCCGTACTCCCGTGGCGTAGAGCAGTTCGAGCAGCACCCGGTCCCGCAGTCGCACCGCCCCGGCGGCCCGGTCCGGGTCTTCGGGGCCGTCGGCGGGGGCGGGAGCCCGCCGGTCCGATCCGCTGGCACCGGTGCCGTCGACGGCCGACTCGGTGTGCGGGGCCGTGGCGCGGGTCGGCGCCTCCATGAGCTGGGCGGCCTGATCGGCGTGGAGCACCGTGGGCAGGGTCCGCTGCGGACGGGGACTGGCCAGGGTGGCGGCCACGTCGGTGGGCAGCAGCCGTTCCCGGTGCGCCCAGGCGCTGAAGGTCCGCGCCGCCGCCGCACGCCGGGCCATGGAGGCCCGGGCCGCGCCCATGGCGCGTTGTCGGGCCAGCCAGCTGCGTACCGTGTCGAGGGTCAACTCGGCGACCTGGGTGCAGCCCATCCGTCGGGCATGCTCCAGCAGGGACACCAGATCCGCGACGTAGGCCCGCACCGTGTGCGCCGACCGGTTGCGGACCGAGGCGAGGTGGCGCGCGAAGTCGTCCACCGCGTCGCGCAGCGGCTCCGGCAGCGCCGCGTGCACGGCCCGGGTGCCACGGGCGTCGCGGCCCTGCCCGCCGCCCGTACCCCGCACGCCGCCGCCCGTACCCCGCACGGCTGCCAGCCTACGACCGGCCGGCGGCGCTCGCGACCAGGGCGTAGCCGTCCTCGCGTCGCACCACGAAGGACAGTTCCTCCAACAGCGGCAGGGTACGCAGCACCGTGCGGACGGCCAGGCCGGCTCTGGCCGCGATGTCATCCACCCCGAGGGCGCCGCGCCGGGGCAGCGACTCCAGGACTGCCCTCGCGTCGTCGTCGAGCAGGTCGGCCGGCCGCTCCGGGCCGCGCGGCACCGGTGCCAACTCGCCGATCGGGCCCACCTCCTCCAACACCTGGGCCAACCCGGTCACCAGCCGCGCCGCCGGTTCTTCCCGCAGGATCTCGTGCGCGCCGACCGACATCGCGGAGGTGACCGGGCCGGGCACCACCATCGCGCGCTTGTTCAGGGCGAGCGCGCGCCGGGTGGTCTGGGTAGCGCCGCTGCGCGCCGCCGCCTCCACCAGCACGGTGCCCCTGGTGGCCGCCGCGATCACCCGGTTGCGGATGAGGAAGCGCGGCCGCAACGGCTCGGCGGCCGGCGGCCACTCGCTCACCAGCAGGCCGGTCTCGGCGATCCGGTCGAACAGCGCTGTGTTGCCCAGCGGGTACGGCCGGTCCACCCCGCACGCGAGCACCGCGACGGTCAACCCGCCGGCGGTCAGGGCGCCACGGTGCGCGGCGGCGTCAATGCCGAACGCGCCGCCGGAGACGACCGTCCATTCCCGGTCGGCCAGCCCGTAGGCCAGGTCGGTGGCGACGTGCAGACCGTACGGCGTGGCCGCCCGCGCCCCCACCACGGCCACCGAGCGCTCCAGCGCCTCGTCCAGCCGCCACGCGCCGCGTACCCAGAAGCAGAGCGGCGGATCCGTCTCGATGTCGACCCGACGCGGCTTGCCGGGCAGGTCCAGCCGGAGGTGGCGCAGTTGCTCGACCGTCATCGGCCACTCGTCGTCGTCGGGCGTGACGAGGCGGGCACCGAGCCGGTCGGCGCGGCGCAGCGACTCGGTGGCGACCGCCCGGGCGTCACCGGCCCGGGTCCGTGCGGCCACGCTGTCGCGCAGCTTCTCCTGCGGCGCCCCACCGTCGAGCAGCAACTCCAGTGTGGCGACCGGTCCGATTTCGTTCACCAGCCCGTACACCGAACGGGTGCCCGGCTCGGCCAGCCAGGTCAGCGCCACCCGTGCCAACCGCGATTCCTCGTGCGTGCTCACGTACCCTCTCCCGTCCTGAGTGTGATGGCCTCGGCGATGTCCTTGTGGTCCGGCCGGACCCGCCCGTCCAGGTCGGCGATCGTCCAGGCGAGCCGGATGACCCGGTCGAAGCCGCGGGCGGACAGTGACCCGGAGTCCAACCGGGCCCGCAGGTCGGCGGTGACCGGGTTGGGCAGCCGCCACGGTGGCCGGCGCAGGTACGGCCCGGGTATCTCGGAGTTGAGTCGCCTACCCAGCGCCGCCCATCGCCCGGCCGCGGCCTGCCGTGCGGCAGCGACCCGCGCGGCGACGACCGCCGAGGACTCGTGTGCGGCGGGTTCCATCAATTCGGCCGCCCGCATCGGTTGCAGGCGGACCTGGAGGTCGATCCGGTCGAGCAGCGGGCCGGAGAGCCGGCCGAGGTAGCGGCGGCGGGCCGTCGGCGCGCACTCGCACCGGTCGTCGCCCGCCGGGTTGGCACACGGGCACGGATTGGCGGCCAGCACCAGTTGCGCCCTGGCCGGGTACTCGGCGTTGCCCCGGCTGCGGGTCAGCAGTACCCGCCCGTGCTCCAACGGCTGGCGCAGCGCCTCCAGCGCCGGCTTGCTGAACTCGGGTGCCTCGTCGAGGAAGAGCACGCCCCGGTGCGCGAGGGAGATCGCGCCCGGTCGGGCCAGTCCCGCGCCGCCGCCGACGATGGACGGCACCGTGGCGGTGTGGTGCGGGGCCTGGAACGGCGGCCGGCGGATCAGTCGACCGCCGGCCGGCAGCAGGCCCGCGACGGAGTGCAGCGCGGTCACCTCCAGCGCGGCGTCGTCGTCCAACGTCGGCAGGATCGACGGCAGGCGTTCGGCGAGCATGGTCTTGCCCGCGCCGGGTGGCCCGATCAACGCCAGATGGTGTCCGCCTGCGGCGGCGACCTCCAGGGCCCGCCGGCCGAGACCCTGCCCGGCGACGTCGGCGAGATCCGGGCCGGTGGTGGCCTCCGGCATCTCGTCGACCGCCGGCTCGATCAGCGGTCGGCCGTCGCGGACGAAGCAGACCAGCCGGTGCAGGCTGTCCACGCCCCGCACCCGCAGGCCGGGCACCACGGCGGCCTCGGCCGCGTTGTCCGCGGGCACGATCACCCGGTCGATGCCGGCCCGGGCCGCCGCGGCCACCATCGGCAGGACGCCCCGGACCGGGCGTACCGCGCCGTCGAGACCCAACTCGCCCAGGATCGCCACGCCTTCCAGCGGCAGCAGCGGCAGTTCGCCCGAACCGCCGAGCAGGGCCACCGCGATTGCCAGGTCGAACGCCGAGCCGAACTTGGGCAGGGTGGCCGGCAGCAGGTTGAGGGTGATCCGGCGGTTGGGCCAGCGCTGACCGGAGTTCACCACTGCGGCGCGGACCCGGTCGCGGGCCTCGTGCAGCGCCGTGTCGGGCAACCCGGAGATCACCACCCCGGGCAGCCCCGCTGCGAGATCGGCCTCCACCTCCACCAGGTGCCCGTCCACCCCGACCAGGCCGACGCAGAGCACTCGGGCGTAGCTCATCGCAGACCCACCGGGCACTCGCGCGGCAGCACGACTCCGCCGGTCGGCGTGCGTTGCCCACCGCCGGTCGGTGGCGGCGTCGTGCCGCGTCCGGCCAGGCGGGGCATCAGAAGGCGCCCTTGAGGTGTTCGACGTGGGCCCGGCCGGTCGCGGGCAGCAGGACCGAGAGGACATCGAAGCGGATCTCGTCGGCGGTGGTGCCGGTGCTCGCGAGCCAGGCGGCGGCGAGCCGGCGCAGGCGGCGTGCCTTGCGCGGCACCACGGCCTCGGCGGGATTGCCGAAGCGTGTGGTGCGGCGGGTCTTCACCTCGCAGAAGGCGAGCACCGGCCCGTCCCAGGCGATGATGTCGATCTCTCCGGAGGGGCAGCGCCAGTTCCGCTCCACCGGCCGCAGGCCCGCCTCGATCAGGTGTCGGACGGCGCAGCGTTCCCCGTACCCGCCGACCGCCTGGTTCCGCTTGGTCATGACGGCACCCTGCGCCCGTACGCGGTGCCGGGGCGACCCTGCCGACGGGACCTGTGGACAACCGGAGGGGTTGTGGACGAGCAGACGATCATGCCTTCCGTGTGCTAGGCGTACGTTAATCCACGAATCCAGCCGTTACTCTGCGTATCTGGTCGAAATGGCACGCGGTCTCTGGCCAGCGGCGGGACGGAATGGCGTACGCCCCGTCTGGTCGCATACGGTGCCGACGTGGACGGACGACGCAGCTTTGCCGATGACCAGGAGTCGCGCTGGTACCCGGGTGAACGCGACCGCGGCTACGGCGACCCGGACTGGCGCGGTACCTCGGAGCCGCGGTACCGCGACGACGACCCCCTGACCGCTCCCGAGCCACGGGCGGACGACGACGATCGGTACGGCTCGCCGCGACGCTTCGGCACCCCTGATCCGCTCGGCGACACGCCGGTCGAGACCGAGCGCTACCGGGCCTCGCGTCTGCGGCGGCCGGATGCGACCGACCCGGAGAGTTCCGGCGAACTGCCGGCCGACCGCCCCGACCGCCCCGACCGCCCCGACCGCCCCGGCCGCCGTGCCGCCCGGGAGACGGCGCCGACCTCCGGCGGAGCATCGCCGCTGGTCGACCCGACCCGGCCGGCCCCGCTGGGCGGGTACCCGATCGTCGAGGCGAAACGGCCGGCGGAGGCGGCGAACCCGTTGGAGATGCCGACCGGGCCGATGCCCCCGGTGGCGCCCCGGACGGACCTGCCGAACGCCGACCACCCGCATCCGGCCGGTGGCGACACCGAGCAGTCGGCGGTCGGCGCGGGCGCCGGGTATCAGGCGGCCGCCACAGGTACCGGCTTCCAGGCCGGTGGAGTGGGATCCGGGTACCAGGCCGACGCCGCCACCGCCGGTTACCAGGCGTTGGCCGCGCAGCCGGGACTGCCCGCCGCCGACGGTGTCTACCGTTCGCGCCGTCCGGTGCTCGCGGTGCTGTTCGCCGTGCTGGTCGCGATCTTCGAGGTGCCCGCCCTGCTGGTGCTGCTGCACGGCGTCACCGCCGGTCCGGTCTCCGCCGCCGATGTGCTGACCGGCACGTTCCTGATGATCGGCCTGCCGATCTTCGCGGCCGGCCTGTACGGGCTGCGGACCACCGGCTTCTCGTTGACCGACGGGGCGCGAGGCTGGCTGCGTCCGCCCACCGCGTACCTGACCGTGGGCCTGGCGCTCTTCCTCGTCGCCGCGCTGGCCGCCGGCTGACCCGCCGCCGGCATCCGCGCCGCGCTCGGCGGGCGGACGCCGGCGTTCCCGGATGTAAGGAAGGGACCCTTACTAACGCCTGCGGTATAGAAAGGGTCCCTTCCTTACACCCGGGCGTGGCGGGGTGGGGAGGGCGCGTACACTGGTCGACTGGCGACCGCCTCGCGCGGTCGACCTCGCGTGCCCTCTCCACGAATCGTCGTGGGGCGACGGCCTCCCTGGTCCCGATCCTGTCGGGCCCGCCATGGCCGGCGACCGGGCACCAGGACGCCCGACCGCCGGTCGGGCGGCACAACCAGGGAGCGCAAGGAGTGCGAACCATGGCCGTCGTGACCATGCGTCAGTTGCTGGAGAGTGGTGTTCACTTCGGGCACCAGACCCGGCGCTGGAACCCGAAGATGAAGCGCTTCATCTTCACCGAGCGTAACGGCATCTACATCATCGACCTGCGTCAGACCCTCGACTACATCGAGAAGGCGTACGAATTCGTGCGCAACACGGTGGCCGAGGGCGGCAGCATCCTCTTCGTCGGCACCAAGAAGCAGGCCCAGGAGGCTATCTCCGAGCAGGCCACGCGGGTCGGTCAGCCGTACGTCAACCACCGCTGGCTCGGTGGCATGCTGACCAACTTCCAGACGGTGTACAAGCGGCTGCAGCGGATGAAGGAGCTGGAGGCACTCGGTGACCTCAGCGGCACCGCCGCCGGTTACACCAAGAAGGAGACCCTGCAGCTCTCCCGGGAGAAGATCAAGCTGACCCGCACCCTGGGTGGTCTGCGGGACATGCAGAAGCTCCCGGCTGCGGTCTGGGTGGTCGACACCAAGAAGGAGCACATCGCCGTCGACGAGGCCCGCAAGCTGGGCATCCCGGTGATCGCCGTGCTCGACACCAACTGCGACCCGGACGAGGTCGACTTCCCGATCCCGGGCAACGACGACGCGATCCGCTCGGCCGAGCTGCTGACCAAGGTCGTCGCCGCCGCCGTCGCCGACGGTCTGATCGCCCGCTCCGGCCGTCGCCGGGGTGGCGACGAGAAGCCGGAGGCCGGCGTGGCCACCGACGAGCCGTTGGCCGAGTGGGAGCGCGAGCTGCTTGAGGAGCCGAAGAAGGCCGACGAGCCGCAGCAGCCCGCCGAGCAGCCGGCCGCCGAGCAGCAGCCCGCCGAGCAGCCGGCCGCCGTCGCCGGTCAGTGACCCGCACCGCCGTCCGGCCACCGTCCGTCCCTGACGGTGGTGGCCGGCGGCGGGCAGGCCGGGCACGAACCTCTCGGAACCGGGTAATCGTCACCTCAGTCCATTTCACCCGCAGTCCCAACACCGAAGAGAGAGCCATGTCCCAGATCACCGCGGCGGACGTCAAGAAGCTCCGCGACCTGACCGGCGCCGGCATGATGGACAGCAAGAAGGCCCTGACCGAGGCCGAGGGCGACTTCGACAAGGCCGTCGAGATCCTGCGCGTCAAGGGCGCCAAGGACGTCGGCAAGCGGGCCGGCCGGACGGCCGCGAACGGCCTCGTCGCCCACTCCGGTCAGGCCCTGCTGGAGCTGAACTGCGAGACCGACTTCGTCGCCAAGAACGACGCCTTCATCGCGCTCGCCCAGCAGTTGGTCGAGCACGGTGAGCGCTCGGGCGCGAGCACCGCCGAGGAACTGCTGGCCAGCGAGATCGACGGCCGTCCGGTCGCCGACCTGGTCCAGGAGCAGTCCGCCAAGATCGGCGAGAAGCTGGTGCTGAACCGCTTCGCCAAGCTGGACGGCACGGTCGCGGTCTACCTGCACCGCAAGGCCCAGGACCTGCCCCCGGCCGTCGGCGTGCTGGTGCAGTACGCCGGCAAGGCCGACGAGGCCGGCGACGCCGACGCCCGTGGCGTGGCCATGCAGATCGCCGCGATGCGTCCGAAGTACCTCACCCGGGACGAGGTGCCGGCCGAGATCGTCGAGTCCGAGCGGCGCATCGCCGAGCAGACCGCCCGCGAGGAGAACAAGCCCGAGGCCGCTCTGCCGAAGATCGTCGAGGGCCGGGTCAACTCCTTCTTCAAGGACTTCGTGCTGCTGGAGCAGTCGTCGGTCACCGACAACAAGAAGTCGGTGAAGCAGGTGCTGGCCGAGGCCGGTATCGAGATCACCCGCTTCGTGCGGTTCGAGGTCGGCCAGTCCTGACCTCCGGCCGGGCGTACGCGCCCGTGCTGGGCAACGACACGTCGAGGAGGCCGCCGGTGTACGCGACACACACCGCGGTCTCCTCGTCCCATAAGGTCGGCAACGGCAGATGTGCGCACCCGGGCGCGGCAGTGGGGGAAGGACGGGCGTATGACGCAGGTTGTGAGTGACCCGACGCTGGCGGTGGACGACCCGACGGCACCGCCGCCCGGTCGGTCCCGCCGGGTGGTGCTGAAGCTCTCCGGCGAGGTGTTCGGCGGCGGCGAGATCGGTGTGGACCCGGACGTGGTCCAGGCCATCGCCCGGCAGATCGCCACCGTGGTCCGCCGCGGTGTGCAGGTCTCGGTGGTGGTCGGCGGCGGCAACTTCTTCCGCGGCGCGGAGTTGCAGAAGCGGGGCATGGACCGGGCCCGGGCCGACTACATGGGCATGCTCGGCACCGTGATGAACTGCCTCGCCCTGCAGGACTTCCTGGAGAAGGAGGGCATCGAGACCCGCGTGCAGAGCGCGATCACGATGGCGCAGGTAGCCGAGCCGTACATCCCGCTGCGGGCGATCCGGCACCTGGAGAAGGGCCGGGTGGTCATCTTCGGCGCCGGCGCGGGCATGCCGTACTTCTCCACCGACACGACGGCCGCCCAGCGCGCGCTGGAGATCCACGCGGACGTGGTGCTGATGAGCAAGAACGGTGTGGACGGCGTCTACAGTGCCGACCCCCGGATCGATCCGACCGCCAGTAAGTTCGACTCGATCACCTTCTCCGAGGTGCTACGCCGCAACCTGCGGGTCGCCGACGCGGCCGCCTTCAGCCTCTGCATGGAGAACGGACTACCGATGCTGGTCTTCGGCGCGCAGGGCGACGACACCATCGTCCGCGCGGTGGGCGGCGACAAGATCGGCACGCTGATCACCACCTGAGCTGACCGTCGACGGTGACCTCGGCGGTCCCGGTGACCCGACAAGCCCACGACGAGCACAAGAAGGAGGCGAGGAGACCGGTGATCGACGACACCCTCCTCGAGGCCGAGGAGAAGATGGAGCGTGCGGTCGAGCACGCCAAGGAGGAGTTCGGTGCCATCCGCACCGGTCGTGCCACTCCGGCCATGTTCTCCAAGATCATCATCGACTACTACGGCAGCCCGACGCCGCTGACCCAGATGGCGTCCGTGGGCATCCCCGAGCCGCGTATGGCGATCATCAAGCCGTACGACAACTCGCAGATCAACGCCATGGAGAAGGCGATCCGCGACTCGGACCTCGGGGTGAACCCGAACAACGAGGGCAACCAGCTGCGCATCCTGCTCCCGCAGATGACCGAGGAGCGTCGCCGCGACATGATCAAGGTCGCCCGGAACAAGGGCGAGGAGGCGAAGATCGCCATCCGCAACATCCGTCGCAAGGGCAAGGAAGAGCTTGACCGGCTCGTCAAGGACGGCGAGGTCGGCGAGGACGATGGCCGCCGCGCGGAGAAGGAACTTGACGACGTGACCCAGCGCTACGTGGCGCATGTCGACGAGTTGGTCAAGCACAAGGAAGCCGAGCTGCTGGAGGTCTGATCCGCAGCCGCCCCCGGCTCGTACGCACCCACCTCGTCGATCGCGACGTTGTCGTCATCCGGCCGTCCGGCCGGTAGAACAAGCTCATGATCGACGAGGTGGGTGGTGGGTACTGGTGCGTCCTGTGGAGCCTCCGGGTGCAGTAGGCTCGGCACGATTCCCGGCGACCCGGGGGTGAACGGTGGAGATCAACCGGCTTACCGGCCGGCGAAATCAGACGGAGCGCCTCGCGCGGGTAGGGGATGGTAGTGGCTGTGCGTCAAGTGGTTGATCTCGTACCGCTGTCGTCCGGTGCGTGATGTCCCACCTCGACCCCTACGGTGGCGCCGAGGCCCGCGGCTGGGACCGCCCGGATCGGCCGACCTCGTTGCCCTGGCCCGACCCGGACCTCGAACCCGGCCCGTGGTCACATGGACCGCGCCCCGGCGCTGAGCTCTCCGCCGAGCCGCGTACCCGTCCACGCCTGCCGGCCGACAACCCGTACGCCCGGCCCGCCGAGGACCGCGACGGCCCGGCCGGAACCGGCTTCGCCACCCGACCCGAGCCGTACGACGACCGTGACCCGCGTGACACCTCCGACGGTGACCCTCGGCGTGCCGAGGTGAACGGACGCCGCGACCTGGAGCACGAGGACGCGCCGACCGCACAGCTCGCACCGGTACGCCTCGGCGACGGCCGGGACCACGACGACGCGCCGACCACCCAGTTCGCTCCGGTGCCGGCCGAGGAGGCGCCGGAACCCGATGCGGACCCGGCGCAGGCCCGACGTCACCGGGGACGACGGCGGGCCGGTGCCGGCCGTCCGGCGACACCGCAGCCGGCGAACCGTGCCGGCCGGAACCTGCCGGCCGCCATCACCGTCGGGGTCTGCCTCGGCGCGGCCGTCCTGCTGCCGCTGTTCCTCTACACCCCGGCGTTCCTGCTGCTGATCGCCGCGGCCTACGGGGTGGGCATCTGGGAGATGTCCCGGGCGGTCCGCCGTGGTGGCGCCCGGGTGCCGCTGGTGCCGCTGGTCTCCGGTGGCGTGCTCACCGTCACCCTGGCCTGGTTCGCCGGCCTGGACGCGCTCCTGCTCGGCCTGCTGGTCACCGTCGCGGGCACCCTGGTCTGGCGGCTCGGGGACGGCGTCGCCGGTCTCCGGCGGGACATGACCGCGGCCACCCTGATCGCGGTGTACGTGCCCTTCCTCGGCGGCTTCGCCGCGCTGCTCGCGTCCTCGCCCGGGGACGGTCCGCTGCGGGTGCTGGTGACCCTGGTCGCGGTGGTGCTCTCCGACACCGGCGGGTACGCGGCCGGCGCCAACTTCGGCAAGCACCCGATGGCGCCGACGATCAGCCCGAAGAAGTCCTGGGAGGGGCTGGCCGGCTCGCTGGGTGCTGCGGCGCTGGGCAGCGCCGTGCTGCTCTGGCTGCTGTTCGACGTGGCCCCCTGGTGGGGGGCGGTGTTCGGGATGGCGATCTCGGTCGCGGCGGTCGTCGGTGACCTCGCCGAGTCCATGATCAAGCGGGATCTGGGCGTGAAGGACATGAGCAACCTGCTGCCCGGGCACGGCGGCCTGATGGACCGGCTCGACTCGGTCCTGTTCGCCGTGCCGACCGCGTACCTGCTGCTCGTGGTCTTCGTGCCGGCGGTGAACTGAGGCATGGACCATGCCGGCGTGCCCGGGTCGCGCAGGGGGTCGGAGCGGGTGCGTTCCCTCCGGACGGGTGCGTTCCCTGGCGGGCGTGCCAGACTGGACGGGCCATGACGAGTCTGCCCCTGATTCCGGTCGACCCGGACGCGCCCGGCGCGCGCCGGGCGGCGATGCCACCGCAACACCTCGCCGACCTCGACCTCGACGGCCGCAGAGAACTGGTGACGGAGCTGGGTGAACCGGCTTTCCGGGCCCGCCAGATCTCCACCCACTACTTCGGCCGGCTGGTGCGTGACCCGGCTCTGATGACCGACCTGCCGGCGGCGTCCCGCGACCGTTTGACCGACCGGCTGCTGCCCCGGCTGCTCAACCCGGTGCGGGAGATGGCCTGCGACGACGGGGCGACCCGGAAGGCGCTCTGGCGGCTGCACGACGGCTCGCTGGTGGAGAGCGTGCTGATGGGCTACCCGGACCGGGTCACGGTCTGCATCTCCAGCCAGGCCGGGTGCGGCATGGCCTGCCCGTTCTGCGCCACGGGCCAGGCCGGGCTGACCCGCAACCTCTCCACCGCCGAGATCGTCGACCAGGCGGTGTACCTGGCCGGGGTGGCCGCCTCCGGCGCGGTCGCCGGGTCGCCGCCGCGACTCTCGCACGTGGTCTTCATGGGCATGGGGGAGCCGCTGGCCAACTACAACCGGGTGATCGCCGCGGTCCGTCGGCTGGTCGCCCCGGCCCCCGAGGGCCTCGGCCTGTCGCAGCGTCACATCACCGTCTCCACGGTCGGCCTGGTACCCGCCATTCACCGGCTGGCCAGCGAAGACCTGTCGGTGACTCTTGCGTTGTCGCTGCACGCGCCCGATGATGAGCTTCGCGACGAACTCGTGCCGGTCAACCAGCGCTGGAGGGTGTCCGAGGTGCTGGCGGCGGCCTGGGCCTACGCGGCCCGGACAGGGCGTCGCGTGTCGATCGAATACGCGATGATCAAGGACGTGAACGACCAGCCGTGGCGAGCGGATCTGCTCGGGCGGCTGCTGGCCGGCAAGCTGGCCCACGTGAACCTGATTCCGCTCAACCCGACTCCGGGCAGCCGCTGGGACGCCAGCCCGAAGCCGGTCGAGCGGGAGTTCGTCCGGCGGTTGCGCGACGCCGGGGTGTCCACCACGGTGCGGGACACCCGAGGTCGCGAGATCGACGGGGCGTGTGGGCAGTTGGCCGCCGCTGAGGACAGGGGCACCGACCCGGCCGGGGAGATGTCAGCGTGACCGAGCGTGGCGAACGAGACCAGGAGACATAGT
This sequence comes from Micromonospora craniellae, assembly GCF_014764405.1. NCBI lineage: Bacteria > Bacillati > Actinomycetota > Actinomycetes > Micromonosporales > Micromonosporaceae > Micromonospora > Micromonospora craniellae. The sequence continues at coordinate 1,083,929 of NZ_CP061725.1, read as the reverse complement.
GGCGAGTCAGGGTCAGCGTTTCCGGCGTAAGGCGCTTCGCCGGGGCTACAAGGTTGACGAGGTGGACGCTTTCCTGGACCGGGTCGAGGCGACCCTCGCGGGTCAGCCCGTCGGTGCCCCGGTGGTCTCGCAGGAGGTCCACGACGTCGTCTTCCGGGTCCGCTTCAACGGCTACGACGAGTGGCAGGTCGACCTGCACCTCGACCGGGTCGAGCGGCAGCTGGCCGAGTTGGAGGAGCGCGGCGGCGCGGCTGCCCGGGGCAGCGACTCCGGGATGGGCTCGCCGGATCGGATGGGGCCGCCGGATCGGATGGGCTCGCCGGATCGGATGGGGCCGCCGGATCGGATGGGGCCGCCGGATCGGATGGGGCCGCCGGATCGGATGGGCTCGCCGGACCGCATGGGCCCGCCGGATCGGATGGGCCCGCCGATGCGCGACGAACGAGGCATGGCGCCGGTGTCGCAGCCGCCGATGCCGCCCCGGTCGATGCCGGCACAGGCCGGTCCGCCCTACGGCCGCTACGACGAACCGACCGGTGCCTTCGCCGGCGGGTACGACTCCCCGCGCGGCGGGTACGACGGGCCGCGCGGTGGCGGTCCGATGGGGCACGGTGGGCCGATGGGGCCCCCCGGCAGCCAGATGGGGCACGGCGGCCCGCCGTCGCGTGGCCTGCCCGCCGGTCCCGGTGGTTACGGTGGTCCGCCGTCGGAGGGCCGGGGTGGCTACGGTCCGCCGGACGGCCCAGGTGGTTACGGCTCGTCGGAAGGTCCGGGCGGTTACGGCTCGCCGGACTACGGCCCGGGCGGTTACGGTCCGCCGGAGGGCCGGGGTGGCTACGGCCCGCCGGACGAGCCGCGGTTCGACGGCTTCGAGGCCGGTCGGCGCGGCCGCGCCGACATGACCGCGGAGATCCGGATGCCGGACCGCGACGCGCGCCGTGGTCCGCAGGGGGGCCCGCCCGGTCCGCCGCAGCAGGCGATCGGCGGCCCGTCGATTGGCGTGCCCGCGATTGGCGGTCCGTCAGCCGTGGGCGGTCCGCCGATGGCCGGGCCGCCCGGCAGCGACCTCTACCGGGTGGACGAGATCCGGCGCAGCTTCCAGGTGCGCCGCTTCGGCAGCGGGTACGACCCCGACCAGGTGGACCGGTTCTTCGACAGCCTGCTCGGTGGGATGGCCGGACGGAACTCGATGCCGGTGAACCCGAAGGACCTGGACACGCTCCGGTTCGGGCTGGTGCAGGGCGGCTACTTCGAGGCCGAGGTCGACGCCGCGTTGAAGAACGTGCAGGACATTCTCTTCGGCCGTTGAGCCACCACGACGAGAGCCGCCCTGCGTGGCGGTACGACGAGGGCCCGCCCCCGGGGGCGGGCCCTCGTCGTACGTCGTGTCGTCCGGTCGGCTCAGGAGCGCAGGCCGTTGCGCCGCAGCACCGTGTCGCCGATCACGATGAGCAGCAGGAGCGCGGCCACCCCGACCAGCCAGAGGTCCTCGACCCTGCCCTCGTGGTTGCCGCAGAGCATGGCCAGCATCGCGAGCGCGGTGACGACCGCGCCGATCCGCCCGGCCTTGCGATGCCCGGGCTTGTGCTGGTCTGGCGACGTTACCGGCTCGCTTCCCGCCACTGTCGGTCCTTCCTCGCGTTCGGATCTCCGGTTAGTCTGGCACGCCACCCGGGAGGGGACCTGCGGTGGGGCGGACACGGCTGGCCGGACGGGCCGCGTCGACCTCGGGACCTTCGGCCCGGCCGGGTGGGGCGGGCGGCTATGGCGGCGTCGCGGGGCGCGGACCAGACTGCCTCCGGTAGCGTTCTGACGTACACCTTGATTGTCTTTTTTGAGGGGGAACTGCGGTGCGAGTGACCGGGACCGGGCACGCGAGCATGCGGATCGACACGGCGGCGGGAAGCATCCTGTGCGACCCGTGGGTGAACCCGGCCTACTTCGCCTCCTGGTTCCCGTTCCCGGACAACTCGCTGCTCGACTGGGAGACCCTCGGCGACGTCGACTACCTGTACGTCTCGCACCTGCACCGGGACCACTTCGACGCGGCCCATCTCAAGCGGTACGTGTCGAAGAAGGCCACCGTGCTGCTGCCGGAGTTCCCCACCTCGGAGATGGAGGACGAGTTCCGGGCGCTGGGCTTCACGAAGTTCCTCAAGACCCGCAACGAGGAGGTGTACGAGCTGGACGGTGGCCTGAAGATCATGATTCAGGCGCTGACCAGCCCGACCGACGGCCCGATCGGTGACTCGTCGCTCTGGGTGGAGCACGACGGTGTCCGGCTGCTGAACCAGAACGACGCCCGTCCCACCGACCTGAGCACCTTCGCCGAGCTGGGTCACGTGCACGCGCACCTGCTCCAGTTCTCCGGCGCGATCTGGTACCCGATGGTGTACGAGCTGCCGCAGTCGGCGAAGACCGCGTTCGGCAAGCAGAAGCGGGACCGGCAGTTCGACCGCACCTGGCGTTACATCGACGACCTCAAGGCCGACCACGTCTTCCCGATCGCCGGCCCGCCGTGCTTCCTCGACGACGAGCTGTGGCAGTTCAACGACATCTTCGGTGACGAGGGGAACATCTTTCCCGACCAGTCGGTCTTCCTGAGCGAGTACGCCAAGGTCGGCGGCACCAACGGCATCGTGCTGCTGCCCGGCAGCGTCTCCGAGGTGACCACCGAGGGAGCGACCACCACCCACCCGGCGCCGATCGAGGAGTTCTTCGCGAACAAGGTCGCCCACCTGGAGGAGATGCGCGAGCGCAAGCGGCCGGTGATCGAGGCGGAGAAGGCGTCCTGGCGGCACCCCGAGGTGGACGTGCTCAAGGAGATGAAGCGGCGGATCGAGCCGCTGCTGGACGAGTCGATCTACCTCGCCAAGGGCGTCGGCGGCCCGGTCCGCTTCGACCTGGTGGGCTACGACGGCGAGAGCATCGAATCCATCGTGGTCGACTTCCCCGGCAAGCAGGTCCGGCCGTACGCGGACGAGAAGGTGCGCTACCGGTTCCGTACCGAGCGGGCGCTGGTGGAGCACCTGCTGCACATCGGTGAGGTGGACTGGGTCAACTCGCTCTTCCTCTCCTGCCGCTTCTCGGCCGCCCGGATCGGCCAGTACAACGAGTTCGTGTACGCCTTCTTCAAGTGCCTCTCCACCGAGCGCCTCCAGTACGCCGAGGGCTGGTACGACGAGCACGAGCGGGCGGTGGACGCCGAGGACATCACGTTGGGCGACTGGGTGGTGCAGCGGCGCTGCCCGCACCTGAAGGCCGACCTGAGCCGGTTCGGCATCGTCGAGGGCGACCAGCTCACCTGCCAGCTGCACGGGTGGCGTTTCGACCTGCCCAGCGGCCGCTGCCTGACCAGCGTCGGGCACAAGGTCCGCGCGCACCGCGCCGGCGACCAGGCGCCGGAGACTGCCCAGACGAGCTGACGGGCGGAGTTCAGCGGCCGAGGTCGGCGAGGATGCGCTGGGCGGCGTTGTGCCCGGCGGCGCCGATCACGCTGCCGGCCGGGTGGCAGCCCGCGCTGCCCGCGTACACCCCGTCGACGCCGGTGGCGTACGGCATCCGGTCGGTGAACGAGACGGTGTTGTCGACGTGGTGGATGTGCCCGCCGGTGATGCCGAAGTGCGCCTCGATGCCGGGGGGCGGCAGCGGCACCGCGTCGGCGATCAGGTCGCCGGTGCCGGGGGCGTACCGCTCGCAGATCTCCACCAGCCGTGCGACGTACCCGGGCAGCGCCGCGTCCCAGGTGGTGCCGGCCAGCTCGTACGGCACGGACTGGACGAACAGCGCCGACGAGTGGTGCCCGTCCGGGTCGGCCAGTGACGGGTCGACGGTGGTGTGCAGGTACCACTCGATGGTCGGCTCCGCCGGCAGCCGCCCTGCCTGCACGTCGGCCCACATGGCGCGCAGCGCCGCCATCGGCGACTCGCCCCCACCACCGGCCAGCGACGCCGACCCGGGCAGCAGGTGGATGGTCGACCCGAAGGGGCTCGGCGCATCCGGCGGCAGGCAGGAGAAGCGGGGCAGGTCGCGCAGCGCCAGGTTGAGTTTGAGCGTGGTGCCGGTGCGCCGGACCGCCGCCATCCGCTCGCCGAGTTCGGCCGGCAACGCGCCGTCGGGCAGCAGCGCCATCAGCCGGTACGGGTCGCAGGCGCCCAGCACCACCTCGGCGTCGACCTGCCGCCCGTCGGCGAGGACGACGCCGGACGCGGCACCGCCGTCGAGGGTGATCGCGGTGACCGGCGTACCGGTGACGATCCGGGCACCGGAGGCCCGCGCCGCGTCGGCGAAGGTACGCGACACGGTGCCCATCCCGCCTTCGGCGATCATCCACGTGCCGTCCGAGCCGGGCAGCCGGCACATGTTGTGCACCAGGAAGTTGTGCCCGGTGCCGGGGTCGTCCGGCCCGGCGTTGAGCCCGGACAGGCCGTCGGTGACCGCGTACATGCTGACCAGCAGCTCGGAGCGGAAGTCGAAGCGGGCGAGGTGGTCGGCGACCGAGCCGCGTACCAGGTCGACGAAGACCTGGCGCAGCTCGGGCCGGACGTAGCGGTCGGCGGTCTCCTCCACGGGCATCGGCTCGGCCAGCCAGGCCGGGGAGAGGTCCTCGCGCAGGGCGGCCAGCTCGGCCTGCAACGCGTCGTCGGCGGCCACGTCGGCGGGGGAGAAGAACTCGGCGAGTTGGGCCCGGGTGGCCGGGGCGTCGGTGCCGAAGAGGAGGTACGGCGACCCGATGCCGCCCGGTGTGGGCAGGAAGTAGTGCGGGTCGCGGCGGCGCACCGGGATGCGGACGTCGAGCGCGGCCAGCAGTTCCGGGGGCATCAGACCGAGCAGGTACGACCCGGTGGAGTGGCGCAGCCCGGGCACCCTGGGGAAGGGGTTCTCGGTGCGGGTGGCCCCGCCGATCACGTCGGCGGCCTCCAGCACCAGCACGTCCAGGCCGGCTCGGGACAGCAGGATGGCAGAGACCAACCCGTTGTGTCCGGATCCGACGATGACCACGTCCGCGCGCCCTGGAACCTCACCCCTCATCCCCGCACCCTAACCCGTCCGCACCTGCTCCGGGACCGAGTTGATCATGCTCAGGCCGGCGACCCGTCGTCGGCGCGGGCAGCGCGGCGGGTGCGCCAGTCGGCCAGCGCCAGGGTGGCGGAGTAGCCGGCCAGCACGATCACATGGAAGACGTAGAGCCAGAGCAGGACGGCCACTGCGGCACCGACCTCGACCAGGCCGCCGAAGGGCAGGCCCAGGTCGAGCGGGAGCGAGGCGAACAGCACGAAACCGTGCAGGAAGCCGGAGATGTTCGCGGCGGTGAACGACCCGACCGCCAGCGTGGAGAGCCAGTCCGGCGACGCCGGGCCGACCACCCGGAACACCCACATCAGCACGGGGGTGAGCACCAGCCACACCGCCAGGAAGGACAGCACCACGCCGAGCGCGCCGGCCCAGCCGCCCCGCCGCACCAGCTCGGTGGTGGTCGGCAGGGCCAGCAGGATCGACAGCAGCAGGGCCGGGGCCGGTGCGAGCAGCGGCAGCAACAGCAACCGGCCCCGCCAGCCGACCAGGTGTTCGTCGGTGCGGGGAGCGGCGACCGAGACGAACGCCCGCCGGAACCCTTCACCATAGAGCGAGGCGGGCAGCAACGCGGCCAGCGCCAGCCACGGCGTCAGACCCACCCCGGCCTCGACCAGGGCGGCCACCGCGTGGGGTGCGCCGATGGCGTCCGGCAGCGTCTCCACGGCGTACGCGGTGAGCCGGCGGACCCGTCCGGCTCCCGCCAGCAGTGCGGTCAGCCAGATGGCCAGCAACGCCACCGGCACCACCGCGATCGCCCCGTAGAACGTGATCGCGGCGGCGTGCAGCGACAGGTCCCGCCCGCGTACCGGACGGAAGGCGGCCCGGGTGATCCGTCTCGTCCGTTGCCACGCACCGCCCATCCCGCTTCTCTTCCCCGTCCCGCGACCAGCCACGCCTTGTTCCGACGATCCGATACGCGGTGTCCGGAGGCAGAGAATTCCCGGTGCCGGCGTCACCAAGCCCGCTCACGCTGGTTCCACCAACACACCCGCCTCAACCGCGAATACGCCCTGGTCAACTAAACAATGGCGGCTGCGGTACTAGCCGCTCCTCCATGCACCGGGCATGAAGCGTTGACATTGTGGACGAGTCTCGGCGTCTCGTCTGCCACCACATGGTACGTGTGGGATTTTCACTGCGGCCACGCAGCGTGACCTACGCCTTCATGGCCCCTGCCTGGCCCTTCGCGTATGACGCCGCCTCGCTTTGCCGATGCCCATCGATGTTGACGGCTACGGTGACGGCAACCTGGGAGACAAGGAGCAACGGCGGACGTGTCAGCCTGGCAGCGTTGCCGGTCCCGTCGCCCCGTGGGTTTACCGCTCGCTATACTCCTCTGGTGGCGACCACAGAGTGGGAGATCTACCTCGTCAACGAGGTCCGGGACTGGATCGACAGCCTCGACCCAGCCACCCACGCCCGTGTTGTGCAGGCCATCGATCTGCTCGCCGAGGCCGGTCCTGGACTCGGCCGGCCGCTGGTCGACACGATCCACAGCTCGTCCGTCGCCAACCTCAAGGAACTGCGACCCGGCACCGTCCGGATCCTGTTCGCCTTCGACCCGTGGCGCTGCAGCATTCTGCTGGTCGCCGGGGACAAGGCCGGGAGGTGGACCGAGTGGTACGCCGAAGCCATCCCCCTGGCAGAACACCGCTACGACACCTACCTGAAAGAACGCGCCGAGGAGGAGGGCCGACAGCCATGAGCAACTACACGCGGTGGAGCGACGTCCGCGCCGCTCACATTGAGCGCGCGGGCGGCGAACACGCAGTCGAAGCCAGCAAGCAGGAACTACTCGCCACCGTGGTCGGACACCGCCTCGCCGAGGTACGCCGCACCCGCGGCCTGACCCAGCAACAGGTCGCCGACCACATGGGCGTCACCAAAGGCCGCATCTCCCAGATCGAACAAGGCAAGATCTCTGGCCAAGACGTACTCGCCCGCTACGCCGCCGCCCTCGGCGGACGTCTCCACCAAGCCATCTACTTCGACGACGGCGACATCGCCGCCATCGCGTAGCCCTCCCACCCCACGATCCTGCCCAGCCAAGATCCGACCGGCTCAAAACCGCTCTACAGAGTCAAGAGCGCCCGGCTGCGCCGGACGCACGCGCACGCGCTACAGCCGTTCCGGCCCCGCGCGCACGCGCCCACGCAACAGGACCATGAACCTCCAGCCGATCAAGAACTTCTCGCAGCACACTCCAGGGGACTCCGCACCGATAGGTGGCAACAAATTTTGCTTCCCCAGGTCCACTCGACCGGAACGGGTATTCGGAAGCCGCGAATCGACGTGCTTCACATGCCGATGAACTGAACCACCAGCAAACGGTCCGTAACTCGGTCGGTCGCGGCGTCAAGTTTGAGATGGAGGCGATCAAGATGAGTGGGGATCCGATCGGCGGGGCTTTGATCTTGGTTTTGGGTATCTGGGCGAAAATTAAGAACGCCAGAGGGCGTTGAGTTGGTGATCCGAATGCGGTCCTGCCGAATTTGGTGAAGGCGAGGTAGTCGTGGGTGACCTGTGGTGGTTGATCCTAGTTGTCGCGGTTCTGCATGCTGCTCTGCTCGGAGTCTGGCTACTTGTCCTATTGCGGCGCCGGGTCAAGAGGACGGTGGACACCGAAGCAAACGCGCGGGAGGCTGCCCGGCGAGCTATCGAGCAGATAGCAAGAAGCTCAGGCCGAAAGGGTTCCATTCGCGGTAAGGGTGGCGGTGGTGACGCGACCACCGCCCAGGATGCGGCAACTGGTACAGATTTTAGTGGTGGGATTAAATCACCGAGCCTCCGCACCGAGCGTCCGAGCGGTGAGGCGGCGTGAAGGTCGAAGTCTACCGAGATGCGAGACGGTTCCGGATCGAGACCTATGCCCTCACTCGGAGTGAAATGGTGGAACGGTACCGCATGGTGCAGTTCGGTGCATGGTGAGGATTACGCTGCGGGAGTTCCGCGATGGCGCGGGTCGGGTGCTGGACGGGGTCGAGCGTACCGGTGAGCCGGTCGTGATCACGAAGTACCGATTACGTGTCGGCCGGGTCGACGGTGGATGTGCACTGGCCGTGGTGTTCGGTGGGGCGGTGGCAGCGGGTGCTGTTGTCGAGTGGGGTGTCGCACCAGACTCGGTGGCGGAGGAACTGGCGGTCCTCTTCGCTGAGTGTGGTCTCGCCGAAGTCGATGGTCGTCAGGTGACCGAGGGATTCGCGGATGGCGATGGCGAGGGTGGTGGCGTCGTTCAGGGTGGTCAGCCTGGTGGGCAGGTGGATGATCCAGAATGGCGCGCTCATCGTGGCCCCCGATGGTGGGTGGTGTCCGCGTGGCGGCCGACGCTCTGGCGGGACTGCCATTGGCGTAGTGCCTGGCGGATGCGTTCGGCTTCGGTGGTGGCGGTGGTGAGGTCGCGGCGGAGGTGTTCCATCTCGTCGGCGAGTCGGTCGAGGTAGGCGTACACCTGGGTGGGGTCGAGGCCCCGTCGACGGGTGTCGAAGGTGGCCGCGCGGACCTGTTGGGGCAGGGGTCGTTCTCCGGTTTTGTAGATCATGGGCGTGGTGTCTCCTGCTCGGCGAGCATCGTCTGGATGTCGTGGTCGGTGAGGCCGCGTTCGGCGAGCACCCGGCGGCCCCAGCGGTGTAGCCGGCAGGGATGGGGGGCCCGGTCGTTGCGGCAGCGCGGCCCGTCGGGTTGGTGCTCGGCGGCGTGTACCCGGACGGCCCGGAGCGCGAAGGTGACGTCCTCGGCGGTGACGTACGGCGGGAGCGGGATCTCGCCGAGCGTCTCGTCGGTGGAATCCACGGGCCGGTCCTCCCTCTGCTGGATGGTGACGTGCCGGGGCGGACGCCGGGATGAGGTTTCGGGGAAGGCGTCCGCCCCGGTCGTGACCGGCGAAAGGGGGTTCGACCGGTTATCTACGATCGTCTTTTCGCTATTGGCTGGATGCAATCATCTGCGGAAGAATGCGTCCCAAGGGATGAGGTGCCTTACGCGACAAGAGCGAAGGAGATGACGTGGAGGACTCGGGAAGCACCGTCCCGCGTAGGCAACTCGGTAGGTATTTGAGAGAACTTCGGGAAAGCGCGCACGTGACGGCGGCTGCGGCGGCCAAGGAACTGGAGTGGTCGGCGCCGCGCGTCTGGCGGTACGAGACCGGTCAGGTCCCGATGCACCCGAACGACGTGGAGGCCATGTGCCGGTTGTACGGCGCGACGCCGGAGACCATCCAGACCATGCGGGCCCTGGCCAGGGAGACCAAGGCGCACGGCTGGTGGCACAGCTACGGGGAGGCGATCAAGGACTGGTTCAAGCTGTACGTCGGCCTGGAGGCCGCCGCCACGAAGATCCGCAAGTACGAGGCCGACTTGGTGCCGGGCCTGTTGCAGACCGTCGAGTACACGCGCGAGGTGATCGCCGTTGACCACCCGGATCTGAGCGAGGCGGATCGGCAGGCCAAGGCCGACGTCCGGCTGCGTCGGCAGCGGCTGCTGGCGCGGGCGGTGCCGCGAGCCCCGCACTACGACGTGATTCTCAACGAGGCGGTGCTGCGTCGGCCGCTGCGCGACCCGGCGGCGATGGCCCGGCAGCTCGACGCCCTGGTGGTGGCCGGTGGGCAGCACAACATCACCATCCGAGTGTTGCCCCTGCGCGCCGGGCTGTTCCGCTGGGCTGAGACCGGCACCTTCACCATGCTCGATTTCCCGACCGACGTGCGGGAGCCGGAGCCGACCACCGTCTACATGGACGGTCCGTGCGGGGCGGTCTACCTTGACAAGCCGCACGAGATCCAGACCTACGAGGACGCTTGGCGTTCGCTCGGCGAGCGGACACTCGACATCGACGACTCCCGTGAGCTGATCACGGCGATTGCGAAGGAGATGAACCATGACACGTGACGGGGTGTGGCGCACGTCGTCCCGATCCGGCGGCAACGGTGAATGCGTCGAGGTGGCGGGGTTCGCCGACGCGGTCGGCGTACGCGACAGCAAGGACCGGCAGGGCGCGGAGCTGAGCTTCGCCGCGCCGAGCTGGACCCGATTCGTCGCCGCCACCCGCGCGGGGCGCTTCGACCTACCGGCCTGAGTCCGACCTGAGCCGGTGCCGGCCCGACCAGGGTCGGCACCGGCGCGGCGCGCGGTCGGCCTCGCCGAGCAGACCCGCCGACCCGATCGACAGGGCTGCCGGGCGCGACAGGGCTGCCGAGCGGGTCGGGCACGTGGGCTGCCGGGCGGGCGTCGGTCAGGCGACCGGCAGGCCGAGCTGCTGGGCGACCGCCCGACCGTCCCGCTCGGCGAACGGGTCGTAGGGGAGACGCCCGGCGGCGATCTCCGCATTCAGGGTGAGCAGCCGCCGGGTGATCTCGTCCCGGTCCTGCGCGATCGACGCGGGCCAGCCGTAACAGGCGGCCACCGCCTCGTCCAACTCCCGGTGCAACGTCTTCACCTCCGTGTACGCGCCCTCATCCACCAGGTTGTAGAGCCGGGTCAGCCCGAACTCCTCGGCGGCGCAGATCTCCTGCCGCCGCGTGATCACCCGTCGGCTCGCCTCGGCCACCCGCTCCCGCTGCTCGCCGGTCACCGGACACGGCCACGGGAACGGCAGGAACGCCGAGGTCGGGGTGTATCGGAGTCGGTCTTCCAAGGTGGATGACTGCGACCGCGCGAAGGTGCTGTGCGTGAACGACGACAGCACACCCATCGAGTAGTCGTCATCGAACGCGAAGACGTAGACCAGGTCGCTCGGGCAGGTCCACGGCTCGCACCAGGCCAGCAGCAGCCGCTTACCCACCCGCCCCGCCGCGATGTAGCGGCTCAGGTCGGTAAGCGCTGCACGCATACCCACCGCAACCTCGCCGAACAGCCACCACTTCTCACGCCGTGTCTTACGGCTATTGGTCTCACGCACGGACTTGACGCGTTCGCGTACCAGATCCAAGGCGGCGGGATACTTCATGGCGGCTTCGAGTGGTCGCTGCGCGAAGTCGATCACCCACCGGCGCGGCCGTTGTGCGGGGTCGTCCGCGATGTCCTCGCTGACGATGTAGGGGCGGACCACCTCCCGGTACTCTGCCTCCTTGCGTCGCAGCAGGGCACGCTCCTCCCCGTCGCGCAGGATGAAATCACCGACCGGGATCGGTCCCTGGAAACACCTGCCCCGGTTGGGTGTGAGCGGAACCGCTTCCCAGGTGGACGACTCCGGGGCCTTCAACTCGGCGGTGATGCCGGTGACCGGCTCGTTGTCGAGGACGAACTCGGTGGGTGGTTCGCTGGGTGACTTGATCCAGTTGGCCAGGCTGACGTGCACCCTGGCTTCGCCGGGCCAGACCTGGCTGGAGACGGCGTCGGTGATCACGCCGCCGTTGCCGGTGACGTACTCCAGGCTCGCCGAGCGGGCGCGGTTCTGCGCGATCGAGTTGGTGCCGACCAGCCCGGCGCGCTGGCCCGGCCTGAGGTGCTGGTGGGCGCGGCGGAACCAGTAGACGCAGAAGTCCTTGATGCCGACCTGGAAGGTGGTGCTCAGCCATCTGAGGTAGTCGTCGCCGTGGGCCTCGCGCATGTACTGCGAGCCGAGGAAGGGCGGGTTGCCGACGATGCAGTCCGTCTCCGGCCACGGCACCCGCAGCGCGTCCGCCGTCTGGATCGAGCCGAGGCTGACCAGCGGCAGCGGCGGCTCGGCCGCGCCGTACTGCTCGATCATCTGCCGGTGGCCCATCCAGAGGGTGACCCGGGCGACGGCGGTCGCCATCGGCACCACGTCGATCCCCTGCATGTTGCGCAGCGGGAAGTAGGGCAGCCCGGTCGGCACGGGCAGCCCCGACGACCTGGCCAACTCCCGGATCCGCTCCTTGAGCGTGTGTTCCAGGTGGCGCAGTTCGCGGTAGGCGACATAGAGGAAGTTGCCGCAGCCGCAGGCCGGGTCGAGCACCCGGAACCGGCACAGCTCCTCCAGCAGCGCGACCCCCTCGTCCGGGGTACGCACCGCGTCGATGCGGGCCCGCCACGGCTTGACGATCGTCGGCCGAACGATCTTGAGAATGTCGATCTCGTGCGTGTAGTGGGCGCCGAGTGCGCTCTGGTCCGTGCCGAGGAAGCCCTCGATGAGCGATCCGAAGATCGTCGGATCGACCTGACGCCAGTTGTACTCGGCGATCCGCAGCAGCGCCGTCGCCTCGTCCTTGGTCAGGTGCACCCGCGCCGGCTGCTCGAAGAGATCCCCGTTGACATATTGCGTGCCCTTGAGGACGCCGTGCCGACCGTGGTCGTCAGGGTCGTTGAGCGAGGTGAAGAGGCCGCCGAGCATGAGATACGACGACCAGTAGTCACCGGCGTCGGTCAGGAACCTGAGGGTCCGCTCAGTCGGCCGCCCCTCGATCATGTCGTAGTCCTCGGCGAAGAACAGCCACACCATCTGGAGAATGAACCGCTGGATCGACTCGGGCGGTGCCGCCTGGCGGGTGAGCATCCCCCGATAGACGTTCGCCACCGCGATGGCGGCGGCCTTCGTCAACTCACGGTTGCTGCGGTGGAACAGCGGCTCGTCCCCGGCGAGCACCATCAGCGACTCGTACCGGTCGGGTAGCTCGCCGAGGTCGAACTCCAGCAGCGGGGCGTTCGGATACCTGCCCGGCTCCCAGATCTCGAATCGCTGGAAGGAACAGAGGACCACGAACTGCGGTGCCGGCCGCTCGGTCGCCACGTCGGCGGAGTTGTGCCAGTAGTCCAACGCCTGCGTGCGGTGCTGGGCGAGCCGGGTGGTCTCCTTCGGCGCCTTCATCTCCACGATGAGCAGGCCCGGAAGGTGCAGATCCATGATGCCGGTGGAGGCGTGCGCGTCCTCGAAGACCGCACCGGCGTCCTTACGGTTGCGCCCGTAGCACTCGAACAGCTCGTTGAGGAAGGTCTGTGCCTCGGAGCGTTCCGTGCCGGCGTAGGTCTGCCACCGCCCGACGAACGTGACCAGGGCCGTCCGGATCTGCTCACCACTGCGCATGGTCAGAAGAGCTTAGGCGAGTCTCCGGAGAAATAGGCGCCCTGAAACAGGTCCTTGCGGGCGATCTCCAGATTCCGGGCGGCCGTGTCCAGCATCCGGGCCAGGTCGTCGCACCCGACCGTCATGGAAACGGCGCGCTTCGCCCGCTCCGTCCGCTTGATGGCCTGTTCGATGTTGAGCAGCGCATCGGAGACCTCGCGGAGCCCGGCCTCGCGGGCGGCCTGTTCCGGGGTACGTTCAAGATCAGACATGTGTGGTCCTTTCGGGGCCGAGCGGACCCAGCGTACGGCCTGTTCGGCCGGCTCCGCGAACGGCCTCCTGCCGACCTTCGAGGTCTGCGTCACCTGGTAGGTAATACATCTCGGCACCCGCTCGCCCTGTCCGGCGAGGGCATCGCCGAGCTGAACAGCATCGGCCGCTGACCGGCGCCAGGTCACTCTCCACGCCCCGATGCATGCCTCGACCCCGGTCGCTCTCGTGCGACCGGGGTCATTGCCGTGATGCGACGACGGCTGTGTCCGAGACGATCGACCGTCGTGTCGTAGGTGCTCGCCGTGGTCCGGCTACTCAGCGTGTGAAGACCGTGTACGACACCGTGCCGTCCGCGTCCTGGCGATTGATGAAGATCTCGTACTTGTCGTTGCGGTAGCCGCGGTTGTCGGGCGCCCTACGGTTCTGCGTGTGCTGCGTGAACCCCGCCGCCTGCACCAACGCGCCGGCCTCGTCGGCCACCTTGTCCAGCGATGTCTCCGGGGTGAGGACCACGTTCCAGCCCTTGCTGGGAATCACATCGGCCGAGACGATGGCGCCCGTCACGAGGGGGACCTCGTCGGTGGGATAGCTCGCCGGGAGTTCGACACCGGGGTCGTTGGCCTCCGGGGTGTCCCCGCCGCTCGCGGGAGCGGTGTCCCCGCTGCTCGCGGAGCTGATCGGTGCTTCCGTGGCACCGTCACCTGCGTCAGCGGAACCACATCCGGTGAGGAGGAGGACCAGCGCGATGCCCCCCGCACAAGCCATCCGCCGCCGCCTCACACGGTCAGACATCGCAGACCTCCACGTGGCCGTCGGCATACTCGATCTCGACCACGGAGTCGGGCGGCAACGTCACCGAGCTTGCCGCCAACGAGACCGAGGTGCACTCGGTGGACAGGTACTGGGTGAAGTTGTCGCTGATCTTCACGCGGAGTTTCGAGCCGTCCACGCGGTAGGTCGTGTCCTCGCCGAGTGCGGTCTTGAGCGCGAAGCCGAGCTTGTCGAGGTCGGATGTGATCTCCGGGCTCGCACTCGGGGCCGTCGAACCGGACGATGTCGACTCCGAGGCTGGGGACGCGCCTGCGGCGCGGGCGTCAGCGGGCGGTGCGTCATCACCGCAGGCCGTCAGGAGCAGTGTGGCGATGGCTGCCAGGCCGTAGCCGGCCAGCCGTCGAGGCGAGGTTCTCATGTCGTGCCTTCCGGTTCGGGTCAGGGGACGATCGGGTATCAGGGCGGCTGCGGGGTGGCGATCGCCGGGGGGACTGGCTGACGGTCAGCCGAGTCGCGTGAGGACGATCTTCATGCCGGACGGCTCGTCCGCCGGGGTCGCGACGAAGCCATCGGAATCGCATGTCGTGGTCAGCGTCTCCGACCACGGGGTCCCGCTGACCGGCAGGGCGCTGGTCGGAAGCGGCTGGCCGTCCATGGAGACCTCGTGGTCGCCCGCGAGTCGTCCCCCCGCGCCGGTCTCTAGAACGAGTTGGCCCGACTTCGCCGTCCAGGTGCCGGATTCGGTGCCGTCGAAGCCCAGGACCCAACGGAAATCGCCTCCGGGTCGGTTGCGTCCTCCCAACTCGCCTGTCGGGTGTCGTCGGCGGCAGCGGTGGAGGCGGAGGCGGAGGCAGCGGTGGAGGTGGAGGCGGACGGCGTCTGAGTCGTTGCCGTCGGTTCCTGGTCGTCGCACGCGGACATTGCCGCGATGAGTCCGAGGGCTGTGCAGATGCGGAGGGTACGGGCGGCGGTGCGGCGCATGTGGTGTCACTTTCCTGTCGGCCACCGATCGAGGTGCGTGAACCGGGCAGGCGACCGGGGAGGACGGTGCGCGAGCCTGCGGCTGTCGGCGGTGCACATGAAAGCGCAGAATGGCCCGTCGTGCGTTGAGTAGCTTCTACCTAGTGACGCGGAAGTGGGACGTGGTCAGCGCTGTGTGACGTGTTCACCGAGCACCTCATCGGCGAGGCCGTCCCGCCCCGCGATGCCGAGTTTGCGATAGATGCGAGCCAGATGGTTCTCGACGGTCCGCACCGAAAGCCCCAGCGCTGCCCCGATCTCACGGCTGCGTTCTCGCCGGGCGGCCCGGCGGGCGATGTCGAGCTCGCGGGGTGACAAGGCGTCACCATCGGGCGCGGGCGGCCAGACCGTACCGCAGCGGCTGGTGAGCAGGACGGCTCGCGATCTCCATTTCCGCGCGGTGGCCGGGTCACCGGCTCGGCTGTGCATCCGGGACACCAGCTGCGCCGCGTGAGCGGCCCGCCCGATGAAGCCCATCCCGTCCAACTCGTCGACGCTGGGAGCGAGTTCGGCCACCGTACCGGCGAGAACCGCCTCGACCCGGCGCGCAAGCGTAGCCGCAAGTGGCGACAGCCCTCGCTGGTCGATCACGGCCTGAGCGCGGTCGTCGGTGGGGTCGAGCATGAATGCCTCGTCCAGAGCCATCAACGCGAGGTGTAGGTGCGCATGGGCGAGCGCGGTGTGACCAGCATCCGACAGCAGGTCGGCGGCCTCGTCGCGCCGACGGGACCGGAGCGCCCGCTCAGCCCGGGTACGTGCCACGTGCAGGGCGACCTTGACGTCAGCCGTGTGCAGATCGGTGATGTCCTCGATCAGGTCCTCGGCCGCGCCGAGTCGGCCCCGACGGGCGTCGACGGCTGCCATCAGGGCGACAGCGGTTGATTGCAGGCCGGTGAAATCCCGCCAGGCGAGATGCCGGGTCGCGCGCCTGGCCAACGCGTCCGCCTGGGTCAGGTCCCCGCGGTGCAGGGCGAGTTCTGCCGCGGCGAATTCCCACATGCCCAGTGACGGGTCGGCTTCCCGTGCCGCACGGTCACGGTGGTACGACGCAAGGGCCTCCGCCTCGGCGACCCGACCGTCGAACGCGACACTCAGATACTCCGACAGGGTCAGGAGAGCCGGGACGGAGCTGGGCACCTCGCCGATCTCGGACACCAGCGCACGACCGGTGTCGACGTACGCGAGCACCTCCGGCGCCGTCCCGCCGAGACTCGCCAGCATGGCGCCGATCACGGCCTCGTCGAGTCGGACGCGGGGATCGTCCGACGTCGGGGAGACCTCGACACCTGCGGGCTGCTCACCCGCCATGAGGCGCCACTTGACGAGATCCGTTTCGAGAACCCGCCCGGCGACGGGGTCACCGATCGTGGCGAGGACCGTCGTGACCTGACGGACCGCGCGCTGCGGGTCCGCCCCCCGTACGGCCAGGGCGAGCCCCCACACCCGCCCGACGCGTACCCGCATGCGGTCGTCCACCGCGGTGAGGTCGATGTCGCGCAGGAACTCCTCCGCCGCGGCGATGTCACCCTCCGCCGCGGCGACCGCGCCCCGCAACAGGCGCTCACGCGGAGACGAGGTGTCCAGGGCGTCCAGGAACTCCGTGACCTCCTGACTCCGGGCGGCAGCCAACGCGACATCGGCTGCGTCCAGTAGGAGGTGGTCACTGATCCGACGCCCCGCCCGCACCGCCATCAGCATCGACGTACCGGCCCAGGCCGGCCAGTCACCCAGGTCATCGGCCAACCGACCGAGTCGCGCGGCACGCTCCGACGCCGACCACCGCGACCGCAGCGCCAGGCCCACCAGCGGTCTGGTCTGGCGGATCGAGGTGCCCTCCACCGCGACCAGACCCGCCTCCACCAGGTCGGCGACCACCGGACCGGCGAACAGACCGACAGGGAGCTCGGGTGCCAGGGCCAGGCGCTCCAACGCGGCGTACGCCTGCGGACCCACGCCGCGGGTCGCCTCCTTGGCACGTCGACGCAGCGCGGGTGTCGCCACGGGGTCGCCCACCTCGGTGCCGGCGGGACCACGGCCCAGGACCCCCACGGCAGCCACCTGTTCGACGACCGTCGACAGGTGCCCCTCGGCGAGGGACACCACCATCGCCGCCGACCGTGCCGCGAGCTCGTCGCCGACCAGTTCCGCTGCCACCCGCAGCACGTCGTCGGAGCCCAGCGGAGCAAGATCGAGGCGTCCCCATCGGCCGTGGATCACCTCGTCGAGTACCGACTTCGGCAGATTCTCGGGAGACGTCACCGCGACCGCCACCAGGGTTCCCGCCCTCGTCAGCTGCCCGAGCAGCACCGCAGACGCGCGATCCAGGGCGTCGGCGTCGTCGACCAACACGACCGTCCCCCGCGCCCGTACCCGGACAGGAAGGGTCGTGTAGACCGCCAACGGCGCGGCACCGGCGATCTGATGGTCGGCGATCACCTCGGCGAAGGCGGCCAGGGGCACCTCGGCGACCGCGTCGGCCCCACGCACCAGCACCACCGCCCGCCCGCTGGCGGTCAACTCGCTGCGGAGCTGCTCCAGCACCGCGGTGCGCCCGGATCCCGCGTCGCCCGTGAGGAGCACCGAGCGTCCCGACGACAGGTCCGCGCGCAGCACCGCCACGGCGTCAGTCTGCGCCTGGAGGTCCACCCGCTGGAGCCTAGTACGCCAGCTCAGCACCGACCGTTGAGCTCCCGCCCCACCCGCCACTCATGATCTTGACCAGTCTGGGCGGCCTCTTGATAGGTGCCCGTCCTTGTGCCAGGGCCGCGTGGGGAACAATGGGCGCGTGAACTCCCCCCGCGATCTTGTGTTGTTGGGCTGTACCGGGTCGATCGGTACCCAGGCCATCGACATCGTGCGGCGTGACCCGGACCGGTTTCGGGTGGTGGCGCTCGGTGCCGGTGGTGGCAACGTCGCGCTGCTCGCCGCGCAGGCGCTCGAACTCGGTGTCGAGGCGGTCGGCGTGGCCAAGGCGTCCGCCGCGCAGGATCTCCAGCTCGCGTTCTATGCCGAGGCGAGCCGGCGGGGCTGGACCAGTGGCGAGTTCAAGCTGCCCAAGATCGTGGCCGGGCCGGACGCGATGAGCGAGCTGGCGCAGTGGCCGTGCGACGTGGTGCTCAACGGCGTGGTGGGGTCGCTGGGGCTCGCGCCGACGCTGGCCGCGCTGCGCGCCGGGCGTACGCTCGCGCTGGCCAACAAAGAGTCCCTCGTCGCCGGTGGCTCGTTGGTCAAGGCGGCGGTGACGCGGCCGGAGCAGATCGTGCCGGTGGACTCGGAGCACTCGGCGCTGGCGCAGTGCCTGCGCGGCGGCAGCCGGGGTGAGGTGCGGCGGCTGGTCGTCACGGCCAGTGGTGGGCCGTTCCGGGGGAAGCGGCGCGACGAGTTGACGGCGGTGACGCCGGAGCAGGCGCTCGCGCACCCGACCTGGAACATGGGGCCGGTCGTCACGATCAACTCGGCGACGATGGTCAACAAGGCGCTGGAGGTGATCGAGGCGCATGAGCTGTTCGACGTGCCGTACGCCGACATCACCGTGATGGTGCACCCGCAGTCGGTGATCCACTCGATGGTCGAGTTCGTGGACGGCTCGACGCTGGCCCAGGCCAGCCCGCCGGACATGCGGCTGCCGATCGCGCTGGGTCTCGGCTGGCCGGATCGGGTGCCCGGGGCCGCCGCTGCCGTCGACTGGACCACGGCGCACACCTGGGAGTTCACGCCGCTGGACGACGAGGCGTTCCCGGCGGTGGCGCTGGCCAAGGCGGCCGGTGCGGCGGGGCGCTGCCGGCCGGCGATCTACAACGCGGCCAACGAGGAATGCGTCGCGGCGTTCGTCGCCGGGCGACTGCCGTTCCTCGGCATCGTGGACACGTTACAGCGGGTGCTGGAGGACGCTCCCGATTTCGGTGCACCGGGTACCGTCGAGGACGTACTCGAAGCCGAGTCGTGGGCGCGCGGGCACGCGCAGGAGATCATCGCTGCTGCGGTGGAAGGAGCTTGATGTCGTTCGCGTTCGGGGTGGTGCTGTTCGCTCTCGGCATCCTCATCTCGGTGAGCCTGCACGAGGCCGGGCACATGCTCACCGCCAAGGCCTTCGGGATGAAGGTCACCCGCTACTTCGTCGGTTTCGGCCCGACCATCTTCTCCTTCAAACGGGGCGAGACCGAGTACGGCCTCAAGGGCATCCCGCTCGGCGGCTTCTGCAAGATCGTCGGTATGACGCCGCAGGACGACGACGTCGAGCCCGGTGACGAGAAGCGCGTCATGTGGCGTTACCCGGTGTGGAAGCGCACGATCGTGATGTCCGCCGGCTCGATCACCCACTTCGGGTTGGCGATCTTCGCGGCCTGGCTGGCGGCGATGACGTTCGGCCTGCCCAACCCCAACTTCCCGAGCACCGAGGAGCAGATCCGCGCCGAGCCGGCGGTGATCGCCATCCAGGAGTGCGTCCTGCCCGACACCACCTACCGGGTCTGCGAGGCCGGTGACGCGGCCAGCCCCGCCGGTGCGGCCGGGCTGCGCAACGGCGATCGGATCACCTCGATCAACGGCACCCCGATCAACAGCTACGGCGACCTGCTGACCACGCTGCGGACCACCACCCCGGGTGGCACCGCCACCCTCGGGTACGTCCGCGACGGCCAGCCCGGCACCGCCGAGACCACGCTGGCCACCACCAAGCGCCCGCCGATCGACGACCCGAACGGGCCGGTCACCGAGGTCTCCGCGCTCGGCGTGGGCCTGGTCGTCTCCACCCCGGGCCTGGTCTCCCACGGCCCGATCGACGCGATCGGTGCGACCAGCACCTTCATCGGTGACATGGCGGTCGCCACCGCGCAGGCGTTGCAGCGGCTCCCGGAGAAGATCCCCGCCCTCTGGTCGGCAATCACCGGTGGCGAGCGGGACATGGACACCCCGATCAGCGTGGTCGGCGCCAGCATCCTCGGTGGCGAGGCGGTCGCCAACGACGCCTGGGAACTGTTCATCATGCTGTTCATCTCGTTGAACTTCTTCATCGGGGTGTTCAACCTGCTGCCGCTGCTGCCACTGGACGGTGGGCACATCGCCATCGCCTGGTTCGAACGCGTCCGGTCCTGGGTGTACGCGCTGCTGCGCAAGCCCGACCCGGGCCGCGTCGACTACTTCAAACTGATGCCCGTCACGTACGCGGTGATCCTGATAGGTGGCGCGTTCACGCTGCTCACGATCACCGCGGACGTCGTCAACCCGATCTCGATCTTCTCAAGGTGAGTGCTTGAAGTGACCGCTGTCAGTCTCGGTATGCCCGCCGTGCCGCCGCCACCGCTCGCGCCCCGGCGGGCGAGCCGTCAGATCATGGTCGGCTCGGTGCCGGTCGGTGGCGGGGCGCCGGTCTCCGTGCAGTCGATGACCACCACGCTCACCTCCGACGTCAACGCGACCCTCCAGCAGATCGCCGAGCTGACCGCCTCCGGATGCCAGATCGTCCGGGTGGCGGTGCCGAGCCAGGACGACGTGGAGGCGTTGCCGGCCATCGCCCGCAAGTCGCAGATCCCGGTGATCGCCGACATCCACTTCCAGCCGAAGTACGTCTTCGCCGCGATCGACGCGGGGTGCGCGGCGGTGCGGGTGAACCCGGGCAACATCCGGCAGTTCGACGACAAGGTCGCCGAGATCGCGGCAGCCGCCTCCGCCGCCGGTACGCCGATCCGGATCGGCGTCAACGCCGGCTCGCTGGACAAGCGCCTGCTGGCCAAGTACGGCAAGGCCACCGCGGAGGCGCTGGTCGAGTCGGCGCTGTGGGAGTGCTCGCTGTTCGAGGAGCACGGTTTCCGGGACATCAAGATCTCGGTCAAGCACAACGACCCGGTGGTGATGATCCGGGCCTACCGGCAGCTCGCCGAGCAGTGCGACTACCCGCTGCACCTGGGCGTGACCGAGGCCGGCCCGGCGTTCCAGGGCACCATCAAGTCCGCGGTCGCCTTCGGGGCGCTGCTGGCCGAGGGGATCGGCGACACCATCCGGGTGTCGCTGTCCGCACCGCCGGTCGAGGAGATCAAGGTCGGCGCGCAGATCCTGGAGTCGCTCGGGCTGCGCGAACGCGGCCTGGAGATCGTCTCCTGTCCGTCCTGCGGCCGGGCCCAGGTGGACGTCTACAAGCTGGCCGAGGAGGTCACCGCCGGGCTGGAGGGCCTGCCGGTGCCGCTGCGGGTCGCCGTGATGGGGTGCGTGGTGAACGGCCCCGGTGAGGCCCGTGAGGCCGACCTGGGTGTCGCCTCCGGCAACGGCAAGGGGCAGATCTTCGTCAAGGGTCAGGTCATCAAGACCGTGCCCGAGGGGCAGATCGTGGAGACCCTGATCGAGGAGGCGCTGCGGTTGGCCGACGAGATGGGCGCCGAGCTGCCCGAGGAACTGCGCGGCCTGCTGCCCGGCGCCACGGTCAGCGTGCACTGACCGACGGCGCGTACAGCTTGCGGCGGGTCCCGTCGAGCACCTGGGCAGCCCGTTCCCGCTGGTCGTGGTGGCCATGGCCCGCGTGCGGGAAGGGGGGCCGGGCGGGAAGCCGAATCCGCGCATCCGGGCCTCCCGGTCACTGTCCGCCACCACGGTCCGAGCGGATCTGGCAGGCTGTAACCGTGTTGACGGCGCCGGTGCGGCAACTGGGGGAGTCGGAACGTCGCGCGGTCGAACGGTTGCTCGACTCCGACCCGTACGCGAGCGCGCAGGTCGCGGAGCGGGTGGCCGCGCGCGGGCTGGCGTGGTGGCGGGCCGAGGGCCGGGTGCTCGGCTACGGCAACCGCCGCCATCTCGAATCGGTCTGCTGGCTCGGCGGCAACCTCACCCCGGTCCTCGCCTCGTCGCAGGCCGTCGCCGCCTTCGCCGAGCTGCTCTCCGGCGAGGAGCGGCTCTGCTCCTCCATCGTCGGGCACGCCGACGCGGTGCTGGAACTGTGGGACCGGCTTGCCGGCACGTGGGGGCCGGCCCGCGACGTCCGCCCCAACCAGCCGCTGCTGGCCACCGGGGCGATGCCCGAGGTACGCGCCGATCCGCAGGTACGCCTGGTCCGGGGCAGCGAGATCGACCTGCTCTTTCCGGCCGCGGTGGCGATGTACACCGAGGAGGTGGGCGTCTCGCCGTTGGCCGAGGACGGTGGGCGCGGGTACCGCCGTCGGGTCACCGAGATGATCCGCTCCGGCCGGGCGTACGCCCGCTTCGTCGACGGCCGGGTGGTCTTCAAGGCCGAACTCGCGGTCGTCACCCGGCGCACCGCGCAGGTCCAGGGGGTCTGGGTGGCGCCGGAGTGGCGCGGCAGAGGGATCGCCACGGCGGCGATGGCAGCGGTGGTCCGCGACGCGCTGAACCGGGTCGCCCCGACCGTCAGCCTGTACGTCAACGACTTCAACCTGCCCGCCCGGCGGGTCTACGAACGCTGCGGGTTCCGCCTGGTCGGCACCCTCGCCACCGTCCTGTTCTGAGCATCCCCCGGTAGCTCCAGCACACGCCCCGTGTCCTGAGGAAAATGCGTTGAGCAGCGCGGTCGCGGGCAGCAGGCTGGAACCTCCGTCACGAGACCGGGGAGAACCGATCCATGCGCCTGCTCCGTGATCTGTGGGCCACCTCTCCCCGTCGGGTGACCCTGGTGGTCGTCCTGATCGTGCTCGGTGGCGCCGGTCAGGCGGCAGCCGCCGCCCTCGCCGGGCCGGTGCTGGTGAACCGGTCGGTCGGCTTCTTCGTGGTGCTGTCGGCGGCACTGGTCGTCGTGGTCGTCACCGATCTGGTGGTCAGCCTGGTGATGGCGCGGGTCACCGCGGACTGGGCCGCCGACCTGCGACGTCGGCTGTGCCGGGTGGCGATGGGGCAGCCGGTACCCGCCCTGGAGACCACGCCGGTCGGCGAGATGCTCGACCGGATCGACGGCGACGTGTACGACGTGTCCTCCGGAGTCCGTGGTCCGGGGGTGAACCTGACGCAGTCTCTGGTCGGGGGGCTGCTCGCCACCGTGGTCGCCATCACCGTGTGGTGGCCGGCGGGACTCGGCATGCTGCTGATCTGCCTCCTGCTCGCGGTCACCCTCCGCAGGCCCGCCAACCGGATCGGCCCGGCCCGGATGCACGAGGAGGAGGCATGGTCGGATCTGGCAGCGGTGATGGAGGAGTCCGTTCACGGCCAGGACGACGTCCGCACCAGCCTGGCCCGGCCGTACGTGCTGCGGCTGTACGCCGGACGGGCCGCCGAGGTGCTGCGCCGCGGCTGGCGGGTGTGGCGGCTCTCCGCCCAGGTGAACCTGGTGGCGGCCGGAGTGACCCGGGTCGGTGTCGCGCTGGTCGTGCTCGGTGGGGTCTGGGCGCTGACCACCGGCCGGGTCGACGCCGCCCGGCTCACCGCGATCTGGCTGCTCGCGCTCTCGCTCGGGATGACAGTGGAGCACATCAGCCGGATGGTGCCCGAGGTGCAGTACGCCTTCGGCGCCTGGGGGCGGGTGCGACTGCTCCAGGACGCCCCACAGGAGCCCGCCGGTGGCGCCACCCCGCTCGACGGTGACCTGGTCGTCCGGGAGCTGACCTTCCACTACCCGGCTGCCGGGGCCGACCGGCCCCCCGCGTTGCGGGAGGTCGACCTGACCTTTGTCCGGGGCCGCTCGTACGCCCTGGTGGGGCGGACCGGGTCGGGCAAGTCGACGCTGGCCAAGGTGCTCACCCGGGCGGTCGACGTGCCATCGGGCACGGTGTTTCTCGGCGGGCGGGACGTGCGCGATCTGGACATCGAGCTGCTGCGTCGGTGGATCGCCGTGGTGCCGCAGCGGACCGAGATCCTCGCCGGCACACTCGCCGAGAACGTGACACTGTTCGACTCCGAGCTGCGCGACGCCGCCACGCGGGCGCTGGACGAGCTGGGCCTGACCGGTTGGGTCGCCGAGTTGCCCGCCGGGATGGACACCCGCCTCGGTGAGGGCGGGCACGTGCTCTCGGCCGGGCAGGAACAGCTCGTCGCGTTCGCCCGCGTACTGGTCCGCGACCCGCACGTGGTGATCCTCGACGAGGCCACCGCGCGGCTCGACCCGGTCACCGAGGCACGGGTGCAGCAGGCCACCGAGCGGCTCCTGCGAGGCCGGATCGGCATCGTCATCGCGCACCGGCTCTCTTCGGTGCGCCAGTGTGACGAGGTGGTGGTGCTGGCCGACGGCGCGGTGGTCGAGGCCGCCCCGTTGGCCCGGTCGCGCCGCTTCGCCGAACTCCTCGCCGACAGCGAAGCCGGTGGGTACGCCGCCGGTGGGTTCGCCGCCGACGCCGGGAGCGGCCTGCTGGTCGCATCGGTCGCCGACCGGTCGGGTGACGAACCGGCTCTGGTCGGTGCGGGCGGCGCGACCCGGGTCGGAGGCGTACCCGGATCCGCCGTACTCCCAGACGTGCTCGCCGGCGCCGATCCCACCCGGCTTCCGTTCGACCGGGCGTCCGGGCCGACGACCGTGGTGGATCCCGCACCCGTCGTCGGGCCCGAGCCGGTCGCGCCGACCGACGGGCGAAAGGTCCCCACGGTCGGCACGGTCACCACGGTCCCGACGGGAGGCACCGGCGGCGCGGATGCGGTCGGTGACGCGCGGCCCGCGTCCCGGGGCCGGACCCTGCGGGAGATCTTCCGGCTCTGTCTCAACGACCCCCGCTACGGTGCGGTGGCGGCCGGGCTCTTCGCCGTGCTGGCCGTTCTCGGCCTGGACGGGCCGGTGCTGGCCTGGCTCTGGGCCGACGTGGTCGACGGCACCGGTGATCCGTGGCTGCCCGCGCTGGGCATCGTGGCCGGGCTGCTCCTCGCCGTTCCCGCGCACTACTGGTCCCACCTGTGGATCCCGGTCTGGTGGGTACGGCAGATGCTGCGGATCAGCGCCCGCCTGGTGTACGGCCAGACCGGCCCGCGCCGGGTCAGCCGGCACACCCCGGCCGAGGTGGTGGCCCAGGGCGGCGACACCGAGCGGGTGGTGCAACTCGCCGACAACGGGCTGGACCAGGTCGTCGCGCTGATCCTGCTGGTCACGATGACCCTGGTCACCGGCAGTGTGGTGCCGGGGCTGTTCTTCCTCGGCACGATGCTGCTGTCCGGGCTGACGGCCATGGCGCTCGGCACCCACCTGGAACGTACGGCGCGGGACACCGTCACCGCCCGCGCGGCGTTCGCCACCGCGCTGGTGTCCACGCTCTCGGCGGCACGCACGGTGAAGCTCGCCGGGGCGACCCGACCGGTGCTGACCCACCTCGCCGATCTCGACGAGGTCCGCAGCGAACGGCAACGCCGGGAGATCGCCGTCCAGGTCTGGGCCCGCTCGGCGCCCTCGATCCTCAGTGGGCTGCTCCCGATCGGGGTCTGGGCGCTGTTCCTGACCGGTGCGCTCGCCACCGGCGCGGCGTTGGTGGCGGTGTCCACACTGGCTGCGGCGCGCTGGTTCGCCTGGACCACCGCATCGCTGATCTCCCAGATACCGTCGGCTCGGGTGTGGACCCGGCGGACGGTGGACATGACCGGGATCGAGGCGTACTCGGAGCGGGTGCCCGGCATGGACCTGGCAACCGGCACCGCGTCCGCACCGCCGGTGACTGCGCGTACGCCGCTGCGGCGGCTGGAACTGGCCGGTTTCGGGGTACGGCACACCGATGGTCTGACCGCCGTACGCGATGTCGACCTGACCGTGGAACGCGGGCAACTGGTGTTGATCGTGGGCCCGGTCAGCTCGGGCAAGTCCTCGCTGCTGCGGGCACTGGCCGGAATCGCCCCGCACACCGGGTCGATGACGTGGAACGGGGAACCGGTGACCGAGCCGGAGCTGTTCCTGCGCCCGAACCAGGTCGGCTACGTCGGCCAGCTACCCCGGGTGCTCTCCGGCACGGTCGCCGACAACATCACCCTTGGCCACCCGGTGGACCCGACGCACGCGCTGGCGACCGCACAGCTCGAACACGATCTGGCCGTCACCGGAGGTGGCCTCGGGCTGCTCATCGGGCACAAGGGCACCCGGCTCTCCGGTGGGCAGTTGCAGCGCCTGGCGTTGGCGCGGGCGCTGGCGCCGCGTACCGAACTGCTGGTCGCCGACGACGTGTCGTCCGCGCTGGACGTCACCACCGAACTGGCCCTCTGGCAGGCGCTGCGCGAACGCGGGGTGACCGTGATCGGCTCCACCTCCAAACGGGCCGCGCTGGTGCGGGCCGACCACGTGGTGGTGCTCGTCGACGGCGCGGTCCGGGCGCAGGGGACGTGGCGCGAGCTGGCGCCGCGCTGGGGCCACCTGGCCGGCTGACCCGGCACGGCCGCGCCGGGCCGGCTGTTCCGGGCCAGCGGGGATCAGGCTGGGCGGGGACGCCGGGTCAGACCGCCCGGCGGTACTGGGGCGGCCAGTCCGCGTCGGTGCCCAGCTCGGTGGCGGCCCGGCGCGGCCAGTACGGGTCGCGCAGCAGCTCCCGGCCGAGCAGCACCAGGTCGGCCGCACCGTCGGCGAGGATCGCCTCGGCCTGCGCGGGGTCGACGATCAGGCCGACCGCGCCGGTGGGTACTCCTGCCTCGCGGCGGATCCGGGCGGCGGCCGGCACTGTACTGGCACATCGGCGCCATCGCGATCCGGTTGGGCAGGGTCACGGTGCGCAGCGCCAGGGGCGTGAACAACGAACTCATAGCGCCATCCTCCCCCCGGCCGCCGGTCGCGGGGCCGGGCTGTGGGATCGGGCACTTCCGCCCGGTCAGCTCCGCTCGGGCCGTCGGGCGGACGCCAGGGTGAGGGCGGTGGTCAGGCCCCAGACGACGATCACCGCCAGCACCAGCCGTTCCAACACTCCGACCAGCGAGCCCCGCCCGACGAACAGCATGGCGGCGGCCACGGACACCGCGAGCGGCAGCGCCACCATCGCCGCGATCGTGGCCGGCCGGCGCAGCCGCTGGTCGACCTGCGGGGCGAGGGCGACGGCGATCATCGCGAACACCACCGCCGCGGTGGCCGCGACGCTCGCACCACCGTGCACCAGGTCGGCCACGGTGGCCGGCTCGAACGGCGGCAACGGGCAGCCGGCGCTGCAGGTCACCGCCCCGGAGAGCAGCGTGGTCAGACCCCCCACGACGAGCAGCACCACCGCGCCGCCCAGCGACGCGACCTGCCGCAGCAGCGCCACGCCCCGGTGGCCCGCGAGCCGCTGCACCGTCGCCACGCCCGGCTGCTCCACCCGCGTCAGGCCCGGCGACCGGGACTCGGCACGAAGGGCCAGCGCGAGCAGAAACAACGCCGTGGCCAGGGAGAACACCCCGATTCGGTACGGCCACGCGTACTCGCTCTCGGCCACACCGGCCTCGCTGACGTACCCGGTCAGGCCCGGTCCCGGACCGGCGACCACGGCGAGGACCACCAGGGCCGTCCCGGTGAGTACGCCCAGCGCGGCGCCTGCCGCCGCGACCCCGGCCCACCCCGGTACCCGGCGGTACGCCGTGGACGGTTCAGCCACGCCCGTACGGCACGACCCCGGTCGGGCCGATCTGGTGGTGGATCGCGTGAGGTCGGGCCATGCCGAACAACCTATCGGCACCCGCCGGGGATATCCTGGCCGCCGGCCGTCCGGCGGGACCCGACCGGGCGGCCGTGCCCGCCCTTCCCACCCCCGAAGGACTCGCGATGACCGTGGCCTACCTGGTGGCCGGTGTCCGTACCCCGATCGGCCGCTACGCCGGAGCCCTGGCCGGCGTACGCCCCGACGACCTGGCCGCCCACGTGATCCGCGAACTGGTGGCCCGCCACCCGACGGTGGACTGGGCGCGTACCGACGACGTGGTCCTCGGCTGCGCGAACCAGGCGGGCGAGGACAACCGCAACGTCGCCCGGATGGCCGCGCTGCTCGGCGGGCTGCCCGAGCAGGTGCCCGGCAGCACGATCAACCGGCTCTGCGGCTCCGGTCTCGACGCGCTGGCCACCGCCGCCCGCGCGGTGGCCGCTGGTGAGGCGGACCTGGTCGTCGCGGGCGGCGTGGAGAGCATGAGCCGGGCCCCGTTCGTGATGCCGAAGGCGACCACCGCCTACTCCCGGGCCGCCGAGGTCCACGACACCACCATCGGCTGGCGACTGGTCAACCCGCTGATGCAGCGGGGCTGGGGCGTCGACTCGATGCCGGAGACCGCCGAGAACGTGGCCGAGGAGTACGGCGTGGACCGGTCCGCGCAGGACGGGTTCGCGTACCGGTCGCAGGCGCGGGCCGCCAAGGCCCAGGCCGCCGGTCGACTGGCCGAGGAGATCGTGCCGGTGACCGTGCCCGCCGGGCGGCGCGAGACGCGGCTGGTGGAGGTCGACGAGCACCCCCGGCAGACCTCGCTGGAGAAGCTGGCCGCACTGCCCACACCGTTCCGCGACGGCGGCACGGTGACCGCGGGCAACTCGTCCGGTGTCAACGATGGCGCGGTGGCGCTGCTGGTCGCCTCGGAGGCGGCCGTCACCGCGTACGGCCTCACTCCGCTGGCCCGGGTCGCCGGTGCGGCGGCGGCCGGCGTGGCGCCCCGGATCATGGGCATCGGCCCGGTCCCGGCGACCCGGCGGCTGCTCGACCGGTGTGGTTTGGCGCTGACCGACGTCGATGTGATCGAGCTGAACGAGGCGTTCGCCGCGCAGGCCGTGGCGGTGCTGCGCGAGCTGGGCCTGCCGGAGGACGCCGAGCACGTCAACCCGAACGGCGGCGCCATCGCGCTGGGCCATCCGCTGGGCGCCAGCGGCGCCCGATTGGCGCTCACCGCCGCGCTGGAGTTGCGCCGCCGGGGCGGACGGCGAGCCCTCGCCACCATGTGCGTCGGCGTCGGTCAGGGCATGTCGCTGCTGCTGGCGGCGGCCTGACCGGCCACGTCGGCGGGAGCGGCGCGCGGCCGACCGGGAAAGGTGTTCGTGGATGTCCCTCGGCGTGACCGACCGGCCTAGAGTGGTCGGCATCACGCGACGAGCCGAGGTGCCAGTGCAGACCCCCGACGGACTCCCATGATGTCCGCCGTCGGCGACTCCGGCGGGTACGCCGTCGACCAGACCGGTGCCCAGCGGTACGCGGCCGACTGGACCCGCGCCGTACGCGCGCTCGGGTTCGTGCCGTTGAGCCCGGCCGAGACCGAGCGGCTGCTGCTCGGGCACACCCTGCGGCTGGCTCGGGTGCTGCTGCACGGCGAACCGGTGACCCCGGCCGCCGAGGAGGTCGGGCGGGCCCTGGTGGCGGCCCACCTGATCGAGCCGGGGGTGGTCGGCTGGGCGGTGCGTACCCTCGCGGTCCGCTTCCCCACCGAGGTGCTGGACGTCCGGGCGGGCCTGCCCGGCCTCGTCGAGCGGGTCTCGGCGGCGCAGGCGGGCCTGGCGACCGGCTTCGCCGGTGCGTTGCGCGACCGCACCTTCGCCCAGCAGGAGCGGATCGCGCGCTCGGCGTGGCAGGCCCGGGACACCGTGGAGCGGGCGCTGCGCGACAGCGAGGCGCGGTTCCGTGCGGTCTTCAGCGGGGCGGCCATCGGCATCGGCATCGCCGGGATCGACGGGACGATCATCGACGTCAACCAGAGCTTCGCCGACATGCTCGGCTACACCATCGAGGAACTGCGACAGAAGAACGTGGCATCGCTGTTCCACGCCGACGACGCCGCCGGGATGTTCGAGCTGTACCAGGAACTGATCGAGGGCAAGCACGAGGCGGTCCGGGTCGAGAAGCGCTACCACCGCAAGGACGGCACCGCCGTCTGGACGGACCTGGCGGTGTCGCTGATCCGCCACGACGACGGCCGGCCCCGGTTCACCGTCGCCGTGGTCGAGGACATCACCGAGCGGTACGCACTCCAGCAGCGGCTGCGGTTCCAGGCGCTGCACGACCCGCTCACCGGCCTGCCCAACCGGACGCTGTTCTTCGAGTCGCTCGGCCGGCTGGTGAACCGTACGCACCCACCCGGCCGGGTCGGCGTCTGCTTCCTCGACCTGGACGGGTTCAAGGCGATCAACGACAGCCTGGGTCACGACCTCGGTGACCGGCTGCTCGTGCTGATCGCCCGGCGGCTGGCCGACTCCGTGGCCGATCGCGGCTACCTGGTCGCCCGGATGGGCGGCGACGAGTTCGTCATCCTGGTCGACGGCATCGCCCGGATCGAGGACGTGACCGCGGTGGCCGAGACGGTGCTGGCCGCCGTCGCCGCCCCGGTGCACATCGGTGACCAGCAGCTCGCCGTGTCGGCGAGCATCGGCATCGTCGACTCGGATCTGGCCGGCACCAGCGCCACCGAGTTGATGAAGGCCGCCGACACCACGCTCTACTGGGCCAAGGCGGAGGGTCGGGGCCGGTGGGCGGTGTACGACCCGGAGCGCAGCGCCCGGGACATCGCCCGGTCCGCGCTGGCCGCCGAACTGCCCACGGCGCTGGACCGGGGCGAGTTCGTGCTGCACTACCAGCCGATCGTGTCCCTGCTGGACGGCCGGATGCTGGCCGTCGAGGCGCTGGTCCGCTGGCAGCATCCGGAGCGGGGCCTGGTCGGGCCGGACCGGTTCATCGGGCTGGCCGAGGAGACCGGGCTGATCGTGCGGCTCGGCGAGTGGGTGCTGCGGCAGTCCTGCCGGGACGCCCAGCGGTGGCACGCCGACTTCCCGGAGGCCCGGCTGGTGGTCAGCGTCAACCTGGCCGCCCGCCAGGCCGACGCCCCAGCGATCGTGGACACCGTGGCCGACGCGCTGGCCGACAGCGGGCTCCCCGCCGAACTGCTGCAACTGGAGTTGACCGAGAGCGCGGTGATGGGTTCCGCAGGCGAGCCGCTGCGGACGCTGTACCGGCTCGCCGCGCTCGGCGTACGGCTGGCGGTGGACGACTTCGGCACCGGGTACTCGAACCTGGCGTACCTGCGCCGGTTGCCGATCACCTGCCTGAAGCTGGCCGGGCCGTTCGTGGAGGGCCTGCGGGGCGACCAACCGTCCGCCGCCGACCACCGTGACGTGCGGATCGTGGACGCGCTGGTCCGGTTGGCCCACGCGCTGGAGCTCTGGGTGACCGCCGAGGCGGTGGAGACCGAGGCGCAGGCCGAGCGGCTGCGGTCGCTGCGCTGCGACTCCGCCCAGGGCCGGCTGTTCGGCCCGCCGGGCCCGGCGGAGACGATCGTCGCCCGGCTGCGCGGCGATCCGTCATGAGCGGACCCGCCCTGCTCGCGGTGTCGCGGCCCGGCGCGGTGGCCCGGTGGCGGTGCTGGGGCACGATCTCAGGCGGCGTGACCCGGCCGAGACGATCTGATGGGGAGTCGACGTGGATCTGACGGACACCAGCGGCGTGGTGTCGGTGGTCGCCGCCCTGGCGATCCTCGCCGGGCTGGCCGGGGTGGTGGTGCCCGGCCTGCCGGCGCTGCCGCTGTGTTGGGGCGGAGTGCTGGTGTGGACGCTGTTCGGCGGGGCCGGTGCCGGCCGGTGGCTGGTGCTCGGCGCGGCCACCCTGGTCGCGCTCGGCGGCACCGTGGTCAAGTACGCCTGGCCGGGCCGCAACCTCAAACGGGCCGGGGTGCCCACCACCTCGCTGCTCGCCGGTGCGGTGCTCGGGCTGATCGGGTTCTTCGTGATCCCGGTCGTCGGGCTGGTGATCGGCTTCGTCGGCGGGATCTTCGCGATGGAGCGGCTGCGGTTGGGCGACACCCGGCTGGCCTGGCCGGCGACGAAGCAGGCGGTCGGCGCGGCCGGTCTGTCGATGCTGATCGAGTTCCTCTCCGGCATGGTGATCGGAATGCTCTGGGTGACCGGTCTGGTGATGACCTGAGCCGTGCGGCGCCCGGTGGTGGTGCCGGGCCCACTGGTGGTGCCGGGCCTGGGCGCGGTGGTCGCCGGGCGGCGCGGGACGGAGCCAGGGCAGGGCGCAGCGCCGTGCCCGAGAGAGAGGTGACGTTGTCCCGCGCCGCCGCGGCTGCCGGGCCGTTCCGAGGGCCCGTGGTCGGCCCGTCGCGATCGGGCCTGGTCACAGGTTTAAGGATGCGCCAGGCACGGCCCGACCGGCAACGCGATTAGACCCGGTGCGGGCGGTGCGCGGCGCGTCGTCCGTCCGCAGCGGTACGAGCGCCGGACCGGTTTGCCGGGGGAGCGGAACGGGGTACGAGCGGAGCGGCCCGTTGACGGTGATCGGCTCGGCGGGTAGACCTTGGTGATGGAGGCTCGCCGATGAGGAACGCGCCGCTCACGCTGGAGCAACTGCGGGTCGCCGTCGTCGAGGGCGAGATCGACACCGTGGTCCTGGCCCTGGTCGACATGCAGGGCCGGCTACAGGGCAAACGTTGGAGTTCGTGCTGTTCCGCGACTCGTACGAGCAGGCGTGGCAGCGCGGCTACCGCGAGCTGACCCCGGCCAACCAGTACAACGTGGACTACTCGCTGCTCGGCACGGCCCGGGTGGAGCCGTTGCTGCGTCGCAATTTGCAACGAGATGGCCGGCGCGGGGCTCACCCCGGAGAGCGCCAAGGGCGAGTGCAACCAGGGCCAGCACGAGATCGCCTTCCGCTACGACGAGGCGGTGCGGTGCGCCGACCACCACGTGATCTACAAGAACGGGGCGAAGGAGATCGCCGCCCAGGAGGACATGTCGATCACGTTCATGGCCAAGCCGAACGCCCGGGAGGGCACCTCCTGCCACATCCACTTCTCGCTGCGGGACGCCTCGGGCGGGTCGGCGATGCTGGGCGACGGGCCGGGACATCTGAGCGTCACCGGGCAGCGGGTGCTGGCCGGGCTGCTCGCCACGATGCGCGAGTTCAGCCTCCTCTTCGCGCCGAACATCAACTCGTACAAGCGCTACCAGCCGGATTCCTTCGCCCCGACCGCGTTGCGCTGGGGTACCGACAACCGCACCTGCGCGTTGCGGGTGGTGGGCCACGGTCAGGGGACGCGGGTGGAGAACCGGGTGCCGGGCGCGGACGTCAACCCGTACCTGGCGATCGCGGCACTGGTGGTGGGCGCGGTGCACGGCATCGAGGGGGAGTTGGAGCTGGGTGAGGAGTGCACCGGCAACGCGTACGACGACGGGGCGGCCGAACGCGTACCCGGGACTCTCCGGGACGCCCTCACGCTCTGGGAGTCCTCCGCCGTCGCCCGCGCGGCCTTCGGCGACGACGTGGTCGCCCACTACACCAACATGGCCCGGGTCGAACTGGCCGCCTTCGACGCGGCCGTCACCGACTGGGAACTCGCCCGTGGTTTCGAGCGCCTCTGACCGGTTCCGTAGCCACCCGGCGGTACGCAAGATCTGCTTCACCGGCTCCACCGAGGTCGGCACCCGGATCATGGCCGGCTGTGCCGCCCAGGACGGCCCCGGCTACTGGTACCCGCCGACGGTGCTGCTCGCCGACTCGCCCGCCGACCGGCACTGGCACGAGGAGGTCTTCGGCCCGGTCGTCCCGGTCCTTCCGTTCGACGACGAGGCGGACGCGATCCGGCTGGCCAACGACACCGAGTACGGCCTGTCCGGCTCGATCTGGACCCGCGACGTGGGCCGGGCGCTGCGGGTGGCGCGGGCGGTGGAGTCGGGCAACCTGAGCCTCAACTCGCACTCCTCGGTGCGGTACTGGACGCCGTTCGGCGGGATGAAACGCTCCGGCCTCGGCCGCGAGCTGGGCCCGGACGCCCTCACGCGTTCACCGACGTCAAGAACGTCTTCATCGGCACGGAGGAGTGAGCGATGCAGCGGTTGCAGGACCGGGTGGCCGTGGTGACCGGCGCGGCCAGCGGGATCGGGTTGGCCACCGTGCGGCGGTTCGCCGCCGAGGGGGCCCGGGTGGTCTGCGTGGACGTCGACGCCTGGGAGCGGGTGCCGCGGGTCAACACGACCAGCGTCTACCTGTGCTGCAAGTACGTCATCCCGCACATGGCCAGTGACGACGCCTCGTTCATGACCGCCGCGCAGTTCGTGGTCGACGGTGGGATCACCGGCGCCTACGTCACCCCGCTGTAATCTTGCCGACACTTACGGTGATCGAGTGGGCGGATCGTATCGGTTGATCGACAAGCGTCGTGGAGCTAATCCGCGCCGAGGTCGACAGATGCGTTACGTTCCTCGTTCGTCGGGGTAGAAGTCCGGTCACGGCAGCGATGATCAGGGCACGTCGCGAACAGGCCGGGGAGGATGCATGAACTCGGCCCAGGGGGGCGTGGACGGGGGCGATCCGTCGGCGGCGCGCGGTGAGCTTCCGCCACTGCTCGCGGCAGCGTTCGCGGGCGGCGGCGAGATGGGCGCGGTGCTGCGCGACCACGACTGGTCGACCAGCCCCCTCGGCGCTCCGGAGCACTGGCCCACCGCGCTCGGCAACGCGGTCAGCACGATGCTCGCGTCCAAGGCGCAGATCGCCCTCTTCTGGGGCGAGGACCAGCGGGCCTTCTACAACGACGCCTACCGGCCGACCATCGGGGACAAGCATCCCGCGGTCCTCGGGCAGCCGGCCCGCAGGCACTGGGCCGAGACCTGGGACGTGCTCGGGCCGCTGCTCGCCGACGTCCTGCGCACCGGCGAGGCGTACCAGGCGCGGGACCACCACTTCCTGCTCGACCGGTACGGCTTCGTGGAGGACGTCTACTTCGACGTCTCGTACGACCCGATCCGCGACATCGACGGCTCGATCAGCGGAGTCCTCTGCCTCTGCAGCGAGACCACCGGCCGGGTGCTCAACGAACGCCGGCTGCGCGCGCTCGCCGAACTCGGCTCCGAGCTGGCCGACGTGGGCAGCAGCGCGGAGCTCGGCCGGGTGGCCGCCGCCGTGCTCGACCGGCACCGGCAGGACGTACCGTTCGGGCTGCTCTATCTGACTGACCCCGACGGCGCCCTGCGCCTGGCCGGGGCGAGCTGCCCCGCGAGCGGCGCCGGGGAACCGCCCGCTGGACTGGCCGAGCTGGCGGCCGCCAGCGGTGGCACGGTGCCCGCCGCCGGGCTGCTCGATCAGGTGCCGACCGACGCCGCCGACGAAGCGCTGGTGCTCCCGGTCACCGCCACCGCGGAACAGGCGGGAGTGCTGGTGCTGGGGGTGACCCGCCGGCTGCCGCTCACCGACGACTACCGCACCTTCTTCGAACTGGTCGCCGCGCAGGTCTCCCGGGCCGTCGGCAAGCAGCGCGCGTACGAGCAGGAGCAGGCCCGTGCCGCCGAGCTGGCCGCCCTGGACCTGGCGAAGACCAAATTCTTCGCCAACGTCAGCCACGAGTTCCGCACCCCGCTGACCCTGGTGCTCGGCCCGCTGGAGGACCTGCTCGCCGATCCCGGCCTGCCGGAGGCGTACACCCAGCGGCTGACGATGATGCACCGCAACGCGCTGCGGCTGCTCAAGCTGGTCAACACGGTGCTCGACTTCTCCCGGCTGGAGTCGGGTCGGCTGGCCGCGCACTACGAGCCGATCGACCTGGCCGACTACACCGCCCGGCTGGCCAGTACGTTCCGTTCTGCCGCCGAGCGCGCCGGGTTGCGGCTGACGGTGGACTGCCCGCCGCTGCCCGAACCGGTCTACGTCGATCAGGAGATGTGGGAGAAGGTCGTTCTCAACCTCATCTCCAACGCGGTGAAGTTCACCCTCGACGGGGAGATCCGGATCGAGGTCCGAGCGGTCGACGGGATGGCCCGCCTGGAGGTCGTCGACACCGGCGTGGGCATCGTCGCCGACGAGCTGCCGCACGTCTTCGAGCGGTTCCACCGGGTGCCGGGGGGACCTTCACGCAGCCATGAGGGCACCGGAATCGGCCTGGCGCTGGTCCGGGAACTGGTCGAGATGCACGGCGGCCAGGTCAGCGTGACCAGCCGGGTCGACGAGGGCAGCCGCTTCGTCGTCACCGTCCCGTTCGGCTCCGGGCACCTTGAGGCCGACCGGGTGGCCGGGACCGGCGCCGACCGCGAGCCCCGGCAGAGCGCCCTCTTCGTCGCCGAGACCGAGCGGTGGAGCGACGGCCGGTCCGGGGCGGGTGAGATGCGCCACCCGGGGTCGGCGGGCTGCATCCTGGTCGTCGACGACAACCCGGACCTGCGCGAACACGTCGCTCGGCTGCTCTCGCCGACCTGGGAGGTGTTCACCGCCACCGACGGTGTGGACGCCCTGCGTCTGGCCGTCGACAACGAATTCGACCTGGTGCTGACCGACGTGATGATGCCGCGGCTGGACGGCTTCGGCCTGGTCGCCGCGCTGCGCGCGGACCCGCGCACCCGGTATGTGCCGATCGTGCTGCTCTCCGCACGCGCCGGCTCGGCCGAGGAGGTGGCCGGCCTCGCGGTGGGCGCCGACGACTATCTGACCAAGCCGTTCTCCGGGCAGGAGCTGGTCGCCCGGGTGCGGGCCAACGTCGAACTGGGTCAACTGCGCGGCCAGCTCATCCGCCGGTTGGCGGCGCTCGCGGACGCGGCGGTCGCGGTGAACACCGCCCGCTCCACGAACGAC
Organism: Micromonospora craniellae; assembly: GCF_014764405.1. NCBI lineage: Bacteria > Bacillati > Actinomycetota > Actinomycetes > Micromonosporales > Micromonosporaceae > Micromonospora > Micromonospora craniellae. Next base: position 1,047,465 of record NZ_CP061725.1, on the reverse strand, counting down.
GTGCTCCAGGTCGCGGCACGGCACGCGCTGAGTCTCGCCGAGGCCGTCCGGGTGTCCGTCACCGCCGGTGAGGCACGGTTCGAAGCCGACGGCGGCGGCACCAGCGCCATCGACCCTGCCTTCGTCCTGCCGCTGACCGGCGTGGGCGGCAAGCGCCTCGGCGAACTGCGGGTGTGGCGTGCGGTCGCCGAACCGGCCGGCACGGACGAGGCCGCCTTGACCCAACTCGCCCGGTTGGTCGGTGTACGCCTGGAGAACGCCCAGCTCTTCGAGGTGGAGCACCGCATCGCCACCACCCTGCAACACAGCCTGCTGCCGCGCACCCTGCCCCAGTTGCCCGGTGCCGTGGTGGCCAGTCGGTACCTGCCCGGCAGCGACGACGTCGAGGTCGGTGGCGACTGGTACGACGTGGTGACCTGCGAGGACGACGAGATGGTCCTGGTCATCGGGGACGTGGTCGGCAAGGGGGTGCCGGCCGCGGCGGCCATGGGCCAGCTGCGCAACGCGCTGCGGGCGTACGTGCTGGAGGGTTTCGATCCGGGTGAGTCGTTGACCCGGCTCAACCGGCTGGTGGGGTCGACCGAGTCCCGGTCGTTTGCCACGGTGTTCTGCCTGTGGTTCAGCCCTCGTAGCGGGCGGCTGCGGTACGCCAACGCTGGACATCCGTCCCCGCTGCTGATCCGAGGAGGCGACGTGGCGTTCCTGCACGACCGGGCGCTCGGGCCACCCGTCGGCGCGATCCCGGGCGTGGAGTACGAGACGGTGCTCGGCGAACTGTGTGCCGGCGACCGGCTGCTGCTCTACACCGACGGTCTGATCGAGGACCGGCTCGTCGACATCGACGAGGCGTTGGCCCAGCTCCGCGCCGACGCGGCCCGGCCGGGTGAGCACGTGGTGGACGTGGTCGACGCGGTGGTCCAGCGGGTCGTCGACCGGCCCCGCCGGGACGACGTGGCGGTGCTCGCGCTGGAGGCCGCCGAACTCGACCGGTTCGCGCTGCGGCTGCCCGCCGACCCGACCCGGCTCAGCGTGCTGCGCAAGCGGCTGGAGGACTTCCTGGTCGCGCACGGCGTGAACGAGACCGACCTGTTCGACCTCACGGTGGCGGTCTCCGAGGCGGCGGCGAACGCGATCGAGCACCCGGTCGACCCGGTGGAGCCGACGATCGGCATCGAGGTGACCGTGGAGGGCCGGACGGTTACCGCGACCGTCCGCGACAGCGGACGCTGGCGGGAGTCGACCGGGTCGGGCTTCCGGGGACGGGGACTGTCGCTGATCCGGGCACTCGGGGAGCTGTCGGTCACCCGTGATCCGGAGGGCACACAGGTGACCCTGCGTCGGGAGTTGGGCGCCTGAGCCGGTGGGCGCAGCGGGTCAGACGGGCCGCATCCAGCGCTGCTCGCCCAGTCCCGCGATGTGCAGGACGCGGCTGACCTGCCGGGACGGCAGCACCGCCAGGGTGTCCGGATAGTGACCGGCGAGCCGCACCACCGCGTGGATCGCCGCCGAGTCGAAGAAGGTCACCGCGCGCAGGTCGAGGGTCAGCCGGGTGGCCGGTTCGCGCAGCGCGGTCTGCAGCATGGTGTCCGCGGTCGCCATGTCCACCTCGCCGACGACCACCACGCGGAGGTGATCACCGTCGATCTCCGCGCTGGCGGAGAAGACGGCCGGTGTTCCCCCTTGATCCACGCTGACACCTTGACACAGCGCTTGAGGTAGGGCAACAACCGTGGGCCACCGACGGTGCTGGGGGCCGCCCGGGGCGCGGCGATAGGCTTGCCGCATGACCGTCCGTGCGCCGTTGACCCCAGGCACGCTCTCCCCGTGGCGGCCGGTGCCCGCCCATATCGTCCGGCCCGAGTACGTCGGCAAGAAGTCCCCTCGACCGTGGCAGGGGTCGCACGTGCAGACACCGGAGACGATCGAGAAGATGCGTGTCGCCGGGCGGCTCGCCGCTCAGGCCACCCAGCTCGCCGGTGAGCACTGCAAGCCCGGTGTGACCACCGACGAGATCGACCGGGTGGTGCACGAGTTCCTGATCGACCACGGCGCGTACCCGTCGACGCTGGGCTACCGGGGCTTCCCCAAGTCCTGCTGCACCAGCCTCAACGAGGTGATCTGCCACGGCATCCCCGACTCCACCGTGCTGGTCGACGGCGACATCATCAACGTCGACGTGACCGCGTACATCGGTGGGGTGCACGGCGACACCGACGCCACCTTCTGCGTCGGCGAGGTCGACGAGGGGGCCCGGCTGCTGGTCGAGCGGACCCACGAGGCGATGACGCGAGGCATCAAGGCCGTCGCGCCCGGCCGGCAGATCAACGTGATCGGCCGGGTCATCGAGTCGTACGCGAAGCGGTTCGGCTACGGCGTGGTCCGCGACTTCACCGGCCACGGCATCGGGGAGGCCTTCCACAGCGGCCTGTACGTGCCGCACTACGACAGCCCACGGCCCACCGACGTGATGGAGCCGGGCATGACGTTCACCATCGAGCCCATGATCACTCTCGGTACCCACCAGTACGACATGTGGGAGGACGGCTGGACGGTGGTCACCAAGGACCGCAAGTGGACCGCCCAGTTCGAGCACACGGTACTGGTGACCGAGGACGGGTACGAGATCCTGACGCTGCCGTGACCGACACCCCTGCCGCCCCGCGGGAGCACCACCATGCGGACGTCTCCGGCGGGTGGCTGCGACCCGCCGTCTTCCAACCCGTGGGCGGCGGCGCTGTCGTCGTTCCTCTGCTTCTCGGCGGGTTCGTCCGTGCCGTCGGGCGTGCCGGACGCCACCGGCACCAGCCGGAAGATCCGGATCTCCCGGTTGCCGGCCCGCCGCACGTACGCCTCGTACGCGGGCCAGGCGTCGACCAGCAACCGCCACAGCCGTTCGCGTTCGGCGCCGGTGGCCGGCTCGCCGTGTACCGCGATGCGGCGTCCCGCGACGTCCACCTCGGCGCGCGGGTCGGCGAGCAGGTTCAGCGACCAGGCGGGCTGCTGGGTCTGGCCCCAGTTGGAGCCGACCACCACGTACCCGTCGCCGTCAGGCACGAAGAGCAGCGGGTTGCTGCGCGGCTTGCCGGAGCGGCGGCCGGTGGTCGTGATGACCAGGGAGGGCACCAGCCCGAGCGCGACCACCCTGCCCCGGGTCAGCCGACCGACGGCCCGGTCCAGCGGCACCAGCAGCCGGGCGGTGGCACCGAACCAGGGATGGTGGCCGATCCGGCGGGTCACGCCTCGCAGTACGGACATCCGGACATTCTGCATCCACCGGCATCGGTACGACACCGGCCGTTCAGCCGGGCTGGGCCGGTTCAGTCCAGTCGACGTTCGACCGGCAGCCGGGACCGGGTCAACAGCGCCGCCCCGGCCATCGCCACCAGCGGCACCACCACCAGTACGCCGAGGGTGAGCCAGGGCATCACCAGCGGGTACGGCGGCTCCACCGGCCATCCTTCGGTCAACCGTCGATTCGTGAAGGTCAGGATGATCAGCGCGGAGCAGAGCCCGGCGACGATGCCCAGCAGCGAACCGAGCACCGCGATCACCCCGGCCTGGCAGAGCGACAACAACTTGCGGACGCCGGGGCCGGCACCGACCGACGCGAGGGTGGACAGATCGGCCCGCCCCTCGGCGGCGGCGAGTCCGGTGGCGATCCCGGCGGCCCCCACGGTCACCACCGCGGAGACCCCGGCCAGCAGGAGCAGCAGCGGCTCGGCGCCGCCGAAGCCCTTCCCGACCTCGAACTGCGTGCCGACCGGGCCGATGGACTCCACCGCTTCGACAAACCGGTCCCGTTGCCGCTGCCCCGGCGGCTCGTCGGCCTCGATCGCCCATCCGGTCTGCCGGACGGCGAGGTCGAGGCGGTCGGCCGCGGCGGGCGAGAGCACCAGCCAGGGCGGGCGCAGGTCGCTCCGCACCGCGTACCCGGGCACGATCGCCTCCTTCGTCCTCGTCGGTTCACCGTGCTCGACCTGGAGGTGCAACCGGCCGTCGCCGAGGTAACGCGGGTCGGTCACCACCGCGCCACCGGCGCGCAGGACGGCCGTGGCAGCGGCGACCTCGGCCGGTGTGGCACCGGTGAGCATCGGCAGCGCCGCCCCGTCGTCGACCGCCACCTGGAGGTAGCCGTCGAGGTGGTCCTCGGCCGGCCCCTGGCAGCGCTGGTCGGCACGGGCCCGCTGCTGGTCGGCCTCGGTGATCGGGGGATAGGGGCGCCACGGGCAGATCTGCGCGGGCGGCGGCACCGCGCTCACCAGGCAGGCCTCGAAGGTCGTTCGGCAACCGGCCGTGGCCAGCGGGGCGATCGCCCCGGCACCGAGGTGTTCCCGGGCCGTGCCGGTGATCGCGGCCTCGTCCGGTGGTCCGGCGCCCTCCGGATCGTCGGCGGTGACCAGGACCGTCCGGTCCGGCAGCAGCGGACGGTACTGCTGGTCGGTGCGGATGTCGTCACTGGCCAGGAAGGCGCCGAGGGCGACACTGGCGGCGACCGACGCCATCACCGCGGAGATGGCCGGCGCGGCCGAGGAGCGGTTGCGGCTGGCGTCGCGCACCGCGATCCGGGGCGCCAGCGGGAGGAACCTGCCGAGTCGGGCCAGCAGCCCGACCAGCGTCGGCGTGGCGAAGACCAGCCCGAGTTCGCCCAGCACCAGTCCGCCGAGGATGACCACCGGGCTGACCATCGCCGCGCCGAACCCGGCCACCACCGCCCCGCCGACGGCCAGCAGCACACCCAGGGTCAGCCAGCGCCGCCGGTGGGTGGTTGCGCCGCGCCGGCCGGCGAGCCCGGCGACCACGTCCTGCCGGGCCGCGGTCCAGGCCGGTGCGAGCGCGGCCAGCACCCCGGCGAGCACCGCGACCAGTGCGATCACGCCCAGTGCCGCCGGCCAGACGCGATACCCGGCGAAGCGGTGCTGGAAGACGAACTCCTCGACCAGCGGTCGGGCGGCGAACGCGGAGAGCACGCCGAGCGCCAACCCGGCGGCGGCACCGACGCACCCCAGCAGCACGCCGTCGGCGAGCACCACCCGGCGTAGCTGGGCCGCGTCGCCGCCGGCCACCGCGACCAGCGCCAGTTCCCGCCTCCGACGTCGGACCCCCACCGCGAAGGCCGGGCCGACCAGCAGCACCACCTCCAGCAGACCGAGTCCGCCGGCCAGCAACCCGGTGCCGATCGCCTCCGGACCGAGGCTGCCCGAGAACGGACCGGCCACGTCCAGCGCCGTCGGCGGCGCGGAGGTGCGGGCGCCGACCACCACCCCGTTGCGGTTGAGGTGACGGAACAGGTCCTTGGTGACCGGACCGGGCAGGTCGACCAGGAACACGGTGTCGTGGCTGCGCGGCCCCGACGGCACCCCGTCGGGGTGCAGGAACATCTTCGGTTCGAGCGCCTCCGGCATTTCGATCACACCGACGACGGTCCAGTTCTGCGTACCGTCCCCGGCGGTCAGGACGTCCCCGATCCCGGCACCGAGAGTGCGTCGGGCGGCGCGATTCACCGCGATCTCGTCGGCCGTGGCCGGTACCCGCCCCTGGTGGATCCGCACGAGGCCGGCGGCGAGCGGATCGGTGAGGTCGGCCGCGGTGGCGAGCACGTCGTCGCGGACCCGGCTGCCGTCCCGCACGTGCAGCGGCACCCAACGGCGTACCGGAAGGATCCGGCTGTCCGTCGGCAGCAGGCGGGCGATGGCGTCCACCGTGACCGCCTCGGGGACCCGATCGTCCGACCCGGTCCAACCGCTGCCGTCGGCGTCCTGGGTGACCGGCCCCTGGCTGATCATGCGCAGCTCCGCGTCGGCATCGCCGAGCCGCCGGTCCATCTCTTCGGCGGAGGTGAGGTTGGCCATGTCCGCGCTGACCGCGATGAAGGAGAGCGCCAGCACGGGCAGGACGATCATCGCCAGCACCAGGGCGGTACGACCACGGGCCCGCATCGCCTCGCGGCGGGCGATCCGCAACGCGGCCCGCCACGAGCCGACCGCCTCGGCCAGCCGGGTCCGGCGGGGCCGTTCGGGTGGAGGTTCGTGCACCGGCTGCGACTGGGGGCGGATGGTCACCGGGCGCTGCCGGAGAGCAGCGCGTCGATGCCGACCAGCGGGGCGGTCGAGTCGACCTCCACGCCGTCACGCAGGAACACCACCCGATCCGCCCAGGCGGCGTGGCGCGCCTCGTGGGTGACCAGCACGCCGGCCGCCCCGGCGTCGACCCGGCGACGTAGCAGCCGCAGGACGGCCTCACCGGTCTGCGAGTCCAGCGCCCCGGTCGGCTCGTCGGCCAGCACCAGACGTCGCTCGCCGACCAGTGCCCGGGCGATCGCGACACGCTGCTGCTGGCCGCCGGAGAGCTGGTCGGGGAACCGGTCGCCGAGTTCGGCGAGACCCACCTCGGTCAGCGCGTCGAGCGCCAGCCGGCGGGCCCGCCGGACGCCCGCGCCGTCGAGTTCGAGGGGGAGCGAGACGTTCTCGGCGGCGGTCAGGCTGCCGATGAGGTTGAGGTGCTGGAAGATGTAGCCGATCCGGCGGCGGCGGAGCCGGGCCAGGCCACGGCGGTCCAGGGCGTGCAGCGGCTGCCCTTCGACGCGGACCTCACCGGTGGTCGGGCTGTCCAGCCCACCGGCCAGCGTCAGCAGGGTGGACTTGCCGGAGCCGGAGGGACCCATCACGGCGACCAGTTCGCCGGGACGGACGACCAGGCTCACCCCGCGCAGCGCGTGCACCGCGGCCGGGCCGCTGCCGTGGGTCCGGTGCACCTCCCGCAGCTCCAGCACCGCCTCCCGGGCGGCCCCGGCGCCGTCGGGCGTCTTGGGGTCGGGTGTCGCGGCGGTGTCGCGGGTGGCCGCCGCGGGGCGGTCGTCCGCGTTCACCGCCAGGCCTCCTCACCACTGCGGCCCGCTGCCTCGGGCAGTGGCGTCGGGCCGGGGGCCGGGGGGCGGTGCCGTACCAGGCTGGTCTCGCAATGGTCGAGCCAGCGCACCTCCGCCTCGGCCTGGAAGACCATCGCGTCCAGCACCAGCCGCCACGGCAGGTCCTCGGGCCGGTCGCTGGAGTACTTCAGCCGGGTCAGTTCCTGGAGTGTCCGCATCGTCGCGGTGCGCTGGGTCTGCACCACCGTGCGGACGTCCACCCCCGGCGTGGTCAGCGCCAGCGCCAGCTTGATCGCCAGTTCGTCACGGGGGCGGTCGTTGCGGCTGATCGGGGTGGCGAACCACAGCGTCAGGTCCGCCCGCCCGGCTTCGGTGATCTCGTACGGCCGCTGCCCGGCCTCGCTCTCCGGCAACGACCGCACCAGTCCGTCCCGCTCCAAGCGGGACAGGGTCGTGTAGACCTGCCCGATGTTGAGCGGCCAGGTGGAGCCGGTCGACTCCTCGAAGGCGGCCCGGAGCTGGTAGCCGTACATCTGGCCGCGTTCGAGCAGGGCGAGCAGGCCGTGACGGATGGACATGGAACCGGAGTATGCATACCTGGTATGCCATCCGCAACCGGTGCGGACCGTGACGCTGCCTACCCATCGACCGGCGGTGTCGCCTCAGGTGGGACGACCGGGGAACGGCACGGTCAACGGGGTGGTGCCGGCGCTGCGCCGCCAGCGCGTCGCGCGGACCGCGTACTCGACCAGGGCGGCCAGGGCCTGCTCCCGCTCGGCCCCGGTGCTGACCGGCAGCGCCGCCCGCCAGAACGCCGCCGTACGCTCCTCCACCTCGATCGCCAACCGCAGCGCGCTGACCCGGTCGGTCACCGCGAAGGGCAGGGCGTAGCCGGCCCGGTCCGGTGGCACGGTCCCGCCGCCGGTGCTGATCTGCATCACCAGGGCGTCCCGCCGGCCTCGGTGGGCCGCCTCCGCGTCGGCGGCGGCCTTCCGTTCGTCGCCGGTCAGGCGTACCCCGATCGGGCCGTAGGCCCAGATGGCCGCGTACTCGGCGGTCAACGCCCCGGCGAGCGCCTCGCCCGGCCCGGCGGGCGCACTGCGTCCGGTGACCCACTCGCTCATCGCAGCGCCTCCAGGTGGCTGGCTCGGGCGGCGGCGACGGAGCCCAGCACCGCGGCCCGGTCGGTGGGCGCGGCGGCGCAGGCGGCCTTGGCCGACTCCCGGCCGGTCCGCTCGGCCTGGCGCAGCGCGGCCAGCGCGGCGGTCGGCTCGCCCGGCGGCACGGCGGGGGAGGACCAGGCCGCCCCGGTGGGGGCGGCCGAGCCGGACGGTGTCGCGGCGCCGGTCAGCCGGGCCAGTTCGGCCGCGTGCGCCTCGTGCGACTCGGCGAGCGGGACGAGCCGCGCGGCCAGATCGGGGTGGGCGGTCGCGGCGGCGCGCAGCCCCGCGGCGAGGCTCAGCGACTCGTCGACCAGCGGGGTCAGCGGGTCCGGCTCCGGCGGCTGCTCGTCTCCGCCGAAGAGACCGCACCCGCTCAACGGCACGGTGGCCCCACCCAGCGCCAGCAGCGCACCGGCCCGCAGCACCGCGCGCCGGGAGAACGCGGCGGACCCGTCCGGCCGACTCGTCATGTCCATCACCACCGGACAAGTCAACACCATCGGCGCGGTTCGTGTGGCGCGGTGGCGCCGGTGCGCCGCCCGGGCTCTCCTCCGCCGGGCGCGTTACGCTCTGCGCAACCACCGACGCGCGCCCGCACCGGTGGCGTGCCGGCATGGCGGCCGACGAGTAGTGGAAGGTCCAACAGATGACGCAGCGTGGCCGTGCCACCAGAACGACGGGGCGACCCCGTGGCGGCCAGGCACCGCGAGGCGGTCCCGCGCCGCGCAGCGCGCAGGGGCCCCGGGGTGACCTGGCCGCCCGCCGCGAGCGGCTGCGCGCGGTGATCGCACCGGTGGTCGCCGAGGCCGGCTACGACCTGGAGGACCTGGCCGTGTCCCGGGCCGGTCGACGGCATGTGGTACGTGTGATCGTCGATGCCGACGGCGGCATCAACCTGGACGCGGTCGCCGACGTGTCGCGGGCGGTCTCGGCAGCGCTGGACGCGGCCGAGGAGACCGGCGGCGACATCGTCGCCGGGGAGTACCAGCTGGAGGTCAGCTCGCCGGGGGTGGACCGTCCGCTGACTCTGCCCCGGCACTGGCGGCGCAACGTGGGCCGACTGGTCCGGGTGACCGTGCGCGGCGGCGGGACGGCCGACGGCCGACCGGCCGGCGACCGGCAGGTCACCGGCCGGGTGGTCGAGGCCGACGACGAGCACGTGGTGCTGGAGACGGACGCCGACCGCGCCGGGTGGGCGTACGCCGAGCTCGGGCCGGGCCGGGTGCAGGTCGAGTTCAGCCGCCTCGACGAACTGGCCGAATCAGAAGACGTCGACGACGATGACGATGACGATGTGGAGGACGAGGAGAGGTGAACATAGACCTCGCGGCGCTGCGCGCACTCGAGCGCGAGCGGGAGATTCCGTTCGACACGATCCTCGCGGCGATCGAGACCGCGCTGTTGACCGCGTACCGGCACACCGAGGGTGCGCAGTCGCACGCCCGGGTGGAGATCGACCGTAAGACCGGTGTGGCCCTGGTCTACGCCCAGGAACTGGGCGACGAGGGCACCGTGGAACGGGAGTGGGACGACACTCCGCACGACTTCGGGCGGATCGCCGCGATGACCGCCAAGCAGGTCATCCTGCAGCGGTTGCGGGAGGCCACCGACGAGGTGCACTTCGGCGAGTACGCCGGCCGCGACGGTGACCTGGTGACCGGTGTGGTGCAGGCGCACGAGGCCCGAGCCGAGAAGGGCATCGTCACGGTCGACCTGGGCAAGCTGGAGGGGGTGCTGCCCCAGTCCGAGCAGGTGCCCGGGGAGCGGTACACCCACGGCGAGCGGATTCGCTGCGTGGTGGTGCACGTGGCCAAGGGGATGCGCGGCCCGCAGATCACGTTGTCGCGTACGCATCCGAACCTGGTGAAGAAACTCTTCGCCCTGGAGGTTCCGGAGATCGCCGACGGTACGGTCGAGATCAGCGCGATCGCGCGTGAGGCCGGTCACCGTACGAAGATCGCGGTCCGGTCCACCACTCCCGGAGTCAACGCCAAGGGCGCCTGTATCGGCCCGATGGGGCAGCGGGTCCGGGCGGTGATGAGCGAGCTGCACGGCGAGAAGATCGACATCATCGACTGGTCGGACGACCCGGCGACCTTCGTCGGCAACGCGTTGTCACCGGCCAAGGCGCTGCGGGTCGAGGTGGTGGACCTGGGTGCCCGGGCGGCCCGGGTGACGGTGCCGGATTTCCAGCTCTCCCTGGCGATCGGGCGGGAAGGGCAGAATGCCCGGCTTGCTGCCCGGTTGACCGGATGGCGGATCGACATCCGGTCCGACGCCGAGCAGTCTGGCTCCGGCGGCCGACCCGGGGCTGATCACGTCCGGGAACCGGGCGGAGCGGTCTCGGGTAGCTAGGGGTAGACTTCTGCCAGTGGCACGACGCGCGCTGCCGGAGCGCACCTGTGTGGGTTGCCGACGGCGGGCGCCGGCCAGTGAACTACTGCGGATCGTCGCGGTCGGCGACGAGGCTGGATTCAGCCTCCGACCCGATCCGGCCCGCAGACTGCCGGGTCGGGGAGCGAACATGCACCCAGATCCGGCCTGCTTCGCGCAGGCAGTGCGGCGTCGCGCCTTCGGGCGCGCGCTGCGCCTCGCCGGGGTTCCGGATGACGGCGCCCTCGCGGAGTACCTGACGCGTTAACCACCACGTCCGGTCATCCGACCGGGTGTGGCCGCTAGCAAGGTAGGACGACCGACATGAGCACACGATGAAGTCCCAGAAATGATCAGGCTTCAAGTGCACGAGTGAGGTCGCTGCGGGTGCTGCCCGCACGACCTCGGAGTGAGGAGTGCAGTGGCAGGCAAGGCCCGCGTACACGAGCTTGCGAAAGAGCTCGGGGTCGAGAGTAAGACCGTTCTCGCCAAGCTGAAGGAAATGGGCGAGTTCGTCAAGTCCGCGTCGAGCACGGTCGAGGCGCCCGTCGCCCGTCGGCTGCGTAACGCGTTCGTCGCCTCCGGTGGCGCTGGCGCTCCGGCGGCTCCGCCGTCGGCCGCCCCGGCTCCGGCGGCTCCGCCGTCGGCCGCCCCGGCTCCGGCGGCAGCGCCCACCCCGCCGCCGACCCCCGGCGAACCTCGGGTCACCGCCAAGCCGACGCCGCCACGGCGTCCGGCGATGCCCGGGCCGAAGCCGAAGGCACCGGTTCCCGGCCCTCCGCCGTCAGTGACCCCGGTCGCCAAGCCGGCGAGTGCCCATGACATCGAGGTGGCCGCCGCCGAGGCGCGCGCCGCCGCGCTGAAGGCCGAGCAGGAGGCCGCGGTCAAGGCCGCGCAGGCCGCCCGCCAGCAGCAGCGCGAGAACGTCCGCCGGGAGCCTCCGGCCGACGGCGGCGCCCGTCCAGGTCCGCGGCCCGGTCCCGGCGCCATGCCGCCCCGCCCGGGTTCTCCGGCCGCAGGTCGTCCCGGTGGCCCGAACCCCGGCCCGGGCGGCCGGCAGGGTCGCCCGCCGGCGCGTGGCGCCGGTAACAACCCCTTCGGTATCCAGGGCAGCCAGCAGCGGCCGCCGGCCGCCGGTGCCGGTGGTCCCCGGCCCAGCCCGGCCTCGATGCCGCCGCGGCCGAGTCCCGCCTCGATGCCGCCGCGGCCCAGCCCGGCCTCCATGCCGAGCCAGCGTCCCGGTCGTCCGGGTGGCCCGGGTGCCGGTCGCCCCGGTGGCGGCGGTGCCGGTCGTCCGGGTGGCGGCGGTGGCGGCGGTTACCGTGGCGGCCCCGGTGGTGGCGGCGGTGGCGGCGGTTACCGTGGCGGCCCCGGTGGCGGTGGCGGCGGTGGCGGTGGCTACCGTGGCGGCCCCGGTGGCGGTGGCGGTGCCGGTGCTGGTGGCGGCTTCCGGCCGGGCGGGCCGGCCGGTGGCGGCGGTCGCCCGGGTGGCGGTGGCCGTGGCCGTGGCGGCGGTGCCGCCGGTGCCTTCGGGCGTCCGGGTGGCAAGCCGACCCGTGGTCGCAAGTCCAAGAAGCAGCGCAGACAGGAGTTCGACAACCTGTCGGCCCCGACCATGAGCTCGGGTGCTCCCCGGGGTCAGGGGCAGACGGTCCGGCTCTCCCGTGGCGCCTCGCTGTCGGACTTCGCCGACAAGATCAACGCCAACCCGGGTTCGCTGGTCCAGGAGATGTTCAACCTGGGCGAGATGGTCACCGCGACCCAGTCGTGCTCCGACGACACCCTGCTGCTGCTGGGTGAGCACCTCGGCTTCACCGTGCAGATCGTCAGCCCGGAGGACGAGGACCGCGAGCTGCTCGCGCAGTTCAACATCGACCTCGACGCCGAGGTCGCGGAGGACCGCCTGGTCAGCCGTGCGCCGGTGGTGACCGTCATGGGTCACGTCGACCACGGTAAGACCAAGCTGCTCGACGCGATCCGCAAGGCGAACGTGGTGGCCGGCGAGGCCGGTGGCATCACCCAGCACATCGGCGCCTACCAGGTCCACGTCCCGCACGAGGGCGAGGACCGGGCGGTCACCTTCATCGACACCCCGGGTCACGAGGCGTTCACCGCCATGCGTGCCCGTGGTGCCCAGGTCACCGACATCGTGATCCTGGTGGTGGCGGCCGACGACGGCGTGATGCCGCAGACCATCGAGGCGCTCAACCACGCCAAGGCGGCGGACGTGCCGATCGTGGTCGCGGTCAACAAGGTCGACAAGCCGGAGGCCAACCCGGACAAGGTCCGCCAGCAGCTGACCGAGTACGGCCTGGTCGCCGAGGAGTACGGCGGCGAGACCATGTTCGTCAACGTGGCCGCGAAGCCCGGCATCGGCATCGAGGAACTCCTTGAGGCCGTGCTGCTCACCGCCGACGCGTCGCTGGAGCTGACCGCTCCGACGGACGGGCCGGCGCAGGGTGTGGCCATCGAGGCGCACCTGGACAAGGGCCGTGGTGCGGTGGCGACGGTGCTGGTGCAGAAGGGCACCCTGCGGGCGGGCGACTCGATCGTCGCCGGTGGGGCGCACGGCCGGGTCCGGGCGATGCTCGACGAGAACGGCAACCAGGTCACCGAGGCCGGCCCGGCACGTCCGGTCATGGTCCTCGGTCTGACCGCGGTGCCCGGCGCCGGTGACACCTTCCTCGCCGCGGCGGACGACCGCACGGTGCGGCAGATCGCCGAGCAGCGCCAGGCGCGGCGGCGGGCGGCGGCGTTCGCCAACTCCCGTGGCCGGGCCACCCTCGAGACGCTCATGGAGCAGCTCAAGGAGGGCGAGAAGACGTCGCTCAACCTCATCCTCAAGGGCGATGTCTCCGGTTCGGTGGAGGCCCTGGAGGACGCGCTGTTCAACCTCGACATCCCCGAGGAGGTCCAGCTCAAGGTCCTCGACCGGGGCGTCGGCGCGATCACCGAGAGCAACGTCATGCTCGCGAGCGCCTCGTCCGAGCCGGTCACGATCATCGGCTTCAACGTGCGGGCCTCCAACAAGGTCCGCGAGATGGCCGACCGCGAGGGCGTGGAGATCCGGTACTACACCGTCATCTACCAGGCCATCGAGGAGATCGAGGCGGCGCTCAAGGGCCTGCTCAAGCCGGAGTACGAGGAGGTCGAGCTGGGCAGCGCGGAGATCCGCGAGGTCTTCCGCTCGTCCAAGATCGGCAACATCTCCGGTTGCATCGTCCGGTCGGGCATCATCCGGCGCAACGCGAAGGCGCGCCTGCTGCGCGACGGCACGGTCGTGGCGGACAACATCACGATCAGCTCGCTCAAGCGGTTCAAGGACGACGCGACCGAGGTCCGCGAGGGCTTCGAGTGTGGTCTGACCCTGTCCGGTTACAACAACGTGCAGCCGGGCGACATCATCGAGACCTTCGAGATGCGGGAGAAGGTTCGCGCCTGATCCGGTAGTGACGCACTGATCGAGGGGTTTACGCCGAATGGCGTAAACCCCTTGATCATGTGGGGTGGGGTGCGGGTAGTGTCCGCAGCGATGTTCACCGCAACCGCAGTGTTCGACCTGCTGCTGCCGGGCGACTCCCGGTCGCTGAAGGCGAAGAGATCGTACGTACGGCCGATCGTGGCGGCGCTGCGCCGCTTCGAGGTGGCGGCCGCCGAGGTGGGTGCGCTCGACCTGCACGGGCGAGCCGAGATAGGAGTGGCGGTCGTGGCCGCGGAGGCGGCTCACGCCCGTGAGGTGCTCGACTCGTGCGAGCGCTTGGTGGCCGGTCGACCGGAGGTCGAGTTGCTGTCGGTGCGCCGCCGGCTGCACGGCGCGGAGGACTGACCGGTGGCGGATGCGGCCACCCTGCCGCCCCGCGCGCCGGGGCACGTGGCGCGGGTAGGGTTTCCAGTGTTGGGGTCGGTGCGGGCTCCGGTGACGGCGTCGCCGGTTCCGGCCGGCAGCGGGACGCCGTGGAGGTGGCGGAGATGACGGATCCGGCCAAGGTACGTCGGCACGCGGAGCGGGTGCGTGAACTGGTCGCGTCGGTGGTGCGGAGCCAGATCAAGGACCCGCGGCTCGGCATGGTCACTATCACCGACGCCCGGATAACCGCCGACCTGCGCGACGCCACGGTCTTCTACACCGTGCTCGGTGACGCGGCGGCGCAGGCGGGCACCGCCGCCGCGCTGGACAGCGCCAAGGGCATGCTGCGCAGCACCGTCGGCAAGGCGCTCGGGTTGCGCCACTCGCCGACCCTGACCTTCGTCCTGGACGACGTGCAGGACCAGGTGAAGCACATCGACGACCTGCTCGCGGCGGCCCGGACCGCCGACGCGGAGGTGCAGCGTCTCGCCGCGAAGGCCGAGTACGCCGGTGAGGCCCAGCCGTACCGGCTCGAAGACGAGGAAGACGAGGCCGGCGAGGCCGAGAACCAGACCGGCACCGGTGACACGGACGACGCCCGGAGCGGGGAGCGGCGGTGACCGCCCCCTCCGGCGGTGCGCTGACCGAGTCGGGCCCGGGTGCGGCGTTGCCGAGTCCGGCCCGCCCCGGCACGGCCGAGGGGCCGGCGGTTTCCGCCGACCCGGACGCGGCGGCCACCGGAGCCTCGACGGGGGCGGCGACCTCGCCGGACCCGGGTGGGTCCGCGCCGAGCGAGGCCGACTGGGCCGCGGCGGTGGCGGCGGTACGCCAGGTGGCACCCGCCGGGCGGGTGCTGCTGATCTGCCACGTCAACCCGGACGGCGACGCGCTGGGCAGCATGCTCGGCTTCGGGCTCGGGCTGCGGCGACTCGGCGTACGCCGGTTGCAGGCGACCTTCCCCGGGCCGCCGGAGGTGCCCGAACCGTTCCGTGGACTGCCCGGGCTGGAACTGCTGGTGCCGGCGACCGAGGCCGACCTGGAGCCGGATCTGGTGATCTGCTTCGACGCGGCCAGCGACTCGCGTCTCGGTGACCTGGCCGACCGCCTGGCCGGGCCGGGCACCGCGCTGGTGCTCGACCACCACGCCTCCAACGCCGGCTTCGGTGACGTCAACCTGGTCGATCCGGCGGCGGCGGCGACCTCGGTGGTCGCGGAGGAACTGTTGGCCCGGCTCGGCGTACCGCTGGACGCCGGCATCGCCGAGTGCCTGTACGTGGCGTTGAGCACCGACACCGGCTCGTTCCGGTTCGACGCGACCACGCCGGCCGTGCACGAGATGGCCGCCCGCCTGCTGGCCACCGGCATCCGGCCGGGGGAGATCTCCCGGCGGGTGTTCGACAGCCGGCCCTTCGGCGCGGTGCGTCTCTTCGGGGAGGTGCTCGGCCGCGCCCGGCTGGAGCCCGAGGCGGCGTCCGGGCACGGCCTGGTCTGGACGTACGCGACCCAGGACGACCTGGCCCGGCACGACCAGCGGCCGTACGTGCTGGAGGCGCTCATCGATCCGGTGCGGTGCACCGCCGAGGCCGACGTGAGCTGCGTGGTGAAGCAGACCGGGCCGGACGAGTGGGCGGTGTCGCTGCGCAGCAAGGGCGCGGTGGACGTGAGCCGGGTGGCGGTGGCGCTGGGCGGCGGCGGTCATCGACTCGCCGCCGGGTTCACCGGCCGGGGAACCGTGGACGAGGTGGTCGACCGGGTCCGGGCCGAGTTGACGCCCGGGCCGGGGAGTGGTGTCGCCCCCGAGGGGTGATTTCAGAGGCGGCTCCGGGGAGTGTTGCCATACCGCTGCCGAGTGATGACGGGGAGAATCGAGTGATGGAGCAGCCCCACGACCTCACGATCGACGCTCCCCGCACGTGGGAACGACCGGTCGTCTGCGTACCGGTGCTGGTGGCCCTCTCGCTGGTCGGCGGGCGGTTCCCGTCGTTCTCCACGGAGGCGAACCTCTACGTGTTCGGCACCGGCGGGCTCCTGATCTGGCTGGGACTGACCAAGCGGGTGCAGGCCCGGCCCGCACCCGAGCGCCTGGGTTCCGGCGCGGTCTGGTGGACGTTGCCGGTGGTGGTCTTCGGGGTGTTCGAGGGGGCCACGTTCTTCGCGGCGGCCGGTGACGACTTCCCGACCTTCTCGCTGCTGGCCGACCCGTTGCTGGAGGACCGGATGGTCCGCTCCGCCGCCTGGCTGGTGTGGCTGTCGGCGTTCTGGGGGTTGGTGCGCCGATGATGCGGTATCTGGCGATCGGTGGCTTCCTGGTCGGCCTGGCGCTGTTCGGGTTGGTCGAGTGGCTGGCCCGGCGGGAGGGCTCGCGCATCCCGACGCTCGGCGAGGCGTGCGCGTACGTGATGCGGTACGAGGTCGGTCCGGTCCCGGTGGGCCGGATCGGCATGTTCGGCTTCTGGTGGTGGGTGGGCTGGCACTTCCTGGCCCGGTGACCGGGATCTGACCGGTCCAGATGGCGGGAACAGCGCGCACCATGTGGACCTGAACGATAACTTGGGAATAGACCGGTGCTGCTGTGGCACAGGTCACGGGAGCGGAGCCCTACCTGGCGTCGCTTCCCCCTCCAGGGGCGACCGACCCGGGCCGCCACCACACCACCCGTCCATAGCTCCGGTGATCCCGGGGCCGGTCTCGGGTGCCTGTCGTACACCGCCCGTGATGCCGTCGCGCCTCTCGGCGCGCGCCCTGGAAGGGGTCCGCCATGCCCGCCAAGCCCAAGCCCGAGACCACCGACGAGGCCCGCGAGCAGGCCCGCCGTGCCCTGCAGACCTCGATGGACACCCGTCAGTGACCGTACGCGACCGGCGGTGACGCAGAGCCGCACCGCGCGTACGGCGCCACCGCCTCGGATCGCCTGACGGTTCCGGTGCGGCCCGCGCCACCGGTCGCGTACCGCCGGGTCGCCTGTCCTCTCCCCGCCCCGGCGGACGTCAGCGACAGGTAAGTAGCGTAGGAGCTTGCTGCCCTTACTCGTCGCGTGCCACGATCAGCGGCGATGAGCCAGACCTCTGTCGCCAGCCGTGTCGCCTCGCCGCGCCGGTTCGCCGCGCTCGCCCTGCCGGCCCTCGTGGTGCTGGCCGCCGAGCCGATCTACGTCCTCGTCGACACCGCCGTCGTCGGCCACCTGGGGCGCGTGCCACTGGCTGCGGTCGCGGTCGGCGGCACCGTGATGACCCTCACCGCCTGGCTGGGCACCGTGGTCGCCTACGGCACCACCGGCCGGGCCGCCCGCCGCTTCGGCGCCGGTGACCGGGCCGCCGCAGTTGCCGAGGGAGTGCAGTCCTCCTGGCTGGCTTTCGGGGTGGGGCTGCTGGTCGTGGGCGCCATGCAGTTCGGTGGCGGTGCCCTGGCCGGTGCCCTCGCCGGCGGTGGCGAGGTGGGCGAGGCCGCCGGCCAATGGCTGCGGGTCGCCGCGTTCGGTGCGCCCGGTCTGTTGCTCGCCGCCGCCGGCAACGGCTGGATGCGGGGCGTGCAGGACACCCGCCGGCCTCTGCTCTTCGTGGTCGGCCCGAACCTGCTCTCCGCGGTGCTCTGCCCCTTGCTGGTCTATCCGTTGGGGATGGGGATGATCGGCTCGGCGGTGGCGAACGCGATCGCGCAGACCCTCGGCGGCGTGCTCTTCGTCGGCGCGCTGATCTCCGAGCGGGCATCGCTGCGCCCGCACCTCCGGGTCATCCGCCAGCAACTCGTACTCAGTCGTGACCTGCTGATCCGGGGCATGGCGTTCCAGGCCAGCTTCCTGTCGGCCACCGCCGTGGCGGCCCGGTTCGGTGCCGCCGTGGTCGGCGCCCACCAGATCGCCGTGCAGCTCTGGTTCTTCGCCGCGCTGGCGCTCGACGCGTTGGCCATCGCCGCGCAGGCGCTGGTCGGCGCGGCGCTCGGCGGCGGTGACGCGGCGGTGGCTCGGGCCCTGGCCCGCCGGGTCGCCTGGCTGGGCGCGGTCTGCGGCACCGCGTTCGGGGCGCTGGTGGCGGCCGGTGCCGGCGTGGTGCCGGCCCTGTTCACCCCGGACACCGCCGTGCACGCGCAGGCGATGGTGGCGTGGCCCTGGTTCGTCGCGATGCTCCCGCTGGCCGGTGTGGTGTTCGCCCTGGACGGCGTGTTGATCGGTGCCGGTGACATCCGCTATCTGCGCAATCTGACCGTGGCCGGTGCGCTGGCCGGGTTCCTGCCGGCGATCTGGCTCACCTACGCTTTCGACCTCGGGCTCGGCGGGATCTGGGCGGGCCTGATGCTGTTCGTCGTCATCCGGCTGGTCGGTCTGGTGCTGCGGCTGCGCAGCGGCGCCTGGGCGGTGACCGGCGCGGTCCGGGACGAGGCGCGGACCGCCGACGCCGTCGCGTGACGGCGATGCGGCGGCGGTTCACCGTTCGTGGCGATCTCGTCTCCTCGCGATCCGCCGGTGGCACCTCGCGGCCATCGGCGCACCATCCTCGCAGGGCGGCCACCGGCGCGTACACCCGATTTCCGGCTGGTCGTCCGGTGTCGGGCGGGCGCGGGCGGTCTGGCAGGCTTGCACGTCGTGAGCACTGACGGTCTGATCGTGGTGGACAAGCCCGGCGGCATGACGTCGCACGACGTGGTGGCGAGGATCCGCCGGTTCGCGCGGACCCGACGGGTCGGCCACGGCGGCACACTCGACCCGATGGCCACCGGGGTCCTGGTGATCGGCATGAACCGGGCCACCCGGCTGCTGACGTACGTGATCGGGGCGGACAAGAGCTACACCGCCACCGTCCGCCTCGGCCAGTCCACGGTCACCGACGACGCGGAGGGCGACGTGATCGCCACCACACCCGCCGGCGCCCTCGCCGACGAGGCGATCCGCGCCGCGCTGGCCGACCTGAGCGGCGAGATCGACCAGGTGCCGAGCGCGGTGAGCGCCATCAAGATCGACGGACAGCGGGCGTACCAGCGGGTGCGATCGGGGGAGAGCGTCGACCTGCCGGCCCGGCGGGTCACCGTGTCCCGCCTCGACGTGCTGGCGATCCGGCGCGACCACCCGGACGTCGTCGACGTCGACATCGACGTGTCCTGCTCCACCGGCACGTACATCCGAGCGATCGCGCGCGACGCGGGCCTGGCACTCGGGGTCGGTGGGCACCTGACCGCGCTGCGGCGGACCGCGGTGGGCGGCTTCACCCTGGCCGAGGCCGCCACCCTCGACGAGCTGGAGCAGCGCGCGCCCGACGTGGTCGGGGTGCCGCTGGCGGCCGCCGCCGACCGGTTCTTCCCCCGCCGCGACGCCGGACCCGACGAGGCGAAGGTGCTCTCCCACGGTGGGCCGCTGGAGCCGGTCGGGCTGGCCGGACCGTACGCGGTCTTCGATCCGGCCGGTGGGTTGATCGCTATCGTCAGCGAGCGGGGTGGCCGGGCCCGCGCGGAGATCGTGCTCGCCCCGGCCTGACGGCGGATGCCGGCCCGGTCGGTGCGGGTGGGCGGACTAGCGGAGGAACAGCATGCAGCGGTGGCGGGGCTTCGACGCGGTGCCCGGCGGGTGGGGACGGTCCGTCGTCACCATCGGCGTCTTCGACGGCGTGCACAAGGGGCACCAGGCGACCATCGGCCACACCGTCGCCCGGGCCCGCGAACTGGGCGTGCAGTCGGTGGTGGTCACCTTCGACCCGCATCCGGCCGAGGTGGTCCGGCCCGGCTCCCACCCGGCGGTGCTCACCGAACCGGCCCGCAAGGCCGAGCTGATCGAGTCGCTTGGCGTGGACGTGCTCTGCGTGGTGCCGTTCACCGCCGAGTTCTCCCGGCTGCCCGCCGAGGCGTTCGTGCACGACATCCTGGTCGCGCACCTGCACGCCGCGCTGGTGGTGGTGGGGGACAACTTCCGGTTCGGGCACCGGGCGGCCGGGGACGTCGCCCTGCTCGACCGGCTCGGCCGGACGTTCGGGTTCGCCGTCGAGGACGCTCCGCTGGTGTCCGAGGCCGGGACGGTCTTCTCGTCGACGTACATCCGTTCCTGCGTCGACGCGGGCGACGTGGCCGCCGCAGCGGTCGCGCTGGGCCGCCCGCACCGGCTGGAGGGGGTCGTGGTCCGGGGTGACCAGCGCGGCCGGGAGCTGGGCTTCCCCACGGCGAACCTGCTCTGCCACCGGTACGCGGCGGTCCCGGCGGACGGCATCTACGCGGCCCGGATGATGCGTCGGGGGCAGCGACACCCGCTGTCCGCCGCGGTCTCGATCGGCACCAACCCGACCTTCTCCGGGCGGGAGCGGCGGGTCGAGGCGTACGCGCTGGACTTCGACGGCGACCTCTACGGCGAGCGGCTCGCCCTGGACTTCGTGTCCCGCCTGCGCGGGCAGGTCCGGTACGACGCGATCGAACCGCTGGTCGCCCAGATCGCCGAGGACGTCGCGCAGACGCGCCGGGCGCTGGGCTGAGGGCTCGTCAGGGCGATCCCGACCAGGTGCTGGTAGGCTGGCGTGGACGTCGGCTGACCGACGTGGGGCCTCGCTGCCTGCTCGACGCCGCGGGCGCGAAGGCCGTTCGTCGCCGGTGCCCTAGCCCGGCCCGACGAACCGTATCGACAACCCATCAGAACAGGGAGAACATGGCGCTCGACCAGCAGGCCAAGGCCAAGATCCGCGAAGAGTACGCGACCGCCGAGGGTGACACCGGGTCGCCCGAGGTGCAGGTCGCGGTCCTCACCAAGCGGATCGCCGAGCTCACCGAGCACCTGAAGGTGCACAAGCACGACCACCACAGCCGCCGTGGGCTGCTGCTGCTGGTCGGCCGTCGCCGTCGGTTGCTCAACTACGTGCAGAAGAAGGACATCAACCGCTACCGGTCGCTCATCGAGCGACTCGGTCTGCGTCGGTGACGTGACGGGGGGAGCGGCCCGACGGGCCGCTCCCCCCGTCCGCGTCCCATCCGAGACACGGGCCGCGCGCACCTGAGACAAGGGGAGCCGTCGGCGTACCGGTCTCCGGTAGTGGCCTCCGGAGGCCCCGGCATCCGCCGGTGGCACCGGGCGCTTCGATCGAAGACCGGCCGTCCGCACAGCTCCCGCGTCGTGGCCCCCGATGCGAAGGAGCATTGCCGCACCATGACCGAGACCAAACTCGGCACCGAGATCCGCACCGCCGTGATCGACAACGGGTCGTTCGGCACCCGCGAGATCACCTTCTCCACCGGTCGGCTGGCCCGCCAGGCCGCCGGCTCCGTCATCGCCCAGCTCGGCGAGACGGTCGTCCTCTCCGCCACCACCGCCGGCAAGCAGCCGAAGGAGCAGTTCGACTTCTTCCCGCTGACCGTCGACGTCGAGGAGCGGATGTACGCCGCGGGCCGGATCCCCGGCTCGTTCTTCCGCCGTGAGGGTCGCCCCAGCGAGGACGCCATCCTCACCTGCCGCCTGATCGACCGGCCACTGCGCCCCTCGTTCGTCAAGGGCCTGCGCAACGAGGTGCAGGTCGTCGAGACCATCCTCGCGCTCGACCCGCAGCACCCGTACGACGTGGTGGCGATCAACGCCGCCTCGATGTCGACGAAGCTCTCCGGCCTGCCGTTCTCCGGTCCGATCGGGGCCACCCGGATGGCCCACGTCGACGGTCAGTGGGTCGCCTTCCCGACCCACGAGGAGCTGAGCCGGGCCACCTTCGACATGGTGGTGGCCGGTCGCGCCCTGGCCGACGGCGATGTCGCGATCATGATGGTCGAGGCCGAGGCCACCGAGCACACCGTGAGCCTGGTCGCCGGTGGCGCACCCGCGCCGACCGAGGAGATCGTGGCCAGCGGCCTGGAGGCCGCCAAGCCGGCCATCCGTGAGCTGTGCCGCGCGCAGAGCGAGCTGGCCGAGGTGGCCGCCAAGCCGGTCGCCGAGTTCCCGGTGTTCCTGGAGTACCAGAACGACGCGTACGACGCGGTCGCCGAGTTCGCTCGCGCCGATGTCGCCGAGGCCCTGCAGATCGCCGGCAAGGCGGACCGCGAGGAGGCCCTGGACGCGGTCAAGGCCCGCCTGCTGGAGGAGGTCGGCCCGCGTTTCGAGGGCCGGGAGAAGGAGCTGTCGGCCGCCTTCCGCTCGCTGACCAAGTCCGAGGTGCGCGGTCGGGTGCTGCGTGAGCAGGTCCGGATCGACGGCCGTGGGCCGCGCGACATCCGGCCGCTGAGCGCCGAGGTCGGCGTGCTGCCCCGGGTGCACGGCTCGGCGCT
Source organism: Micromonospora craniellae (assembly GCF_014764405.1). NCBI lineage: Bacteria > Bacillati > Actinomycetota > Actinomycetes > Micromonosporales > Micromonosporaceae > Micromonospora > Micromonospora craniellae. Next base: position 1,025,003 of record NZ_CP061725.1, on the reverse strand, counting down.
GTTCGAGCGCGGCGAGACCCAGATCCTGGGCGTCACCACGCTGAACATGCTGCGCATGGAGCAGGCGCTGGACACCCTCTCCCCGGAGAAGTCCAAGCGCTACATGCACAACTACAACTTCCCGCCGTACTCGACCGGTGAGACCGGCCGGGTGGGTTCGCCGAAGCGCCGCGAGATCGGGCACGGCGCGCTGGCCGAGCGGGCGCTGATCCCGGTGCTGCCGTCGCGCGAGGAGTTCCCGTACGCCATCCGGCAGGTCTCCGAGGCGCTCGGCTCCAACGGTTCCACCTCGATGGGCTCGGTCTGCGCCTCCTCGCTGGGCCTGCTCTCCGCCGGTGTGCCGCTGAAGGCGCCGGTGGCCGGTATCGCCATGGGCCTCATCTCCGACGAGGTCGACGGCAAGACCCAGTACGTGACGCTGACCGACATCCTCGGTGCCGAGGACGCCTTCGGTGACATGGACTTCAAGGTTGCCGGTACCCGGGACTTCGTCACCGCCCTGCAGCTCGACACCAAGCTCGACGGCATTCCGTCGGATGTGCTGGCCGCCGCGTTGCAGCAGGCGTACGAGGCCCGGCAGACCATCCTCGACGTGATGCAGCGGGCGATCGAGGCCCCGGCCGAGATGTCCGACTACGCGCCGCGGGTCACCACGGTGAAGATCCCGGTCGACAAGATCGGCATGGTGATCGGCCCGAAGGGTCAGACCATCAACGCCATCCAGGACGAGACCGGCGCCGAGATCTCCATCGAGGACGACGGCACCATCTACGTCGGCGCCACCAACGGCCCGTCGGCGCAGGCCGCGGTCGAGCGGATCAACGCGATCGCCAACCCGACCCTGCCCAAGATGGGCGACCGCTTCCTGGGCACGGTGGTCAAGACTGCGCCGTTCGGCGCGTTCGTCTCGCTGCTGCCGGGCCGCGACGGCCTGCTGCACATCTCCAAGGTGGGCGACGGCAAGCGGGTCGAGAAGGTCGAGGACTTCCTCAACGTCGGCGACAAGGTCGAGGTCGAGATCGCCGACATCGACCAGCGCGGCAAGATCTACCTGGACAAGGTCCGGCCGGAGGGCGCCGAGGCACCCGCCGCCGAGGTTGACGGCGAGCGGCCGGCCAGCCGCGACCGGGGCGACCGGGGCCCGCGTGACCGGGGCGACCGCGAGCGCGGTGGCGACCGGGGCGGCCGTGGCCCGGACGGCGGCGAGGGCGGTGGGGACTCCCGTCCGCGGCGCCGCACCCGGCACAGCTGATCGCCGACCAGTAGTACCACCGCTGACCGGCCGGGCGACACCGTCGCCCGGCCGGTTCGTGATCAACCACCCCTCGTCGTACTTGGAAGCAGGTTGCCGTGAGTCGGACCCGCCGTTCGTCCTTCCCCACGGCGCGACCGGGAGTGACGCCGCCCGGCGGTCGGCACGCCACCGCGACCACCCGGTCCGCCGGAGCGGCCACCCGCGCGGTGACCAGGACGTTGAGCGACGACCCGCTGGGCGGCACGGTCCGCCGCACGGTGCTCCCCAGCGGGCTGCGGGTCCTGACTGAGGCGATCCCGGCGATGCGCAGCGTCTCCTTCGGCATCTGGGTGGCCGTCGGCTCGCGGGACGAGACCGGGCCGCAGGCCGGTGCCGCCCACTTCCTGGAGCACCTGCTGTTCAAGGGCACCCACAAGCGGGACGCCCTGGAGATCTCCTCGTCGATCGAAGCGGTCGGCGGTGAGACCAACGCCTTCACCACGAAGGAGTACACCTGCTACTACGCGCGGGTGCTGGACGAGGACCTGCCCCTGGCCATCGACGTGATGTGTGACCTGGTCGCCGACTCGGTGCTCGAACCCGCCGACGTGGAGACCGAGCGCGGCGTCATCCTCGAAGAGATCGCCATGCACGACGACGAGCCCGGTGACGAGGTGCACGACCTGCTCACCCGGGCCGTCTACGGTGACCACCCGCTGGGCCGGCTGATCTCCGGCACCGCGGAGACGGTCACCCCGATGACCCGCCGGCAGATCCAAAGCTTCTACCGCCGCCGCTACGTCGCACCGCACATCGTCATCGCCGCCGCCGGGAACCTCGACCACGCGACCGTTGTCCGGCTGGTCCGGTCGGCGCTCAAGGGCAGCCCGCTGGACACCGACCCGGCGACGCCCGCGCCGCACCGCCCGACCACCCCGGCGGTACGCACCCAGGCCCCCACCGTGGTCGTCCACGCGAAGGAGACCGAACAGGCGCACGTGGTGCTCGGCTGCCCCGGCATCGACCGCCTCGACGAGCGCCGGTTCGCCCTCGGGGTGCTCAACAACGTGCTCGGCGGCGGCATGTCCAGCCGCCTGTTCCAGGAGATCCGCGAGCGACGCGGTCTCGCGTACTCGGTCTACTCCTACGCCAGCCAGTACGCCGACAGCGGGCTGTTCGGCGTGTACGCCGGCTGCGCCCCGGGTCGGGTGCAGGAGGTGCTGGAGCTGACCCGGGCCGAGTTGGCGCGTACCGCCGAGCACGGCGTCACCGAGGCCGAGTTGGCGCGCGGCAAGGGGATGAGCAAGGGTTCGTTCGTGCTCGGGCTGGAGGACACCGGCTCCCGGATGAGCCGGCTGGCCAAGGGCGAGCTGCTCTACGGTGACCTGGTCCCGGTCGACGAGCTGCTGCACCGGGTCGACGCGGTCACCCTGGACGACGTCAACGCTCTCGTCGCCGACCTGCTCAGCCGACCCATGTCGCTGGCCGTGGTCGGCCCGTTCGGCGAGTCGGACTTCGTCGCCTGATCCGGCCGCCCGGGTGGGGCCGCCGTACCCCCGGGGTGCCGGCGTCCCGATTGGGATAGGTTGTGCCGCGTGACTGACGAGCAGGAGAAGGGCGCGACCGGGCCGATCCGGGTCGGTGTGCTGGGCGCCCGGGGCCGGATGGGCATCGAGGTGTGCAAGGCCGTCGACGGCGCCGCCGACATGGAGCTGGTGGCAACGGTCGACCAGGGCGACCCGCTGTCCGCCGTCGCGGACGCCGGTGCGCAGGTGGTCGTCGACTTCACCACCCCGGACGTGGTGATGGACAACCTGCGCTGGTGCGTCGACCAGGGCGTGCACGCGGTCGTCGGCACCACCGGCTTCACCGGGCAGCGGCTGGACCAGGTGCGGGGCTGGCTGGGCGGCAGGCCGGAGCTGGGTGTGGTGATCGCCCCGAACTTCGGCATCGGCGCGGTGCTGATGATGCAGTTCGCCACCCGCGCGGCCCGGCACTTCGAGTCCGTCGAGATCATCGAGCAGCACCACCCGCGCAAGCTCGACGCGCCGAGCGGCACCGCCACGCACACCGCCCGCCTGGTCGCGGCGGCCCGCGCCGAGGCCGGGCTGGGTCCGGTGCCGGACGCCACCGCCGACGAGGTCGCCGGTGCCCGGGGCGCCGACATCGACGGGGTACGCGTGCACGCGGTCCGGGCCACCGGCCTGCTCGCCCACCAGGAGGTGCTGTTCGGCACCATTGGCGAGACGCTGACCATCCGGCACGACTCGTACGACCGGGTCTCCTTCATGCCCGGCGTGCTGCTGGCCGTCCGCGCGGTGCCCGGCCGACCCGGTCTGACCCTCGGCCTGGACCCGCTGCTCGACTGAGCCCGGCCCGGGCGGCCGGGACGCGCGATGTGGGCCCCTTCCGGGCGGAGGTCGCCGCGACAGACCGAGGCCGTGACCTACCCCTGCTTCGGGCACTGTCGAGCTGAACCGTCTTCGCTGTCACTTCCCGGTCGGCCGCCCGTCACCTTCGGTCGGCCTACGTGTGAGCCGTCGCTGCCGGACGGGCCGTCGCTGGCTGCTCGCTGCCGAGTGGGCTATCGGTGATCCGTCTCTGCTCTCAGCTCGACAGGTGCCGGGGTGGCAGTACCGTCCCGTCATGGTGCTGCCGCAGCACCGGCGCATGGTGGCCGGCCGGAACAGAGCCGGCGACGGCAGGCCGAAGTGACGGCAGGCCGAAGTGACGGCAGGCCGAAGTGACGGTAGCCGGGGTAGCGGTGCGTTGAGCGACGGTTGTCACCGGCCCGGCCGTCCGACGGCCGCTCAGTCCGCCTCGGTGGGCACCGCTACGTGCAGGCGGAGCTGCGGCACCAGCATGTCGTCCACGTCCAGCGCCCGGCCCGCACCGTCGGGCTCCCAGCCGGCCGCGCCGAGGAACTTCCGGGACGCCTCGTCGCCCTCGAAGACCCAGTCGACGGCGCGGGTGAAGCCGGACTCCCGCCACAGGTCCACACTGGCGGCGAGCAGCCGGCTGCCGTGCCCGCGCCGGCCCCAGCGCGGCTCCACCAGCAGGTCGGTCACCGCCACCACGTCGGCGCCGAGCGCGTCGACCGGCTCGTTCGGGGCGAGTGCCTCCGCGTCGACCGGGCCGGAGGCGGCGAAGCCCACCAGATACGATTGCTCGGCCTGTTCGACGGCGACCAGCACCCGATGGGTGTCGCCGGGCGGCTGGCGCACTGCGGCGTCCCACCGCCGCGCGAGCCACGCCTCGTCGAGGTTCTCCAGCACGTGCCGGGGCAGCAGCCGCCGGTAGGCGACCCGCCAGGTCGCGAGCTGGATGCGGGCGATCTCGGCGGCGTCCTCCGGACGCGCCGGGCGGACAAACCCCAGAGCCATGGGACGACAGCCTACGCAGGGTGAGGGAGGCGACGGTGGCGCAGGGTGTCAGGCGGACGATCGGACAGGTCGTCGCAGTGGTCGTACTCGCCGTCGCGGTGACCGCCTTCCTGTCCGTGGCTGCGGTCCGGCACGGCTTCTTCGACCTGCACGTCTATCGCGGCGCGCTGGTCTGGTGGGTGCACGACGGCGGCGAGATCTACGACTACCTCAAGCCCGGCACCCAGTACGGCTTCACCTACCCGCCGTTCGCCGCGCTGGTGATGCTGCCGATGGCGTACCTGTCCTGGCACGGGGCGATCGTGGTGAGCGTGGCCGCCGGGGTGGCCGCCGCCGCGGTGCTGGTCTGGTGGCTGCTGGACCCGGTGTCCCGGCGGGCCGGCTGGACCCGCTGGTTCGCGTTCGCGGTGGCGCTCTGCCTGGCCGCCGCGTTCGAGCCGATGCGCGAGACCATCAACTTCGGTCAGGTCAACACGCTGCTGCTGTTCCTGGTCGCGGTGGACCTGCTGCGGTTGCTGCCGCGCGAGCACCGGTGGGCGGGTGTCGGCATCGGCCTGGCCACCGCGATCAAGCTCACGCCCGGCATCTTCCTGATCTATCTGCTGGTCACCGGCCGCTGGCGGGCGGCGCTCACCGCCACCGGCACGGCGGCCGGGGCGACCGTGCTCGCCGCCGCGTCGTTCCCGGACGCCTCCCGGGAGTTCTGGACCTCCGCCCTGTGGAACACCGGCCGGGTCGGTGAGCTAGCCTTCGTCTCCAACCAGTCGCTGCGCGGCGTGGTGGCCCGACTCGACCCGCAGAGCCCCAGCACGCTGGCCTGGCTGGCGCTGGTGGCCGCGACGGTCGCGCTGTGGATCTGGCGCTCCCGGGCCGCCGTGGCGGCCGGTGACGAAGCCGCCGGCCTGGCGTTGACCGGTGCGGTGATGTGCCTGGTCAGCCCGGTCACCTGGGTGCACCACCTGGTCTGGCTGCTGCCGGGGCTGTTGCTGCTGGTGGACCACGGCATGGCCGCGCCTCCACGCAGCCGCCGCCGTCGGCTGCTGCTGGTCGCCGCCACGGTCGGCTACGCCTTCCTGATCAGCCGGATCGTCTGGGCGTGGGAGAAGGACTTCAGCGGGGTCGACGGCTTCCTGTTCGGCAACACGTACGTCTGGATCAGTCTGGCGCTGCTGGCCTTCCTGCCGCTGGGCCGGGGCGAACCGCCGGTGCCGGCCGCGCGGTCAGCCGTCGAGGCGGCCGGTGTACCGCAACTCGATCAGCCCGATCGGCGGACGCCCGCCGGACAGTGGCACCGGATAGGTCGACTCCGCACCGTCCGGTGACAGCCCGGCCCGCTGGTAGAACCGGCGGGCCCGGTGGTTGTCCGCCAGCACCCACACCCGGTACTCCGACCAGCCGCGTTCCCGTAGCCCGTCGTGCGCGGCCGTGAACAGCGCCGGTGCCGTGCCGTCGCCCCAGTGCGCGGGCGCGACGTAGAGCGCCACGACCTCGCCGTACGTCGGGTCGAGGTCGCCCCGGTCCTGGTTGTTGCGATACGGCCCGAACGTGGTGAACCCGGCCAGGGCCCCGTCGACCTCGGCGAGCAGCGTGGTGAACGGGTGCTCCGGGTCGGCGGTGCCGAGGGCCCGGCGGCGCTGTGCCCAGGCCACCGGGTTGAGTCGCCCCAGCACCTCGTCCGGCATGATCCCGGCGTACCCGGCCTGCCAGCCGCTCACGTGCACCCGGGCGATCGCCTCGGCGTCCTCGGGTTCCTCCCGACGGATGGTGGGCATGGCTCCAGTTCTAGGCGGCCCGGGGCGTCAGGTCCAGCGTCCGCACCGGTGTCGTACCGGTGTCGTACCGGTGACGTAGCCTGCGCTGCGATGGTCGCACCGGAATCGCTCTCGCTCGCCCAGGCCCGCCGTGTCGCACTGGCCGCCCAGGGCTTCGCCGACCCCATGCCCACCGGGGCGACCACCCGCCGCCACCTGCGGCGGGTGCTCGACCGGGTGGGGCTGATCCAGATGGACTCGGTGAACGTCCTGCAACGCGCCCACTACCTGCCGCTCTACAGCCGGCTCGGGCCGTATCCGACGACGCTGCTCGACACCGCCGCCTACCGCCGACCCCGCGACCTGTTCGAGTACTGGGGGCACGAGGCGTCGCTGGTGCCGGTCGGCCTGCATCCGGCGCTGCGCTGGCGGATGGCGCGGGCGCACAGCGACGCCTGGGGCGGGATGCGCCGTATCGCCCGGGAGCAGCCCGCCCTGGTGGCCTGGGTACGCGACGAGGTGGCCGCGCGCGGCCCGTTGACCGTGGCCGAGATCGAGCACGACGCGCCCCGGGAGACCGGCAACTGGGGGTGGAACTGGTCGGCGGTCAAGCAGGCGCTGGAATACCTGTTCTGGGCCGGCGAGGTGTGCGCGGCGGAACGCACCACCTCCTTTGCCCGCCGCTACGACCTGCCCGAACGGGTGCTGCCCGCCGAGGTGCTCGACGCACCCACGCTGACCGACGCGGAGGCGTACCGCACGCTCGTCGGCGTCGCCGCCCGCGCGCTCGGTGTGGCCGCGGAGGTGGAGCTGCGCGACTACTTCCGGCTGCCGGTGGCCGGCGCCCGGCAGGCCGTCGCCGAGCTGGTCGAGGCCGGGGAGTTGCGCCCGGTGACCGTGCCCGGCTGGCGCCAGCCGGCCTGGCTGCACGCGCAGGCCCGGCTGCCCCGCTGGGTACGCGGCAACACCCTGGTCAGCCCCTTCGACCCGCTGATCTGGGAACGCGCCCGCACCGAGCGGCTGTTCGACTTCACCTACCGCATCGAGATCTACGTGCCCGCACCCCAGCGGGTGTACGGCTACTACGTGCTGCCGTTTCGCCAGGGTGAACGGTTCACCGCCCGCGTCGACCTCAAGGCCGACCGCAAGGCCGGGGTGCTGCTGGTGCCAGCCGCCTGGGTCGAGCCTGGCGCCGATCCCGGGGAGACCGCCGTGGCCCTCGCCGCCGAGCTGTACCGGCTCGCCGGCTGGCTCGGCCTGGACGCGGTCGCCCCGCCGTCCGCCGGTGACCTGGCCGCCCCGCTGGCCGCCGCGCTGCTGGGCGTGGCAGGTGTACGGTGAGCAACGTGACGAGCGTTGACCGACCGGGCGCCCAGCCACCCCCGCCCGCCCTCGATCCCCACGCGCCCGCCACCCCCGCTCACCCCGATCCGGCCGTCGCGGCGGGCGACCCGGGAGCGGTAGCCACGACGCAGGCGCCCGGCGACCACCCGGGCGCCTATCCCGGCGGCTATCCGCCGGGCTACTACCCGCCGATCGCCGAGCCCGACCGCCTCACCCGCCTCGTGACGCGCCTGCACGCGCGCACCCCACGCTGGGTGGTGCCGCTGGCCGCCGTCGGCTGTGTCGCCGCCGGCATCGGGTACGCGCTGATCAGCGACCCCGCCCGCTCCGCCCCGGACGCGCTGCCCAGCTGCCTGCTCAAGCTCACCACCGGGCTGGACTGTCCCGGCTGCGGTGGCACCCGGGCACTCTGGTACGTCCTGAACGCCGACCTGCCGGCCGCCGCCCGACACCACTTCCTCTTCGTCTTCGCGCTGCCCTTCCTGGCGTACTTCTTCGTCGCCTGGGCCGGCAAGCAGGCGTTCGGCTGGCGCCTGCCCGAGCTGCGCGTGGGCCCGAAGCTGGTCGGCGGCTTCCTCGGCGCCTGGCTGGCCTTCACCGTGATCCGCAACCTCCCCTGGCCCCCCTTCACCGCCCTCTACGTCTAAACCCCCGCCCCGCCCCCGCCGGAGCGCCCCCCGCCGGACCCCCCTCCCGATGGAGTTGATCAAGGGCTTTTCGCCACCGTCGTCCTCGCTCGTGACCAAAACCTCTTGATCAACGCGGCGGCGGCAGGGGGGGGTGGGGGTGGTTGGGGGTGGGCCGCTACAGTCGCAGGAATGCCGGAGATGGTGCAGCCCCAGGTCAAGCTGATCGCGTGGACCCACTTCGACCCGCCGGAGGACGTGCCGTGGTCGACTGACGCGGACGGCGGACAGGCGCTCGCGGAGTTCGCCGGACGGGCCTGCTATCAGAGTTGGAAGAAGCCGAATCCGGCGACCGCGACCAACGCCGGCTACCTCGCGCACATCCTGGAGGTCGGGCACCTCTCGGTGCTGGAGCACGGGTCGGTGAGCTTCTACTTCAGCGGGGTCTCCCGGTCCTTCACGCACGAGCTGATCCGGCACCGGCACTTCTCGTACTCGCAGTTGTCGCAGCGGTACGTGCCGGAGCGGGACGCGGCGATGGTCGAGCCGAGGGTGATCGCCGAGGACCCGGAGCTGCACAAGCGGTTCGTCGAGGCGGCCGAGGCGAGTGTGCGGGCGTACAACGAGTTGTTGGAGGGGCTGGAGCGGCACTTCGCCGACGAGCCCAACCCGACGTTGCGGCGCAAGCAGGCCCGGCAGGCGGCGCGGGCGGTGCTGCCGAACGCCACCGAGACGCGGATCGTGGTGACCGGCAACTACCGGGCCTGGCGGCACTTCATCGGGATGCGGGCCACCGAGCACGCCGACGTGGAGATCCGTGAGCTGGCGGTGGAGTGCCTGCGGCAGTTGCAGCGGGTGGCGCCGAACGTGTTCGCCGATTTCGTCGTCTCGACTCTCGCCGATGGCACTGAGGTGGCGGCGAGCCCGCACATCGCGGCATCCTGAGTGGGAGAGCCCCCGCACCCTGAGGGGTCCTGAGGCCTTCCCCGGCGGCCGACCGCCGGCCGTCCGCTAGGTTGTCACCATGACGCACGACCACCTTGACACACCGGTCCGGGCGGCCTCCCGGCCCTTTGGGCGAGTGCTCACCGCGATGGTGACCCCGTTCACCACCGACGGTGCGCTCGACCTCGACGGTGCCGCGCGACTTGCGGACCACCTCGTGACCGAGCAGGGCAACGACGCGCTGGTGGTCAACGGCACCACCGGCGAGTCGCCGACCACCACGGACGCGGAGAAGGAACGCTTGATCCGGACCGTGGTGGAGACCGTCGGTGAGCGGGCCCGGGTGGTGGCGGGGGTCGGTACGAACGACACCCGGCACACCGTCGAGCTGGCCGCTGCCGCGGAGAAGGCCGGTGCGCACGGGCTGCTGGTGGTGACCCCGTACTACAACAAGCCGCCGCAGGCCGGGTTGCTGCGTCACTTCACCGAGGTAGCCGACTCCAGTGGCCTGCCGGTGATGCTCTACGACATCCCGCACCGCGCCGGGGTGCCGATCGAGACCGAGACGCTGGTCCGGCTCGCCGAGCACGGCCGCATCGTCGCGGTCAAGGACGCCAAGGGTGACCTGACCGCCACGAGCTGGGTGACCAGCCGGACGGAGCTGGCGTACTACAGCGGCGACGACGCCTCCACGCTGCCCGCGCTGTCGGTCGGCTGCGTCGGTGTGGTCGGCACCTCGACGCACTTCAGCGGTGTCGACACCAAGCGGATGATCGAGGCGTACGACGCGGGGGACATGGCCACCGCGCTGGCCCTGCACCGTCGGCTGCTGCCGCTGTTCACCGGGATCTTCCGCACCCAGGGCACGATCCTGGTCAAGGCGGGCCTGAACGCGTCGAAGCTGCCCGCCGGTCCGGTCCGGTCGCCGCTGGTGGACGCCACCGAAGACCAGCTCGCCCAGCTGCGCGCCGACTGTGCGGCGGCGGGGCTACCGCTGCCCGAATGATCAAACGACACGACGGACGCCGGGTGACGGCGTCGCAGAATGAGGTGAACGCGTGACCGAGGCGCACAACGAGGAGGCCCAACTTCCCCCGCCGCTGCCGGAGGGCGGGCTGCGGATAACCCCGCTCGGCGGGCTCGGCGCCATCGGCCGGAACATGACCGTCTTCGAGTACGACGGCAAGCTGCTGATCGTGGACTGCGGCGTGCTCTTCCCCGACGTGGAGCAGCCTGGTGTCGACCTGATCCTGCCGGACTTCGGTCCCATCCTCGACCGGCTCGACGCCATCCAGGCGATCGTGCTGACCCACGGCCACGAGGACCACATCGGCGCGGTGCCGTACCTGCTCGCCCACAAGCCGGACATCCCGCTGGTGGGTTCCCAGTTCACCCTCGCGCTGGTCGAGGCGAAGCTGGCGGAGCGGCGGATCCAGCCGTACACGTTGACGGTGCGGGAGGGCGGCCGGGAACGGCTCGGGCCGTTCGAGTGCGAGTTCTTCGCCGTCAACCACTCGATCCCGGACGCGCTGGCGGTGGCCATCCGTACCCCGGCGGGTCTGGTGCTGCACACCGGCGACTTCAAGATGGACCAGCTTCCGCTGGACGGCCGGATCACCGACCTGGCCGGGTTCGCCCGGCTCGGTGCCGAGGGCGTGGACCTGCTGCTGTCGGACTCCACGAACGCGGAGATCCCCGGCTTCGTCACCCCGGAGCGGGAGATCGGCCCGGTCCTCGACTCGATCTTCGCGAAGGCGCGCGGCCGGATCATCGTCGCCTCGTTCGCCTCGCACGTACACCGGGTGCAGCAGGTCTTCGACTCGGCGCTGGAGCACGGCCGCAAGGTCGCGTTGATCGGCCGATCCATGGTGCGGAACATGGGCATCGCCCGCGACCTGGGTCTGCTCAACATCCCGGCCGGTCTGGTGGTCGGCCTGGACGAGGCGACGTCGATGCCGCCCGAGCAGATCGTGTTGATGTCCACCGGGTCGCAGGGCGAGCCGATGAGCGCCCTGGGCCGGATGGCCAGCGGCGACCACCGGCACATCACCATCGCCCCGGGCGACACCGTGGTGCTGGCCTCCTCGCTGGTGCCGGGCAACGAGACGTCGGTCTACCGGGTGATCAACCGGCTGGCCCGGGCCGGTGCGGTGGTGGTGCACAAGGACGTGGCCAAGGTGCACGTCTCCGGGCACGCGCCCGCCGGTGAGCTGCTCTACCTGCTCAACGTGGTCCGGCCCAGCAACCTGATGCCGGTGCACGGCGAGTGGCGGCACCTGCGGGCGCACGCCCGGCTCGGCATCGAGTCCGGCGTGGCGGCCGACCGGGTGGTGCTCTGCGAGGACGGCGACGTGGTCGACCTGGTGGAGGGCCGGGCCAGCCTGGTCGGACGGGTCAAGAGCCGGTACGTCTACGTCGACGGCCTGGCCGTCGGCGACGTCAGCGAGTCGTTGCTCACCGAGCGTCGGATCCTCGGTGACGGCGGGTTCATCGCCGCGACGGTGGTGGTGGACTCGGTGACCGGCAAGGTGGTTGCCGGGCCGACCGTGTCCGCCAAGGGCTTCTCCGAGGACCAACAGGCGTTCAACGCGGTGATTCCGCTGGTCACCGAGGCCCTGAACCGGGCTGCGGCGGACGGCATCACAGACCCGCACCAGCTCCAGCAGATCGTCCGCCGGACCGTGGGCCGCTGGGTCAACGACGCCTATCGGCGTCGGCCGATGATCGTACCCACTGTCGTCGAAGTCTGAACCGTTCGGTCTATCCGCCCGTACTCCGATCCGGCAGGCGTGCCCCGCGCCGGCCGGGAGGAGCATGGCGGATGGACCGCAGACGATTGACAGCCATCGGTGTCGTGGTGGCGGCGGTGGGCGCGGCGGCGGCGGTGGCCCTGCCGTCGTTCGCCGGTGACGACAGCGCGCCGAACGCCGCGCCGACCGCCCAGGCGGTGGAGGGCGTCGACGCCGAGGTGGTCGAGGCCATGCGGCGCGACCTGGGGCTGGACCAGGCGCAGGTCGCGGCGCGGCTGAAGACCGAACGCTGGGCGAGCGGGGTCGTCGACCAGCTCCGGTCGGACCTCGGCGGCGACTACGCCGGTAGCTGGCTGAGCGCCGACGGCGGCCAGCTCAACGTCGCGGTCGCCGACGCGGCCCAGGCCCAGCGGGTACGCGCCACCGGCGCGGTGCCGAAGGTGGTGGAGCGCGGCGTCGGGCAGCTCGACGCGCTCAAGACCCGGATGGACCGCACCGCCGGGCGGGCCGGGAACGTCTCCGGCTGGTACGTCGACGTGGCCACCAACAGCGTGGTGGTGCTCGCCGCTCCGGGCGCCGAAGACGCCGGCTGGCGGTTCGTGGCCCGTGCGGGCGTACCCCGGCAGGCGGTCCGGATGGCCACCGAGGAGCAGCCGCGACTCTTCGCCGACGTCCGTGGCGGCGAGCCGTTCTTCGTCGGTTCCGGCCGCTGCTCGGTCGGTTTCGCGGTGGTCGGCGGCTACGTGACCGCCGGGCACTGCGGCCGGGTCGGTGCCCGCACCTCCGGCCCGGACGGCGAGGTGCAGGGTGTTTTCCGGGCCTCCTCCTTCCCCGGCGACGACTGGGCCTTCGTGCAGGTCAACCAGAACACCCGGGTGCTGCCCGAGGTGACCGACTTCCGGGGTGGCATCGCCCGGGTCGCCGGTTCACGGGAGGTGCCGGCCGGGTCGTCGATCTGCCGTTCCGGCTCCACCACCGGCGTGCGTTGCGGCACCGTGCTGGCGCGTAACGCCACCGTCCGCTACCCGGAGGGCCTGGTCAGCGGGCTGGTCCGGACGAACGTCTGCGCGGAGCCCGGCGACTCGGGCGGCTCGTGGATCTCGGGCAACCAGGCACAGGGCGTCACCTCCGGCGGCTCGGGCGACTGCGTACGCGGTGGCACGACGTTCTACCAGCCGGTGAACGAGATCCTGCAACGCAACAGCCTGACCCTGCTCACCACGCAGAACTTCGCCACGTTGGGCAGCCGGCGCTGATCTGCCGGCGGCCCGGTCGGACGTGTCACGTCCGGCCGGGCCGTCGCCGTCACGGCAGGGCGGCGACCGCCTCCGCGTACGCGACCCCGGTGCGGACCGCCGCGTCCACCAGCACCGTGACCTGTGCCGGGGCGACCCCGTACGCCAGGTCGGTGGTCACCTCGCCGGCCAGCACCAGTTCACCCACGCCCGGATCGTGCACGTACGCGGTGGGCAGCAGCCGGTCGCGGTTCCACCCGTTGCAGAACGCGTACGCCTCGGCGCGCCGGGCCGCCGGCAACCGGCGACCGGCGACCACCCGGGCATGCAGGATCTCGCCGTGTTCCCCGGTCCGCCGGAACTGGATCACCGCGTCGCCCCACCGCCCGAGGACGGTGCCGGTGGGATCCAGGGTGTACCCGTCGCCCCGCCGATCCAGCGCCTCGGTGATCATCGTCACGGTCAACGCGCCGATCTCGTCCGCCGACCGATCGACTCCACCGCCCGCCGTGACCTCGGCCCCGGTCCCGCCGTCCTCGGACCCGGTCGTCGCGGCGTCGCCGGGCCACGGCTCGTCGTCCGGCTCGATCTCGTCCTCGGCGGGCAGCGGCACCGGCTCGGCCAGCGGCCGTTCGGCCAGCCAGGCGGCGATCCGGCCGGACTGGTGCCCGGTGCCGTTGCGGGCGTCGAAACTGCCGGCCAGCGCGGTGGCGACGGCGAGCAGTTCGGCGCCGAGCGCGCTCACCGTGACCTGCGCCGCCGGTCGTCCCCGGTAGGCCGGGCGGAGTACCGTCCGGTCGGCGTCGGCGCACGCGCAGACCAACGCGCCGGCCGTGGCGAACTCCATCACCGACCGGTCGTCGTGTGGCTGGTCCAACCGGGGCAGCTGCTCGACCAGGATCGCCAGCCCGCGCCCGAGGTGCCCGCCGAGGGCACAGAAGCGCAGGTGGGTGGCAAGGTGGCCGAACCCGTCGGGTTCGACCCGGTGCCGACGGTACGCCCGTACGTGGGCGCGGGCCGCCCGGTGCGTCTCGCCGGCCCGTAGCCAGGGCAGCAGTGCGCCGGTCAGGGCCGCTTCGGGCTGGGCGGTGCAGCCGTCGGGGCCGTCCAGGACGGACGCGACCACGGCGCACGCCTCCGTCCAGTCGCCCCACCCGGCGAGCAGTTCGGCCTGGCGTACCGGCAGGCAGTCGGGACAACCGGCGGCCGGGTCGGCGGGCACGGCCTGCCACCGGCGTAGCCAGTGCCGGGCGGCGGGCTCGTCGCCGAGGTGGTCGGCGATCCGGCAGCGCACCTGTGCCACCACCGCGTCCGCACCGTCCCCGACCGCCGCCTTCACCCCGACCTCCGTGCGGGTGTCGAGCAGGTCGGCGGCCTGGTCCAGACCGATGCGGGGGGTGCCGAGCAGGGCTTCGACGGCGTACCGGCGGTAGCGGCGCAGCGTCTCGTCGTCGGGGCCGCCGGGGGTCGGCCGAGCGCGGGCGGCGGCGAGACACCGCCGGACGGGCTCGAACAGCCGCCACCGCTCACCGCCGCGCAGGTGCGTCTCGACCAGTTCGGACCAGGCGGACCGCGCGGTGGCGGTGTCACCGGTGGCCTCGGCGAGGGCGGCGACGCGCTCCAGCTCGGTGATCCGTGGTTCGCCGTCCGGCATGTCCCGCGCGGCGTGCAGCGCGTCGGCGGGTCGCTCGCCGGACGCCGGCGGTGCGGTGCGGCTGCGCTGCCGGCCACGTCCGGGGCCGGTACGCCGCCCGGTCACGGACGCTCCACGCCGACGAGCCGACCCACCTCGGCGGCCAGCCGGCGGCCGGTGGAGATGCCCCGGTCCAGCAGCCGGTCGAGTTGGTGCGGGGTGACGCCGCGTTCCAGGTCGGTGATCACCTCGCCGCAGACCCGTGCCCGGCGGGCGTCGTCGACGTGCACGAACGCCTTGGGCCAGTACCGGTCGTGGTTCCAGGTGTTGCAGAACTCGTGCAGCCGGGCGACCTCCTCGACGTCGAAGGCGCGCGTGGCGACGGTGCGTACCTGGAGGATCTCGCCGTCGTCCCCGGCGCGCAGGAACCAGATGTGGCCGTCGGCCCACCGGCCGACCAGCGCACCCCCGGCGTCGGCGGTCACCGGGTGCCCACGGTGCGCCAACACGGCCGCGACGAGGTCGTGCGTCAACGGCCGCAGTGCCGACGGGTACCCGCTCAACGGACCGTCCTCGAACTCCGGCGACGCCATCGGGCACCCTTCCGTGCGGCGGATATCACGGCATGCGGCGGTGGTCGCGCTGCGACACGCGGAGGCGACCACTAAGACCGGCGTATTCCGGAGCCCGCCGTTACGGTGATGCTATGGCGGGCCGTACCTCTCAGGCGAGCCGCCGACGCGGCGCGTCGCCGCGCGGTGGCACGAACAACAGTCGTGCCCGCCAACCGGCGAAGAAGACCCGCGCGCCGGTCCGGCGTCGCAGCACGGCCCGGGGACCGGGCCCGGCGGCGTACGTCGGCCGGGCGGTCCGGGCGGTGTGGATGGGCCTGGCGCACAGCGTCGGGTGGGCGGTACGCGCCGCCGGCCGGCAGGCTGCCTCCGCGAGTGACATCGACCCGGAGCACCGCCGCGACGGCGCCGGACTGCTGGTGATCGGCCTCGCCCTGCTGACCGCCGGTGCACTGTGGTTCTCGGGGGCCGGTCCGCTGGGCGCTCAGCTCGCCGACACGATCCGGCTGTTCCTCGGTGCCATCTCCATCGTGGTGCCGGTGCTGCTCGGCATCGGCGCGTGGCGGCTGATGCGGCAGCCCGGCGACCCCGAGCACCGGGGACGCGGTCTGATCGGCTGGGGCTCCATGCTGGTCGCCACCGCCGCGATGCTGCACATCGGCCAGCAGCCGGCCGACCCGAGCGAGCGGGACTTCGCCGGTGGTCTGGTCGGCGCGGGCGTGGGCAGCCTGCTGGAGCGGGCGGTCACCGCCTGGGTGGCGGTGCCGCTGCTGCTCCTGCTGCTCGTGTTCGGGCTGCTGGTGGTGACCGCGACGCCGATCAACAAGGTGCCCGAGCGGCTCGGCCTGCTGGCCGGGACGGTGATCGGCCGCACCGACGAGGAGGACGAGGCGGAGACGCCCGCCGGGTCGCCCCGGCGACGGCCGGCGAAGCGGACGCCGCCGCCGGTCGACCCGGACGACTTCGAGGACCTGGACGGTGTGGACCTCCAGGAGACCGTGGTCCTGCCGCGCAAGGCGCCGTCCCGGGTACCGGCCGGTCGCAAGCCGGCCGACCCGCCGGAGCACTCGCCCGCGCCGACCCGGGCCGAGCAGCTCGCGTTGACCGGGATGGCCGGGGACTACACGCTGCCGCCGCCGAACATGCTGAGCACCGGTGCCGCGCCGAAGAGCCGCAGCAAGGCCAACGACGAGGTGATCGCCGCGCTGACCGGCGTCTTCGACCAGTTCGACGTGGACGCGGCGGTGACCGGTTTCACCCGGGGGCCGACGGTGACCCGGTACGAGGTCGAGCTGGGCCACGGCGTCAAGGTCGAGCGGATCACCCAGCTCTCCCGCAACATCGCGTACGCGGTGAAGTCGCCGGACGTACGCATCCTCAGCCCGATCCCGGGCAAGAGCGCGGTGGGCGTGGAGATCCCGAACACCGACCCGGAGAACGTGGCGCTCGGCGACGTGCTGCGGTCGCGGGCGGCCACGAGCGACCACCACCCGATGGTGGTGGCCCTCGGCAAGGACATCGAGGGTGGATTCGTGGTGGCCAACCTGGCCAAGATGCCGCACATCCTGATCGCCGGCGCCACCGGCGCGGGCAAGTCGAGTTGTCTAAATTCGCTACTTATGTCTGTTTTGACCCGGGCCGCGCCGGACGAGGTGCGGCTGCTGCTGATCGACCCGAAGCGGGTCGAGCTGACCGGCTACGAGGGCATCCCGCACCTGGTCACCCCGATCGTGACCAACGCGAAGAAGGCCGCCGACTCGCTGGAGTGGGTGGTCCGCGAGATGGACATGCGCTACGACGACCTGGCGGCCAACGGGGTCCGGCACATCGACGACTTCAACCGCAAGGTCCGCAACGGTGAGATCAAGGCGCCGCCGGGCAGCGAGCGGGAGATGCGCCCGTACCCGTACCTGCTGGTGATCGTGGACGAGTTGGCCGACCTGATGATGGTCGCGCCGCGCGACGTGGAGGACTCGATCGTCCGGATCACGCAGCTCGCCCGGGCCGCCGGGATCCACCTGGTGCTGGCCACCCAACGCCCCTCCGTCGACGTGGTGACCGGCCTGATCAAGGCCAACGTGCCGTCCCGCCTGGCGTTCGCCACCTCGTCGTTGGCCGACTCCCGGGTCATCCTGGACCAGCCCGGCGCGGAGAAGCTGCTCGGGCGCGGTGACGGCCTGTTCCTGCCGATGGGCGCGTCGAAGCCGGTACGGATCCAGGGCGCCTGGGTCACCGAGCGCGAGATCGTCGACGTGGTGAAGTTCTGCAAGGACCAGCGCGAGCCGGAGTTCCGTTCGGACGTGCTGACCGCCGCCCAGGAGAGCAAGAAGAAGATCGACGAGGACATCGGCGACGACCTGGACCTGCTGGTGCAGGCGGTCGAGCTGGTGGTCACCTCGCAGTTCGGCTCGACCTCGATGCTCCAGCGCAAGCTGCGGGTCGGGTTCGCCAAGGCGGGCCGGCTGATGGACCTGATGGAGACCCGGGGTGTGGTCGGCCCCTCCGAGGGTTCCAAGGCCCGCGACGTGCTGATCAAGCCGGACGAGCTGGAAGAGGTCCTGGACGGCCTGCGGGGCGCCGACGGCTGACCGCCCGTCGGAACGCACGAAAGTCGAGGGCCCGCCGGATATCCGGCGGGCCCTCGATCGCGGTTGCGCTGGTCACATCAGGGCTGCCGCGAGGATCATGTTGAGCAGGATCGCGGCCACGCCCGCACCGGCGGCGTACCAGCCGAGCGGCTTGTCGCCCTGCACCGCACCGGCCACCCCGAGACCGACGGCGACCAGGCCGAACAGCAGCGGGAACAGGAACAGCGCGATACCGGCGAAGACGAAGCCCAGGATCGTGCAGATGCGGGCGGCGTTGGTGCGCGGGCGGGTGCCGGCGTGCATGTTGGCCATGATCTCCTCCGGTGGTCGACTCGTCGTTGATCGGCCAGTACCCATGCCGGGGCGCTGTCCAAACAGCACCCGGACCACGGATCAGTGATAGATCTTGAGCCCGACCACACCGGCGACGACGAGCAGCAGGCAGAGCAGCCGGGGCAGGCTGGCCGACTCGCCCAACGCGATCATGCCGACCAGGGCGGTGCCGGTCGCGCCGATGCCGACCCATATCGCGTAGCCGGTGCCGACGGGGATCTCGCGCAGCGCGTACGCCAGGCCGGCCATGCTGAGCACCAGCGTGACCGCGAAGACCGCAGAGGGGACGGGTCGGGTGAATCCGGCGCTGCGGTCCAGGGCGATCGCCCACGCCGTTTCGAGAAGTCCGGAGATCACCAGTGCGATCCAGGCCATCGGGTCACCTCTTCAGGGCCGCCCGGGCCGCCGGGGCACCGGGACGAGTCGGGTCCATCACGCGGGGCGTCTTGGCTCACCGGGTACGCCCACGACTCGTCCGGGACGGCCACGCGGGCCGTCGGGACCGACCGTAGCACCGGGCCCGGCGGCCGGCCCGGGTGAGTACGCTCACTGGGAGTGGACTTCAATGTGACTTCAACTTGCACGATAGCGACATGACGGTCCTCATTTCCGACCCGGAGGTCGCCGCCGCGCTGGACGCCGCGACCACGGTGGACGCGATGCGCCACGCCCTGATCGCCGCGTACGAGGGACGGCTGGTGGCCCCGCCCCGGGCCGCCGCGCCGCTGGGCGGGGGCCGGATGGTGCTGACCGCCGGACACCTGCGCGGCGAGTGGTACGGCTACCGCTCGTACGACACCTTCGGGCACCCGGGATCCGAGCAGGTGGTGGTGCTGCACGACGGGCGTACCGGGGCGGTGCGGGCGGTGGCGGTGGGGGAGGAGTTGGGCTCGCGGCGAACCGGCGCGATCGGTGGGGCCGCGGTGGACGCGCTGGCCCGCCCGGACGCCGCCACGCTGGGCGTGATCGGTGCCGGACGGATGGCCTGGGCCCAGGTGTGGGCCGCCGCCGCGGTACGACCGCTGCGCGAGGTGACCGTGCACAGCCGCTCGGTGCCCCGCCGGGAGGCGTTCGCCGCCCGGGTCCGCGCCGAACTCGGCGTCCCGGCCCGCGCGGTGGACACCGTGCGCGGGGCCACCCGGGACCGGGACGTGGTGGTGCTGGCCACCACGTCCACCACGCCGCTGCTGACCGCCGCCGACGTCTCCCCGGGTACGCACGTCAACGCGGTCGGCTTCAAGCAGTGCGACCGGGCCGAGTTCGGCACCGACCTGCTGGACGCCGCCGCGGTGCTGGCCTGTGACTCCCCGGAGCAGGCCGGCGCGTACGTCCCGCCGATGCTCGCCGCCCAGCCGCCGTACGCCGCGCGCCTGTGCGACCTGGGCGCGGTGCTGGCCGGCACGGCACCCGGCCGCACCGACGCGGACCAGATCTCGGTCTTCTGCTCGGTCGGCCTGGCCGGCACCGAGGTCTTCCTGCTCGACCGCCTGGTCTCGGTTCTCGCCCCGGCCGCCTGACGTCCGGCCCGGCCGTGCCCGGTCGGTCGGCGCGCGCCCTGCCCGGTCGGCCCGAGCCCGCCCGGCCGGTGGTGGCCCGGCCGGGCTGTCGGCCGGGGGCCGGTGGCCCGGTACCCTCGGATGGTGTCTGCCACCTCTCCTGTCGACGACTCCCACGCGGTGCGTCCGGCGTCGCCCCGCGACCCGGAGCGGTCGCCCGCCGACGGCCGCCGGGTCGCCCTGCTGACCCTGGGCTGTGCCCGTAACGAGGTCGACTCGGAGGAGCTGGCCGCCCGCCTGCACGCCGACGGCTGGCAGGTGACCACCGACGGCGAGGGCGCCGACGTGGTGGTGGTCAACACCTGCGGCTTCGTGGAGAAGGCCAAGCAGGACTCGATCCAGACGCTGCTGGCCGCCGCCGACACCGGGGCCAAGGTGGTCGCGGCCGGCTGCATGGCCGAGCGGTACGGCCGGGAG
This sequence comes from Micromonospora craniellae, assembly GCF_014764405.1. Classification (NCBI taxonomy): domain Bacteria; kingdom Bacillati; phylum Actinomycetota; class Actinomycetes; order Micromonosporales; family Micromonosporaceae; genus Micromonospora; species Micromonospora craniellae. Next base: position 1,004,636 of record NZ_CP061725.1, on the reverse strand, counting down.
CTGGCCGACAGCCTCCCCGAGGCGCAGGCGGTGCTCAGCTTCGACGACTACCCGGACATCGCGGCCCGGCTGGACGCGGTCGTCGCCGGGCGGGAGTTCGCCGCGCACACCCCCCGCGACCGGCGGGAACTGCTGCCACTGACCCCGGTGGCCCGGCGGGACAGCGCGGTGTCGCTGCCCGGTCACGGCACGGTGGTCGAGGTGGACGGGCACACCCCGGCGCACCTGCGCCCGGTGCTGCGTCGTCGCCTGGACAGCGGCCCGGTGGCCTCGCTCAAGCTGGCCAGCGGCTGCGACCGGCGGTGCACGTTCTGCGCGATCCCGGCGTTCCGGGGCGCGTTCGTCTCGCGTACGCCGGACGAGCTGCTCGCCGAGGCCGAGTGGCTGGCCAAGAGCGGTGTCCGTGAGCTGGTGCTGGTCAGCGAGAACTCCACGTCGTACGGCAAGGACCTGGGCGACCCCCGCGCGTTGGAGAAGCTGCTGCCGCAGCTCGCGGTGATCGACGGCATCGTCCGGGTACGGGTCAGCTACCTCCAGCCGGCCGAGACCCGGCCCGGCCTGGTCGAGGCGATCGCCACCACGCCCGGCGTGGCCCCCTACTTCGACCTGTCGTTCCAGCACTCCAGCGAGCCGGTGCTGCGCCGGATGCGGCGTTTCGGCTCCACCGACCGCTTCCTGGAACTGCTGGCCTCGGCGCGGGCCCTGGCACCGGAGGCCGGCGCGCGGAGCAACTTCATCGTCGGCTTCCCCGGCGAGACCCGCGCCGACGTCGACGAGCTGGTCCGCTTCCTCACCGAGGCCCGGCTCGACGCGATCGGGGTCTTCGACTACAGCGACGAGGACGGCACCGAGGCCGCCGGACTGCCCGGCAAGGTCTCCGCCGCCACCATCAAGCGCCGGTACGACAAGCTCAGCGCCCTCGCCGACGAACTGTGCTCGCAGCGCGCCGAGGACCGCCTCGGCGCCACGGTCGAGGTGCTGGTCGACTCGGTCGACGGCGGCGTGGTGGAGGGGCGGGCCGCACACCAGGCGCCCGAGGTCGACGGCTCGACCACCCTGGTCGCCCCGGACGGCGGCGGGGTCGACCTGGCCGCGCTGCGCCCCGGTGACCTGGTCCGGGCCACCGTGACCGACACCGAAGGCGTCGACCTGGTCGCCGTACCCGATGAGATGATCTCGGCGGCGCCCGGCGCGGCACGGTGACCGCCGGCCAGGACGAGTCGGGGGAGCGACCAGGTGTGGTGCCGGAGAGCGCGCCGATGACCGAGGCGACGGAGTCCACGCCGCTGCCCGTGGCGGCCCGGGTGGTCCCGGTGGTCAACGCCGCCAACGCGCTGACCGCGCTGCGGCTGCTGCTCGTACCGGTCTTCGCCGCCTGCGTGGCCGTCTCCGGCATGACACACGCCGGGTGGCGCAGCGTCGCCTGCGTGATCTTCGTGGTGGCCTCGGCGACGGACCTGGTCGACGGCTGGATCGCACGCCGGTTCTCGCTGGTCACCGCCTTCGGCAAGGTGGCCGACCCGCTCGCCGACAAGGCGCTCACCGGAGCCGCCCTGCTGCTGCTCTCCTGGTACGGCCAACTGCCCTGGTGGGTGACGGTCGTCATCCTCGCCCGCGAGCTGGGCATCACCGTGCTGCGCTTCTGGGTGATCCGGCGCGGGGTGATCGCCGCGAGCCGGGGCGGCAAAATCAAGACGGCGCTCCAGATCCTCGCCATCACCTGGTACCTCTGGCCGATGCCGGCCGAGCTGGCCATGATCGGCCCCTGGATCATGGCCGCGGCGGTCGCGGTGACGGTGGTCACCGGTTTCGACTACATCGTCCAGGCCCTGCGGCTGCGCCGCACCGGGTGATCGTTCGCCCGGGCGGTGCGGCGAGTAGACCGCCCGCTTGTCGGGAAGTATGCAGGGTGTGGGTGTCAAAGAAGGCGAAGGACAGATGGGCAGCGCGGCGGCCGGCGTGGTGCACCGCCTCACCGAGCGGCGGGAGACCCTCGCCACCGTCGAGTCGTTGACCGGTGGGCTGCTGGCCGCCACGATCGTGGAGGTCGCCGGGGCGAGCGCGGTCTACCGGGGCGGGCTGGTGGTGTACGCCACCGAGCTGAAGGAGCAGCTCGCCGACGTACCGGCGGATCTGTTGGCGGCGCGCGGCCCGGTGGACGGCGACGTGGCCGCCGCCCTGGCCGAGGGCGGACGGCGGCGCTGCGGCGCCGACTGGTGCCTGGCCACCACCGGTGTCGCCGGCCCGGAGCCGCAGGACGGCAAGCCCGTCGGACTGGTCTACGTCGCGGTCGCCGGCCCCTACGGCGCCGAGGTACGCGAACTGCGCCTGGAGGGCAGCCGGGACCATATTCGGGGCGAAACGGTCACCGAGGCGTTGCGGATGGTCGCCGCCCACGTCCAGGGGGACGTTCCCGCCGCAAGCTAGGAGGGCGGGGCGGGATGTCGTGGCGGCCCGCAACGGGTACGGTTGCGGGAAAGTTCCGACAGTCGGAGCCGGTGCGCAGCACCGGGCCGGCGGCCGGGCGAACTGTGTCCCTCAGGGGAGGTGCGATGGTCCTGCTACGCCGGGTGATCGGTGACGCACTACGGGCGCGCCGGCAGGGGCAGCACCGCACGCTGCGCGAGGTCTCTTCCGCCGCCAACGTCAGCCTGGGCTACCTGTCCGAGATCGAACGCGGCCAGAAGGAACCCTCCAGCGAACTGCTCGCCGCGATCTGCGACGCGCTCGGCGCCCGCCTGTCCGAGCTGTTGCGCGAGGTCAGCGACACCGTCGCCCTCGCCGAGCAGCTGCCGGGTGTGCTGGTCCCGGTGCAGGACGAGCCGGCCGAGACGACGCCGGTCGGCGCGACGGCGGTGCAGAGGGCCACCGGCCGGCAGGTACGCCAGGTCAGCTCCGACGGCTCGGTCGCGGTCGCGGTGCGCCAGGAGTCCCCGCTCAAGGCGACCCTGCGCAGCACCCGGGTCCGCTCCGCCGAGCGCGCCGACCGGGACGTGGTCTGCGCCGCCTGAGCGTGTTCCACACCGCGTGAGCCGCCGCCGATGGTCGAGGTGGCGACCGCCGCGTAGGGTTGATCGCAGCGTCCCCCTCGCGCCGGTACGGATGCCGTGCTGGCGCTCGGCTGGGACGATGGACCCACCATCGCCGGTGGCCGAGCTGGGCCGGCCGGACATGGCGGTTGGCGCAGCGACGTGACTGAGGGGATACGGCGGAGATGGCGAACCCGTTCGTCAAGGGGTGGAAGTACCTGATGGCGCTCTTCGGCGCCCGAATCGACGAGCACGCCGATCCCAAGGTGCAGCTCCAGCAGGCCATCGACGAGGCGCACCGGCAACACCAGGCGCTCGTGCAGCAGGCCGCCGCAGTGATCGGCAACCAGCGGCAACTGGAGATGAAGCTCTCCCGGCAGATGTCCGACGTCGAGCGGTTGCAGAGCAACGCCCGGCAGGCGCTGGTCCTCGCCGACCAGGCCCGGGCCAAGGGCGACGAGACCGAGGCCGGCCGCTACGAGCAGTCCGCGCAGACCCTGGCCAGCCAGCTCGTCTCCTCCGAGCAGGCCGCCGAGGACCTCAAGACCCTGCACGACCAGGCGCTCGCCGCCGCCGGTCAGGCCCGTCGGGCGGTCGAGAACAACTCGATGATCCTTCAGCAGAAGCTCGCCGAGCGGGCCAAGCTGCTCAGCCAGCTCGAACAGGCCAAGATGCAGGAGACCGTGGCCTCCTCGCTGGAGTCCATGTCGGCGCTCACCGCCCCCGGCAGCACGCCCAGCCTGGACGAGGTCCGCGACCGCATCGAACGCCGCTACTCCAACGCCATGGGCCGCGCCGAGCTGGCCGGCAACTCGGCCGAGGGCCGGATGCTGGAGATCCAGAAGGCGACGCTGGACGTGGCCGGATCGGCCCGGCTCGACCAGATCCGTGCCAGCATGGCCGGTGAGCAGCTCGGCGGCACCGCCGACCGGGAGGCCGTGGGCGGACAGCAGCCGGCCGCACAGACCAACGACCCGGGCGTGGCCCGCCTCGACGAGCTGCGGGCCAGCATGAATCGGGATCGCAACACCGGCGACGCCAGCGCCGCCGGCTGAACCGAGGCGTCAAGGAGGCGACGGTGGCAGCAGACGAGCGCACCCGCTACTTCCGCCGGCTGGGCAAGCTTCGCCGCTCCGCCCGCCGGTGGAGTGTCCTGGCCGGCGGGCTCGGCGGCGCCACCGTCATCCTGACCCCGTACGCCGGCATCGGCCTCGCCGACGCCTTCTGGGCCGCCGCCGCAGGCGCCTCCACCGCCCTGGCCGCCTGGCGCTGGGTGGACCTGCGGGCGCTGGCCGCCCAGCCCGCCCCACCGGCCCTCGACCCCGCTCAGGCCGCCGCCCGCAGCCGCGCCCGCCTGGTCGCCGCCGTGGAGCGGCTGCCGGTCGGGGCCGGGGTGGTGGCCGAGGTACGCCGGGTGCGGTCCCGCACCGCGCTACGCGGCACCAGCGCGGCCCGGCCGTGGGAACGGCTGGACCGGGCGGCGTCGACCCTGGCGTCGATGGGCGGCCGGCTGACCGGCTTCGCCGAACCGGCCGTCGCCGAGGCCGCCGTGGCCGAGCAGTCGCTGCGGGAACTGGCGAACCGGGTGGCGAGTGTGGAGCGAGCGGCGCACCTCGCGCCGCCTGACGCGCGTCCGGCGCTGACCGAGGCGCACGAAACGCTGGTCGGGCAGTTGGATGCCGGTGTGGGAGCGTACGAACGGCTGGTGGTGGCTGCGGCCGGATACCTGGCCGGGGAGTACCGGCCGGACAGCGAGCACCCTTCTGCGGCGCGGCTGACCGAGGCCACGGACATGCTGCACGGGTTCGCGTCGGCGCTGTCCGAGCTGCGGGCCGTCGGCCGCCCCGCCACCACCTCCTGACCGATGGACCCTACGGCCCGGTGTCCTGTGACGGGCGAGGGCGGACCGACGCGGTCGAGGCGCGCACCACCAGCCGTGGGGTGAGCCGGACCGAGTGGTCCAGCGCGTCGCCGTCGGTGAGTGCCTCGACCAGCAGGGTCGCCGCCCGACGGCCGACGTCGAAGTAGGGGACCCGCACCGTGGTCAGCGCCGGGTCGACGCGGTCGGTCAGCGGCATGTCGTTGTAGCCGACCACGCTGATGTCCCCGGGGCAGCTCAGACCGGCGGCGCGGATCGCGGCGTAGCAGCCCAGCGCCATCATGTCGTTGCCGGCGAGGACCGCGGTGGGTGGGTCGCCGCCAGCCAGCAGGGCGGCCAGCGCGCTCTCCCCGTCCCGTTCCGAGTAGCCCTCGCGGGCGACGGCGTATCCGTCGGGCACCGGCAGGCCACGGTCGCGCATGATGTCGTGAAAGGCGACGTACCGCTCGTGGCCGGCAGATGTCCAGAGGGGCACGCCGAGGTAGGCGATCCGCTGGTGTCCCAGGCCGATCAGGTGGTCGAGCGCCTGTGCGACGCCGACCGACTCGTCGACCGTCGCTGACGGGACGGTGGTGGCGTCGACCTTGCGGGACATCATCACCACCGGCACTCCGGACGCGGTCAGCTCCACGGGCAGCGGCTGGTCCCGGCGGGCGGTGGCCAGGATGATGCCGGCGACCCGCCAGGAGAGCAACATGCCGAGGCGTTTGGCCTCGGCCACCGGGTCGTTGTCGGTGTCGGCGAAGAGCGTGGTGTAACCGTGCCGGGCGAGCACCTGCTCGGCGCCGCGCACCAGCGGTGGCATGACCGGATTGGACATGTCGGGGATCAGCACGCCGATCGCCGCGCTGCGGTGGGTGCGCAGGCTCCGGGCCATCTGGTCCGGTACGTAGCCGAGTTCGGCGGCGGCCTGCCGCACCAGCGCCTCGGTGCGGGAGTTGACCGGCCGGCTCTTGGAGCCGCTGAGTGCGCGCGAGGCGGTGGCCAGGTGCACCCCGGCGACCCGGGCCACGTCCCGCAACGTCGGCTGGGTGCCTTGGGTACCCGTCACAGTCGTCTCAACCCCGTCCCGGATCCGCGTCGCCGGCACCCGGCCGACGGACGAAGTGTCCACCACCGGGCTCCAGGATCTCACCATCGTGGACGATCGGTCGTCCCCGTAGCCAGGTGGCGTGTAGCCGGCCATGCAGGGTCCGACCGTGCAGCGGGCTCCACCCGACCTTCGTCCGCATCGTCGCCTGGTCCACCCGCCAGCTACCGGCCGGGTCGAAGAGGACCAGGTCGGCGTCGCACCCCGGCGCCAGCCGGCCCTTGCGCGGCAGCCCGAGGATCCGGGCCGGGGCACCGGCCACCGCGTCGACCAGCCGCTGCGGGCTGAGTTCACCGTCGAGCATCGCCGCGTAGGCCAGCGGCAGCGACGTCTCCAGTGCCGGGTATCCCGGCGATGCCGCCCAGGCGTCGTCGCGGCCCCGGTCCTTCTCGGCCCGGGTGTGCGGCGCGTGGTCGGTGGCGACGGCGTCGACCACTCCATCGGCGAGGGCGGTGAGCCACCGCCGCCGGGCCGTCGCCGAGAAGACCGTCGGCAGCACGTAGACCCCCTGGGTCACCAGGTCCTCCTCCTCGCTCAGGGCCGGGAAGCAGGTCTCCGCCGTCAGCCCGGGATGCCCGGCCCGCGCGTGGGCGAAGAGGTCCAGGGCGCCGAGCCCGTACGCGCTGAGGTGGGCCAGGTGCACCCGCTGTCCGGTGGCGGTGGCGAGGTCGAGGACGGTCCGCAGGCCGGACAGGTTGCCGGGTCCCCGGGTGACCTCCAGGACGGCGGCCGGGTCGCGTCGCCCGGCGGCGATGAGCCGGTCCCGGTGGGCGTCACTGGCCTGCTGGTCGCCGACGTGCACCGCGACCGCCCAGCCGAGCCGGCCGGAGACCTCCAGCACCCGGGCGACGGCGGCCGCGTCGGGGGAGTAGAGCTCCTCGAAGCCGGGGGAGGTGGCCATGTAGATCTTGACCCCGATCGCCCCGGCCTCCGCCATCGCGGCGAGCGCGGTCGGGTCGGTGCCACCGGCCCAGAGCGCGAAGTCCACCGTGGCGCGTCCGCTCCAGGAGGCGATCTTCTCCCGGTAGCGGGCTACCGAGGTCACCTGCGGCTGGGTACTCGGCATGTCGCAGACCAGGGTGGTGCCGCCGGCCGCCGCGGCAGCCGTGCCGGTCTCCACCGTCTCCTTGTGGGTCTGTCCCGGATCACGCAGGTGCACGTGCAGGTCGATGGCGCCCGGCATGACGTCGAGACCGTCGACGTCGACGACCGTGCCGGCGTCGACGGTGCCGACCGGCTCGACCGCCTGCACCCGCTCACCGGCGATCACCAGGTCGACCACGGTCGGCGCAGCGTCGGCGGTGAGGAGGCGTCCACCCCGCAGCACGGTGAGTTCCTGCACTTCACCAAGCTGGCCTGCGTTGATAGCGTCGCGGAATGACGTCATCCGAAAATCCTTCTGTTTCGGGTGGGGGGCGTGTCCCGGCCACCGTGCTGGTCACCGGCGCCGCCTCCGGGATCGGACTGGCCTGTGCCCGTCGACTCACCGCCGAGGGCCACCGGGTGGCGCTCGTCGACCGGGACGGCGACGGGCTGGCTGCCGCGTCGCGGGCCTGCGGTACGCGGGGCGTGAGCGTCCACCGGGCCGAACTGACCGATCCGGCCCGGGTGACGGCGGTCGTCGCCGAGGCGCTCGCCGCCCACGGCGACCTCTCCGGTGTGGTCAACGCCGCCGGTGCGGTCCGCGCCGGCTCGGTGGTGGACACCACCGACGAGGACTGGCGGTGGAACCTGGACACCAACGTGTCGACGGCCTTCCACGTCTGCCGTGCGGTGCTGCCGCACCTGGTGGCGCGCGGAGGCGGCGCCGTGGTCACCGTCGCCTCGCTGACCGCCCTGCGTCCCATCCCCCTTCGCGCCGGCTACGCCGCCGCGAAGGGGGCGGTCATCGCGTTCACCCGGCAGCTCGCGTTGGAGTACGGCCCGTACGGCGTCACCGCCAACACGGTCTGCCCTGGGGCGATCCGTACCCCGCTGCTCGCCGCGCGGCTCGACCGGGAGCCGGCCGTGGAGGCCGAGTTGACCGGCCGGGTGCCGCTGCGCCGGGTCGGCGAGCCGGCGGAGCTGGCCGGTCTGGTGCACCTGCTGGTCACTGGCGGCTGCGACTACCTCACCGGTCAGACGTTGACGGTCGACGGCGGGTTGAGCCTCGTCTGAGCCGTTCACTGTCCCGCCCAGGCGCGGCGCAGCAGCTCGGTCAGCGTCGCCTCGTCGACCGGCGCGGGCAGCCACGGCATACCGGAGCTGCGCATCGCGGCGGGGACCGCGGCGCGTACCTGTTCCCACGAGAAGCCGGCGGCGCTCAGGGCCCGAGGGACTCCGGCGAGGTCGGCGAGGTCGGTCAGCCGCGTGGTGACGGCGTCCGCGCGGGGCGCCGTGCCGAGGGGACCCGCCACCGCCCGCCAGTCGACCCGGTCCCCCCAGTACGCGACCACGTGCGGCGCGAGCAGCACGTTGACCGCGTCGTGGGTACGGCCGGCGTGGGCGCCGAGCGGGGAGGCGGCGGCGTGGGCCAGTCCGAGTCCGGTCGAGGCGAACGCCTCGGTCACCAGCCCGGCGCCGACCACTCCGGCCAGGTGGTCGTCCGGTGCGTCCCGGCCCAGCGCGGTCAGGCCGGCGGCGGCGAGAGCCCGCCCCCATTCCTGGGTGCGCCTGCTCAGCAGCACCTCGATAGCGTGCACGATGGAGTCGGCGCGGTGCAGGTGGCGTACCCGTTCCGGTCGGCGGGCGAGCGCGGCGGCGTCGAGGAGCACCTCGGCGTCACCCAGCGCCGGGTCCGGTCGGCTCACCCGGCTCCCGTCCGGGTCGTAGAGGCTGGTGAAGGGGGCGAAGGCCCGCCAGGGTTCGTCACCGACCGGCGCCAACAGCAGCGCCGGTCCGGCGGCGCCGAGCCGCCACGCCTGCTTGGCGACGTCCAGGGTCGCGCCGTTGCCGATCGCCACCAGCCGCGCGGGGTGGTTCCGGTCGAGCCGGGCGGCGAGTGCCTCGGCGTCGGCGAGCCGGGGCGGGTACGCCACCCGGACCACATCGCCGGGGGTGCCCGCCGTCGCGGTGACGTCCCCGCCGGCCGCATCGAGCAGGGCGAGGTCGCCGGGGCCGAGGGTGATCGCGCCGGTGCGGATCACGCCTCGGAACGCGATCCGGTGTTCCCCGGTCGACGGGGTGGGGTGCGGGCCGGCGTGGGGGACCTCCACGCCGGCCCGCTGCTCGCCGCCGCTCACAGCTCGCGCAATCCCGGGTCCGACGTGGTCAGCGGCGTGCAGCCGGTCTCGGTGACCAGCACCGCGTCCTCGATCCGGGTGCCGCCCACGCCGGGTACGTAGACCCCCGGCTCGATCATCACGACCATGCCGGCTTCCAGCACGGTGTCGTCGTGCGGAGAGAGCAGCGGCGGCTCGTGCTGGTCCAGGCCGATGCCGTGGCCCAGCGAGTGCTTGAAATAGCCGTCCAGGCCGTGACCGGCCAACACCCCGCGGGCCACCGCGTCGACCGCGCTGGCCCGGACCCCCGCCCGGACGGTCGCCATCGCCCTGCCGTGCGCCTCCCGGACGGCCGAGTGCAGCCGATGGAACGCGGCCGGCGCCGGTCCGAGGTGGAAGGTGCGGGTGATGTCGGCACGGTACCCGCGTACCACCGGCGAGAGGTCCACCACCACCGGTTCGCCGGCCCGCATCACCCGGTCGGAGGCGGCACCGTGCGGCAGGGTCGAGCGTTCGCCCGAGGAGACCAGGATCGGGGCGGCGCTGCGCTCGGCGCCGAGGTGGCGCTGGGCGTACTCGATCTCACCGGCGATCTCGTTCTCCGCGCGGCCGGGACGCAGCCACTCGGGCAGCCGGGCGACGAGCGTCTCGGCGAGGTCCGCCGCGTCGCGGAGGGCGCGCAGTTCGTCGGCGTCCTTGACCGCGCGCAGCCGCTCGACGAGCCCCGCGCAGTCGACCGTCGCGCCGGGTTCGGGGAGGGAGAGGTACTGCTCGGCGGTGAGGTTGCGGGGGTCGATACCGATCCGGCCCTGGTCGGCCCGCAACCGGTCGAGCATCGTGGCCCAGAGCCGGGGTGGGGCGCAGCCGCCGTCGACGGTGATTCCCTCGGCCTGCTGCGCCGCCTGGGCCGCGTAGCGGAAGTCGACCACCAGCACCGGTTCGGGGCCGAGTAGCAGCACACCGGCGGTGCCGGTGAAGCCGGTGAGGTACCGCACGTGGGTGATCTTCGAGACCAGCAGTGTGTCGACACCGCGTGCGTTCATCTCCCGCAGCGCGGCGTGGCGGCGGTTCACGTGTTCCAAGAGGGTCCTCCCGCGGTGTATCCGCCGTCGACGACGAGCGTCGCGCCGGTGATGGTCGCCGCCCGGGACGAGCAGACGAAGGCGATGGTCTCGGCGATCTCCTCCGGTTCGGAGAGTCGCCCGATCGGCTGGAGGGCGGCGTGCGCCCGTTCGGCGGCGGCCGGGTCGGCGGCTCGGGCGTACCCCTGCCGGACCAGGTCGGTGCGGGTGGCGCCGGGGCAGACCGGGACGACCCGGATGCCGTCGGCGGCGCACTCCACGGCGAGGGTACGGGCCAGTCCGAGCACCCCGGCCTTGGCCGCCGCGTACGCGCTCCGGCCGGGAAGCCCGACCAGCGCGGTGGTGGAGGAGACCGGCACGATCACCCCGCCGCCCCGGCGGCGCAGTCGGGGTACGGCGGCCCGGCACCACCAGAAGGTGCCGGAGAGGTTGGTCGCCAGGGTGTCGGCCCAGATCTCGTCGGTGGTCTGGTCGATCGGGTCGATGCGACCGATGCCGGCGCAGGTGACCAGGGCGTCGAAGCCGCCGAAGCGGTTCTCGACGGCGGCCGCCGCCAACTCGGTGGCGGCCGGGTCGCGGACGTCGGCGTCGAGGGTGAGCACCGGATGGCCGGCGTCCCGCAACTCGGCGGCGAGTGCCTCCAGGGCCGGACCGGGACGGTCGACCAGGGCGAGGTGGTGGCCGTCGCGGGCCAGGCGGCGGGCGACGGCGGCGCCGATGCCGCCGGCCGCGCCGGTGATCACGGTGACGGTGGGCTCCGTCCGTCCGGTCGGGTTCATCGGCGGCGTTCCTTCCCCGAGTGCAGGCCCGAGACCGCCGAGGTGCCGGCCGTCGCCATCACGACGGCGACCAGGGCGAACGTCGCGCCGATCAGGATCGTGGAGAGCGCGGCGAGCGTGGGGTCCTGGTAGCGCTGCAGGTACTGGTACATCGACACGGGCAGGGTGAGCTGGTCGGGGGAGACCACGAAGACCGTGGCGTCCACCTCGTCGAAGCTGATCATGAAACAGAGCACGTACGCGGCGAGCAGTGAGCGGCGTAGCTGGGGCAGGGTCGCCGAGACGAAGGCCCGTACCGGCCCGGCGCCCAGGTCCCGGGCCGCCTGTTCGTAGACCAGGGGGATCCGCACCAGGGCCCCGCCGACGATGTTGACGGTGAAGGGGAGCAGGAGCACGAGGTGCAGGCCGACCAACGCGCCGTCGCTGCCGTAGAAGCCGGCCTGCAGGAAGAGGATGAACGCGCCGAGCCCGATCGCGACCTTCGGCACGATCAGGGGAGCGAGCAGCAGCGACTCGACCAGGCCCCGGCCGGGGTAGCGGAACCGGGTCAGCGAGACCGCGGCGGCCGTGCCGGCGACCACCGCCGCCAGGGCGGCGACGACGGCGATGCCGAGGCTGCGCAGCGCGGCCTGCGCGAAGCCCTCCTGCTCGGCGAGGCGTTCGTACCAGCGCAACGACCAGCCCGGCGGCGGCCAGGCACCGTAGCCGGAGTCGTTGAAGGAGTTGACCACGACGAAGACCAACGGGGTGACCAGGAAGGCCAGCCCGAGCAGGAGCGCGGTGAGGGTGAAGGTCCGGTTGCGGTTCATCCCCGCCTCCGTCCGGTCAGTCGGGTGGCGACGCTGACGACACCGATAAGCGCGAGGGCGATGAACAGCAGCGCGTACGACTGCACGGCCGCCATCGGCCAGTCGACCGCACCGACGTTGGTGTAGACCAGCCCGCTGAGCACCTGCACCCGCCCGCCACCGAGCAGTGCCGGGGTGGCGAAGGCGCTGACGGTCAGCGCGAAGCAGAGCTGGAGGCTGAGCACCACCCCGTACCGGGTCAGCGGGAAGGTGACCCGCCAGAAGACCTGGTGCCGGTTGGCGCCGAGGTCGTGGGCGGCGGCGATGGCCGAGGCCGGCACCTGGGCGACCACGCCGAGCAGCGGGAACACGGCGAAGGGCAGCAGGACGTGGACCATGGCGATCACCACTGCGGGAAAGCCGTACATCATCCGCAGCGGCGTCTCGATCAGCCCGATGTCGATCAGGAAGCGGTTGACCACTCCGCCGTCGCCGAGCAGCACGTTCCAGCCGTACGCCCGCACCACCACGCTGGTCAACAGCGGCGAGAAGATGAGGAAGACGGCGACGGAACGCAGCGCGGCGCTGCGCATCCGGTGCAGCGCCAACGCCATCGGATAGGCGAGCGCCACCGCCAGCACCGCGCAGATCACGCCGAGGGTGACCGTGTCGCCCAGGACCCGCCAGGTGTACGGGTCGTCGGCGAACCGGCGGACGTTGTCCAGGGTGACCCCGGTGCCGATCCGCCCGGCGGAGTACGGACGCAGGCCGAGTTCGGCGAGCTGGGCCAGGCTGCCCAGGAAGATGACGGCGAGCGGGACGAGGGCGGGCAGGACCAGGAGGTAGCGGGGTGCGACGCCGCGCATCCGCTGCCTCCTGGCCGGTGTGGCGGCCCGGTCCGGCGCGGTCGGGGTGGTCTGGACCATGCCGGTCAGATGTTTGCCTTGATGTCGGCGTCCCAGCGGGACCGCCAGGCGGTCATGTTCTCGGCGACCAGACCCCAGTCGACGGAGATCAGCTTCTCGACGTTGGCCTGCTGGAAGCCGGGCAGGTCAGCGAGTTCGGCCGGAAGGGTGACGGCACTGTTGGCGGGTGTCTGCACCGCCGTCTCCGCCCACATCTGGCACCAGCGGGGGGAGAGCATCTCGTTGAGGATGTCCAGGCAGATCTCCTGCTGGTTGTCGGTGTTGCCGGCCACCGTCTGGAGGTAGACCGGGACCGCGATGGCACCCTCCTGCGGCACCACGTAGTCGACCGGAGCGCCGTCGTCCTTGAACTGGAGGCCGGTGCCGTTCCAGCAGCTCGTGATGTCGGCGGTGCCGTTGCTGAGCACCTGCTGCCACTCGGGATTGGCGGTGACCAGGGTGCGGATGTTGCGGGCCTTCTCCTTCCAGAGCGCCCAACCCGGTTCCATGTTCTCCAACGACCCGCCGTTGAGCCTCGCGGCCATCATCACCACCTGCCACCAGTAGTCGAAGAGGGTGACCTTGCCGCGGTGCCGGTCGTCCCAGAGGTCGGCCCAGCCCGTCGGGGCGGTGGTGATCGCCTCGGTGTTGTAGAGGATGCCGATCTGGTCGGCACCGATGCCGATGCCGTTGAAGTTGGGACGGCGGAACGTGTCGCTGACGTCGGCGGCGTTGCTCAGGCCCGCGTAGTCGAGGGTGTTCCAGACGCCGTCGAGGTCGCCCTGGGCGGAGATCTGCGAGTTGAAGAAGCCCATGTTGACCAGCGGACTGTCGGGCGTGGTCTGCCGGGCGGCGAGGATCTTCGGGTAACCGACGGCGTTGCTGTCCTCGTAGATCTTGATCTCGACGTTCCGGTGCCGGCTCATGTAGTCCTCGGCCAACGCCTTCGGCATGTCGGCGAGCCGGTTGCCGAGGAAGGCGAAGATCGTGACGGTCTCCTTGCCCGGAGTGCCGCCGCCGTCCGACCGCTGGTCAGCCGGGTCGAGTTCGCGTCCGCACGCGCCCAGCGCCGGAAGTGCGGCGGCCGCTGCCGCCGCGGCGAGGAAATTTCTCCGGCTGATCCGACCTTGTCTCATCGCGGAACTCCTTCCGCGGGCGGCCGTCACGGGTCGCCCGTCGCTCGCTGTGTCGGGGGTGGGAGGGGTGGCCCGTTCCGGCCGAGGCCTGGGCCGATCGTCGGCGGCGTGACGGTGCGGTGGGGTCAGGCGGGCAGGACGACGGCGTCCTCCGGGCGCCAGCGGACGGTGACCAGGTCACCCACCGGCAGGCGGTCGGCGTTCGCCGGGCGGACCGCGCGGAGCGCGAATCCGTCCACGGTCTCCAGGTCGTAGCGGATCTGGGGGCCGAGATAGGTGGCGCCGGTGATGCGGGCGGCGAGTCCCGGTGGGGTGTCGGTGCCGGCCGGTGCGTCCGAGCCGTCGGCGGTGGTTCCGGCGGCCGTGGTGTCCGGACCGATCCGGACGTCCTCGGGGCGGACCGACAGGGCGACGCCGGTGCCCCCGACGGCCACCCGGACCGCGTTCTCGCCGATCCGGGCACTGCCCTGCTCGACCGGGATCTCCAGGACGTTGGCGTCGCCGATGAAGCGGGCGACGAAACGGTCGGCCGGGCGACGGTAGAGGTCCTCCGCGCCGCCGACCTGGCACAGTTCCCCGTCGCGCATCACCCCGATGCGGTCCGAGAGCGTCATCGCCTCGGTCTGGTCGTGGGTGACGAAAAGGAAGGTGGTGCCCGAGTTGCGCTGCACCTCGCGGAGCACCTGCTGCATCTGGTGCCGCAGGTTGAGGTCGAGCGCCGCCAGCGGCTCGTCGAGTAGCAGGACGGCGGGCCGGTTGATCAACGCCCGCGCGATAGCCACCCGTTGCTGCTGACCGCCGGAGAGTTGTTCCGGGTAGCGGCGTTGGTATCCGGAGAGTTCTACCAGTTCGAGTACCCGGTCGACGTCGGCGGCACGCCGGTCGCGGGGTACCCGCCGCAGCTTCGGCCCGAAGGCGATGTTCTGCGCGACATCGAGATGGGGGAAGAGGCCGAGGTGTTGGAAGACCATGTTGGTCGGCCGGCGGTTGGCCGGTCGCCGGCCCATGTCCTCACCCTTGATCCTGACCGTGCCGGTGGTCTGGCTCTCCAGGCCGGCGACGATGCGCAACGTGGTGCTCTTGCCGCAGCCGCTCGGTCCGAGCAGTGAGAAGAACTCCCCTTCGCGGAGTTCGAGGTTGACGCCCCGGACGGCCGAGGCGAGACCACCGGGATAACACTTGGAGATGTCGATGAGCTCGGCGACGGGAATCGCTTCGGATGTCATCGCACCTCCACGGCGTAACGTTTTGCCTTGGCGCTCACTATCGGCAGCGCCGACAACTGCCGTCAAGGGCAAAGCCGCTATTTCTTCCTGGTAGAGCCAGGTTTCCTTCACCAGGAGAGGGTGTCAAACGTATTGCCGTCGGGCGCATCTGGCCGAAGCGGACAGCGAACAACCCCGCCCACACGGGATGTCCGGATCGCCACGGGCGCCGTTTTCGTCGCCGAAGATGACCCTCCGGTCACTCCGGGGTGGTGACCGGGATGGGGCCGGTGTACGGCGACGCGGCGACCACGTTGAACGAGCGGATCCGGTAGTGGTAGGTGACGCCCCGGGCCAGGCCGGTGTTGGTGAAGCCGCGTCCGGTGACGGTGAAGGTGGCCAGTTCGCGGGTGAACGCGGCGTCCAGGGCGCGTTCCACGGTGAAGCCGGCTCCCGTGCCGGTGGGGGTGCTCGCCGCCCAGCCGAGCACGACGGTCGCGGTGTCCGGGCCGGGGGTGCTGGTGGCGACGCTGACCGAGGTGGGTACGCCGGGCACCGGCGGGGTGATCACGGTGGCCACGGTGGACCAGGGCGAGGCGACGCCCAGGTAGGTGGTGCGTACCCGGTAGTAGTAGGTGGTGTCGGGGGCGAGCGCGGTGTCGAGGTGGTGGTCGCCGACGCCGATGGCGGTGGTGCCGGGGCCGCTGGTGAAGGTGGGGTTGGTGGCCCGTTGGACGTCGATGCCGGTGGCGAAGGAGCGGTTGGCCCAGCGCAGCGCGGCCCGCAGCGGGGCGGCCGGTGGAACGGTGGCGGTCAGGCCGGTGGGGGCGGTGAGCTGCACGGCGGCCGGGACGCTGTTCGACCAGGCGGAGCAGCTGACCGTGTTCTCCGCGCGCAGGCGGTAGTGGTAGGTGACGCCGGGGGTGATGGTGGCGTCGGTGTAGCGGGTGGCGGTGCCGGCCACGGTGATCTCGGTGAGGCCGCCGGTGAAGGCGGAGTCGGTGGCCCGGTGCAACCGGTGACTGGTGGCGGCGGGCAGGCCGCCGTTGCCGGTCCAGGTCAGGTTGATCGCCGGCAGGGCGGTGGCCGAGCCGGGGGCCGGGGTGGCGTTCAGGCCGGTGGGGGAGCGGGGCGCGACGCGGACCACCAGGGGACGGCTCATGCCCTGGTCGCGCAGACCCGCTGCGGCACTGCCCCAGCGGTACTCCCAGCCCAGGTTGACCAGGCGGTTGACCACCGAGGCGGGACGCCCGTCGAGCGGGCTGACCTCGGTGGAGCCGGTGGGTACGCCGGCCGGTCGGGTCGGGTCGAGCAGCCGGACGCTGTCGCCGAGCTTGAACGGCAGCGGCGGTGCCTCCGGCCGCAGCGCGATCAGCACGTCCTCGCCCGGGTCGACCCGGACGATCTGCTTCCAGCCGAGTTCGCCGGGGTGTGGTGGCCGGATCCGGCCGTCGCGGCCGACCCGGTTGACCACCTGCACGTCAACCCCGTCGAAGCGGACCGCATGGGTGTGCCGGCCGGTGCCGCGTACCCGCCAGAGCTGCGTGCCGTCGCCGGGTGCGCCGACCGGCAGGGCCGGGTCGCTGACGTGCAGGGTCTCGGTGGCCGGGTCGGCGGGGCCGAGCGGCAGGGTGGGTTCGTCGAGCGGGCCGGCGTGCGGGTGGCCGACGCCGAGGCGGCCGGTGGCGCGGCCGTGCTCGGGTTCGAAGACCTGCCGGACGGCCTTGACCGCCAGCGGCAGCGTCACCGGTGCGGGTGCGCCGGTCGGGGTGAACGTGAGGGCGGCGGCGTGCACCGGCAGCCGGGTCGGCGCGGAGGCCGTGCCGAAGCAGGCGTCGTAGGCGGGTTGCGGCACGACCGGAGGACGTTGGCTGGCCGCGTACGCGCCGGGCAGCCGCTCGCGCAGCCGGTCCAGGTCGTACGGGGACGCGGGGGTGCCGGAGACCCGGAACTGCATCAGGGTGCGGGTGTTCGGGCCGTACCCGGGGCGGGTCGGTGGCGTGCCGCCCTCGGCGGTGCGGTCCGGTCCACCGGTGTGGTGGTCGTGCCGGGGGTCGAACGCGGGCAGCGGGGTGGGGGCGTCGTTGTAGAGGATCAGCGTGCTGCCGGGCGGGACGGTGGCGAAGTCCACCAGCACGTCGGCGCGTTCGCCGGGGGCCAGCAGCAGGGCGTGACCCTCGACGTTGAGCACGGTCGCCTCGCGCCGGTCGTACCGGAAACCGATCGGGCGGCTCGGGACCACCACCGGCTCGGGCAGCAGGCCGCACTCGTTGCCGATCCGGATCAGCTCCGGTCCGGCGGCGGCCGGGTCCGGTACGCCACCGGGGCGGCCGTCCGTCGGCCAACCCGCCGGCCGGTCGGGTGCCCGGACCGCCTCGACCATCGGCACCTCGCCCGCGTCGGCGTCGGCCAGCCGGCCCTCCGGTGTCCACATCGGCGCGTCCGAGGCGGCCCGGTAGAGCTGGAGGTTCAGCCACCGGTCGGTGCAGGCGTTCAGGATCCGCCACCGGTAGACCTTCGGCTCCACCTCCAGGTACGGGTACGCCGCGCCGTTGACCAGCACCGTGTCGCCGTACGCGGCGGGCACCGCGCTCGGGTGCGGCACGCCCGGCACCTCCGGTGGTTCGTCCGGGTCGGTGACCGGGTCGTGGTGCGGGTTGGGCACGGTGGCGGCGGTGACCTCCGGCCCGGCCGACACGGCGGTACGCGACCACGGGCCGTAGTCCCAGCGGCCGGTCGGGTTGACGCCCTCGGGGCGGTGCGGGTCCTGCCGGGGCTGGTAGACGTGCGGGTGCCAGAGGCTGCCACGCGCCCCCCAGCGGCTGCGGTCCCACGTCGGGTCCTGGGTGGCGAGCTGCGCGTCGTCCGGTACGAAGGTCTTGTCCTCGAAGACCAGCGGGAGCTGCTCGCACGGCAGCAACCCGTCGTCGGTCAGCCGCTCCTGCGCCTCGTCGGTGAGCAGACAGAGCGCGACCTGTCCGGAGTAGACGGTCAGCCGGGACAGCCCGGCGGTGTTGTCGTGGAACCAGAGCAGCCGCCCGCTCTGCTCGTTGGGAAAACAGAGCGTGGTGGCGCCCTGGCCCGGGTGCGGCATGTCGGGGACGTGCACCAGCCCGACACCGGTCGGGTACGGGGTGATCTCCCCGGCCGGGGTGATCCACTGCCACGGGTTGCCGGCGCTGCTCCAGCCGGTCGACGCGCCACTGAGGTGCAGCACCGCCCGGTTCTGCGGGTACGGTGCCGGTCCGCCGAGTGGCCCGGTCCCGGCACCCGGCACGGTCGGGTCGACCGGCAGGAAGAGGTCGCCGGCCGGCCCGGCGGGGAGCTGGTTGATGAACTTGATCCGTACCGGTCGGCCGCGCCGGGCCAGCACCACCGGCCCGAGGTGCCACGGCTGCCGGGGCGGGGCCACCGTGTTGTGCCCGTCGACGTCGGTGCCGAGGTTCAGTTGCCGGTAGCCCCGCAACCGGGTGGCCGGCAGGTCGGTGTGCAGGCGTTGGTCGTACTCGGCGAGACCGATCTCGTAGTAGTCGCAGCCGGGATAGCTGATGGTGTCCGGCACCGCGACCGGCAGGTGCGCGCCGCGCGGCGTACGCCCGAGTGGACCGAGACCGGGCAGCGGGTCGACGAACTTGCGGATGCCGGTGCCGCCCACCACCGCGCCGTCGGAGTCCACCACCGGCAGCGGGCTGTACGCGTGGTTCGGCACCGGGCCGAACAGCCGGGGCGCCGCCGCCGGGTCCAGGCTGGCCGGTGCCGACGGTCGCTCGCCCGGCGCGCTCCGGGTCGGCGCGTGCGGTGCCGTCCGGCCGGGCGCGTGCGGTGACGCCTCCGCCGGGGGTGCGCTCCGGGCCGTGGCGGGTCGCGCACTGGCCGGCGGGGCGGGCGGTGCCGGGGAAGCCGATGCGCCCTGCGGTGGCGGGACGGAGCCGGGGTCCGCGTGGTCCGGGTCGGTGCGGGCTTCGGGGACGGCACCCGGGCTCGACTCGCCGTTGCGGGTGGCGCGATCCCGCCAGGTCGACCGGAATCTGCGGAACACGGCCATGGCTCTCCCCGGGGTCGGGGCGCGGCGGCCACCACCGCGATGTGGCAGGCTCGGCGCGCGACTTTGACGATCCGTGAGCGCTCAATCGCAGCATGCGACGACCCGGGGTCGGTTAGGAAGTACCCAATCGTCCCTATCTGCCGACCGCCCGGCGTGTCGACTGCGCCACTCCGGCCCGGCCCTTCACCTGCGCAGACACCGTGGAACTTGCGTCCGGAGCGGCGGAACTTCCACGCCGTCGGGAGTCAGGCGGCGGGCTGGCAGACCGGGCACCAGTAGGTGACCCGTTCGCCCAACTCCTCCTTGCGGATCGCCGTGCCGCAGCGGCGGCACGGCTGCGCCCGGCGGCCGTACACGTAACTGGTCTGGCCCCGCCGCAGCGAGCCGGTGCTGCTCTGCGTCCACCGCCCCCGGTTCGCGGCCAGCAACTCCTGCGCCAGCCGGACCAGGCCGTCGAGGTCGGGCACCTCGCGGACCGGGGTACGCGGATGCACGCCGCGCAGGAACAGCACCTCGCACTTGTAGAAATTGCCGACTCCGGCCAGGTTGCGCTGGTCGAGCAGCGCGACACCGATCGCGGTGTCCGGGTGCGCGCCGAGCCGGCGTACCGCCTCGGCCGGATCCCAGTCGGTGCCGAGCAGGTCGGGGCCGAGGTGCCCGACCAGTCGGTCCTCGTCGGCGGTGGGCACCAGGGTCACGTCGTGCAGGTGGTAGCCGACGGCCGTCGCGGCGGCGGCCCGCAGCACCACCCGGATCAGGTGCGCCGGCCGGGCCGTCCAGCGTTCCCCGGGGGCGTACGTCCGCCAGGCGCCGTCCATCCGCAGGTGCGAGTGCAGCGTCCAGTGTTCCTGGCCGACGCCGGTACGGGTGCCGCCGGTCGGGGTGGTGCCGCCGGTCGGGGTGGTGCCGCCGGTCGGGGTGGGGCTGGTGGCGGGGCCGACGTGGGCCGGCGCGGTCAGGCGGAGCAGCAGGTGCTTGCCCCGGCTGGCGCACTCGCGTACCGCCCAGTCGGTCAGGTCGGTGGTGGCCAGTCGGGGCACCCGGAAGTCGCTGCCGGTCAGTCGGGCACCGGCCAGGACGCGGTCCAGGACGCGGGCGGTGTTCCAGACGGTGTCACCTTCGGGCACTCCACCATCCTCCCCCGGACCACCAACGCCTGGGTCGACGTGGCCTACCTGTGGACCGGCGCCGGCAGCCGCGCCGTGAACGTCTGGGCGGTCTGGGCCCCACGGTGCCGCGCTGCTGAACTCCGCGCGCGGAGCCGGGCCGGTGTCCTCCTACGCCGGCCCGGCCTGGGCTCAGGGCAGCTCGTCCGGCCGGGGTGCCCGGACCGCGTCCTGGTAGCGAGGGTGACAGGTGCCGTAGACGGCGAAGTTCAGCCGGGCGTGCGACAGGCTCAGGTCCCCGTTGGGGCCGCCACGAACCACATCCGCGTCGGCGTCGCCCTGACCGTCGTCGGTCCAAAAACAGACCGGACAGGTGCCGCCGCCGGTCCGGTACGCGCAGCAGGGGCAGGCGGCGGGAACCCAGCGATCGTTCACCGGAACAGCTTTCCACAGTAGACGTTACGGGCGTGTGGCGCGGGGCACCTCGTCGGCGGGGGCCGCCCACACCCGCAGCAGCCTACCCGGTGCCACCCCGAGCAGGTCCACCGCGCGTCCACCGTTGACCGACAGGGCCACCAGACCGGCCGAGTCGGCGTGCGCCACCAGCCCACCGACGGGCGCGTCACCGAACGTCCGCCCGTGCACCGCGACCCGTACCGACTCGGTGTCCTGTGGGCGTAGGTGCAACCGTCCCGGCAGCGGAGCGAGCAGGTCGGCCGACGCGGCCACCTGCACGTTGCCGAAATGGTCCACGGTCAGCACCTCGGCGACGAAGCCGTCCGGCGTCGACTCGACCACCGGATCCGGCAGCCGCACCAGCGTCCCCGGATCGATCGCCGGACCGGCCTGTGCCATCGGCGCGCCCGTGGCCAGCCGGGCCGCCACCGGCGCGAACACGTCCCGGCCGTGGAACGTGGCGGAGACCCGCGTGGCCAGCCACGCCGGATCGGTCAGCTCCACGGCGGCACGCACCCCGCCCAGCGCGTCGGCCGCGTCGCACAACAGACCGTTGTCCGGCCCCACCAGCAGGCCCCCGGGCGTGGCCAGCGCGACTCCCCGCCGGGCCGTCCCCACCCCGGGGTCGACCACCGCCAGGTGCACCCCGCCGCCAGGCAGGTACGGCACCGTCTGGGCGAGCACCGTCGCGCCCCGCCGGACGTCGCCCGGCGGCACCAGATGCGTCACGTCGATCACCCGCACCGTCGGGGCGAGCCGTGCGATCACCCCATGGCAGGCGGCCACGAATCCGTCGGTCAGGCCGTAGTCGGTGGTGAACGAGACGACGCGGTCCACGCTGCTGGTCACGGCACCGCATCGTACGGTCCGGTGCGGGTGCCGGATAGGTGACAGGCCGCCTGACCGACCGGCCACTGCACAGCGGGCCGCCCGCCCGGCAGACTCCTCGGAGTGAGCCACCGGATCTTGCCAGCCCTCGTCCTCGTCGCGGTCGCCGCCGCCCTCACCGCCTGCGGTGGTGGGGAGAAGGAACAGCCGTCCGCCGCCGACCCGACGAGCGCGCCGCCCTCGGCCAGCGCGCCGGCCACCGCGCCAGCCCCGTCGGACGCCCCGTCGAGCGGGCCGTCCACCGCCGAGCCGACCGTCACCGGCAGCACCGAACGCCGTCCGCCCAGCCCGCCCCCGGTCGAGCTGCCGCCTCGTCAGGCCGGCGAGCCCAGCGCGCGGGAGGTCGTCGCCGCGTTCCGGAGCGCCGGGCTCAAGGCGGGCAGGTCCAAGGACCGCTCCGTCGACTGCGGGCCGGACGGGCTCGGCCTGGGCTGCTCGGAGATCGTGGTCACCGACGGGGTGGCCGTCTACGTCTTCCCCGACGAGGTCAGCGCCACCGACATGGCCGAGGTGTGGGCCGGTGCCTCGTTCCGCTCCGGCACCGTCGTGCTCAACTACCTGGAGGCCAAGACCCCCCGCGCCGACCGCCCCGCCTACGAGAAGGCGCTGACCGAGCTCGACTGAGTCAGGTGCGGAGCCGCAGGCCGCGCGGGGTGGTGCGGAATCCGGCGGCGGTGAGGGCGTCCCGCAGCGGCGACGAGCGGACGGCCTCACCGTCGGCGCGTTCCACCGACATCGGGCCGAGCGCACCGGAGTGGACCGCGTCGGCCAGCGCCATGCCGGCGGCGGTCAACGCGTCGGCGTCGTCGGTGAAGCTGAGGATCGTCCGGCCGCCACGCTCGACATAGAGCACCAGGTCACCGGCGACCACCACGACCAGGGCGCCGGCCTTGCGCCCGGCGCGGTGCCCGGTGGGCGCCGGTGTCGACGCGTCACCGGAGTCGACCACCCTCTCCGGCCAGGGCAGCGCCGCGCCGTACGGGTTGGCCGGGTCGGTCGCGGCCAGCACCACCGCCGGGGCACCCCGGCTCGCCCGCCCGCCGTCGAGCGGCTCCGCCAGGGCCCGGATCCGGTCCACCGCGCCGGGCACCGCGAACTGCGCGGCGCCCAGCCCGTCGACGAAGTACCCCCGTCGGGCCGCGCCGCGTTCCTCCATCGCCGCGAGCACCGGATACACCGCCGCGAACCCGCCCGGCACCTGCTCGGCGACGACCGCGCCCCGGGTCACCACACCGTGCCGCTCCAGCAGCACGTCGGCCAGGGCGGCGGCCCGACGGGTCGGGTCGGTGTCCCGCTCCGGCAGCCGGGACCAGCGCCCCGCCACCGTCGGCGGGCCACCCCGGGCCGGCAGGGCCACCCGCCCCGATCGCCGGTAGCGGCCCTGCGCGGCGCTCGGTCGGGACCGGTGCGCGCCACCGCCGCCGAGCAGCGCCCGCAGCGGCGCCAGCGTGTCGTTGGTGAGATGACCGGACCAGACCAGTTCCCAGATCACCGCTGTCAGCGCGGCGTCGTCGGTGGACCCGACCCGGTCGGCCAGCGGACGGAAGAACATCGCCTGCCCGTCACCGAGCGCGTCCAACACCGCGTCGTGCAGGGGCGTACGCGCCAGCGTGCCGTCCGTCGGCGGCAGCAGCAGCGCGGCGGCGTCCGCGTACGCCAGGCCGACCCAGCCGTCGCCACCGGAGATCGCACCCGCGCCCGTCCACAGCACCTCGCCGCTGGCGCACAGCTCGTCGAGCTGGGCGGGGGAGTAGTCGGCCACCCGGGCCGGAAGCACCAGCCGTTCCAGGGCCGAGGCGGGCACCGAGACGCCCTGCAACTGCTCCACCGCGGCGGCCACCGCCTCGACTCCCCGCGCCGACGAGCCGACCTGCTGCCAGCGGGGCAGGAAGGTGGCCAGCGCCCGGGGCGGCACCGGCTCGATCTCGCGGCGTAGCGCGGCGAGCGAACGGCGACGCAACATGCGCAGCACCTCGGCGTCGCACCACTGGGCGCCGACCGACTCCGGGGTGAACTCGCCGGAGACCACCCGGCTGGTGGCCCCCAACCGACGCAACGCCTGCTCCACCACGAAGACGCCCAGCCCCAACCGGGCCGCGCAGGTGCTCGCCGCGAACGGCGCGTGCGTACGGGCGTACCGGGCGACCAGGTCACCGAGTGGATCGGCGACCGGTTCGAGGTACGCCTCGGCGACACCCACCGGCAGCGCCACTCCCAACGCGTCCCGCAGCCGGCCGGCGTCCTCCGCCCCGACCCAGCGGTCCTGCCCGGCGACGCGGACCCGTAGCACCCGTCGGGCGGCGGCCAGCTCGGTCAGCCACTCCACCGGCACCCCGCGTACGCCCAGCTCGTCGTCGCTCAGGTCGCCGATCTGGCGCAGCAGCTCGACCACGTCCTCGGCGTCGCGGGGACGACGTTGCGGGGTGAGCCAGCGCAACTGCCGCTCGGTCTCGGCGAGCACCTCGGCGTCGAGCAACTCGCGCAGGTCGACCCGACCGAGCAACTCGCCCAGCAGGGCCGAGTCGAGCGCCAGCGCCGCCGCCCGGCGCTCCGCCAGTGGCGAGTCGCCCTCGTAGAGGAAGGCGCCGACGTACCCGAAGAGCAGTGAGCGGGCGAACGGCGACGGGCGCGGGGTCTCCACCTCGACGAGCCGGACTCGTCGACCGGCCAGGTCCCGCATCACCTGGGTCAGCGCAGGCAGGTCGAAGACGTCCTGGAGGCATTCCCGGGCGGCTTCCAGGGTGACCGGGAAGTCGGCGTACTCGCGGGCGACGTCGAGCAGTTGGGCGGCGCGTTGCCGCTGCTGCCACAGCGGCTGGCGGCGACGCGGGTCGCGGCGGGGCAGCAGCAGCGATCGCGCGGCGCACTCCCGGAACCGGGCCGCGAACAGCGCCGAGGTGCCGACCGACTCCTCCACGAGCTGGACGATCTCCTCGGGGTCGAACGCCACCACGTCGGCGCCGGGCGGCGTGTCTGCGGTGTCCGGCAGGCGTACCACGATGCCGTCGTCGGCGGGCAGGACCTGGGCGTCCACGCCGTACCGCTCGGCAAGTCGACGGCCGACGGCCAGTGCCCACGGCGCGTTGACCCGCGCGCCGAGCACGCTGTGCACCGCCAGTCGCCAGTCGCCGAGCTCGTCGCGGAAGCGCTCGACCACCACCGTCCGGTCGTCGGGCAGGGCGCGGGTGGCGGCCTGCTGCTCGCGCAGGTACGCCATCAGGTTGCCGGCGGCCCAGTCGTCCAGGCCGGTGGCGCGCAGCGCGGCGGTCGCCTCCTCGTCGCCCTGGCGCAGCAGGCCGCGGACCCGGGCACCGATGGCCCGGCCCAGCTCGAACGGACGGCCCGGTTGGTCGCCCTTCCAGAACGGCATCTTCGCGGCCTGGCCGGGTGCGGGGGAGACCAGCACCCGGTCCGGCGTGATCTCCTCGATCCGCCAGGACGACGAACCCAGCAGGAAGACGTCGCCCACCCGGGACTCGTAGACCATCTCCTCGTCCAGCTCGCCGACCCGGGCGGCGCGTTCGGCGCCGGCCAGGAAGACGCCGAACAGGCCCCGGTCGGGGATGGTGCCGCCGCTGGTCACCGCGAGTCGTTGGGCGCCCGGCCGGCCGGTCAGCAGGTCGGTGGCGCGGTCCCAGACCAGGCGGGGACGCAGCTCGGCGAAGGCGGTCGACGGGTAGCGGCCGGAGAGCATGTCGAGCACGGCGTGCAGCGCGGAGTCGGGCAGCTCGGCGAAGGGCGCCGCCCGGCGGACCACCGCCGCCAGGTCGGCCACCGGCCACTCGTCCAGCGCGACCATCGCGACGATCTGCTGGGCGAGCACGTCGAGCGGGTTGCGTGGATGGTGCAGCTCCTCGATCGCGGCGTCGCCCATCCGCTCGGCGACCACGGCACAGGAGAGCAGGTCGCCCCGGTGCCTGGGCAGCACCACCCCTCGGGACACCGCGCCGATTTGGTGCCCGGCCCGGCCGACGCGTTGCAGGCCGGCGGCCACGCTGGGCGGCGCCTCGATCTGCACCACCAGGTCGACGGCGCCCATGTCGATGCCGAGTTCGAGGCTGGAGGTGGCGACCACGGCCGGGAGTTGCCCGGCCTTGAGCGACTCCTCGATGTGCCGGCGTTCCTCCCGGGAGACGCTGCCGTGGTGCGCGCGGGCGATCACCGGCGGGGCGCCGGCCACCGCCCCGGCCCGGGCCATCATCTCCGCTGAGGTCCGGACCAGCCGCCCGGTCGGCGGCACCGACCCACCGGCCTGCTCCTCGCTGCTCTCCTCGACGGCGAGCTCGTTGAGGCGGGCGCAGAAGCGCTCGGCGCTGCGTCGGGAGTTGGTGAAGACGATCGTCGAGCGGTGTGCCCGGATCAGCGAGTAGACGCGTTCCTCGACGGCAGGCCAGATCGACGCCGACCGGGGGCCGCCGAGCTCGTCCTCCGGCTGTTCCTGCTCGTCGAGGCGGGTCATGTCCTCTACCGGGACCTGGACGCTGACCTCGATCGTCTTGGCGCTGACCGGGGCCACCACGTCGACCGGGCGGGCCCCGCCGAGGAACCGGGCGCACTCGTCGACCGGCCGGACGGTGGCGGAGAGCCCGATCCGCTGCGCCGGGGTGGGCAGCAACTCGTCGAGACGCTCCAGGGAGAGCGCGAGGTGGGCGCCGCGTTTGGTGCCCGCGACCGCGTGCACCTCGTCGACGATCACCGTCTCGACACCCCGCAGCGCGTCCCGCGCGGCGGAGGTGAGCAGCAGAAACAGCGACTCCGGAGTGGTGATCAGGATGTCCGGCGGGGTTCGGGCGAAGGCCCGCCGCTCGTCGGCCGGGGTGTCGCCGGTCCGCATGCCGACGGTGATCTCCGGCGGGGGGAGCATGAGCCGGGTGGCGGCCTGCCGGATGCCGGCCAGGGGTGCGCGCAGGTTTCGTTCGACGTCGACCGCGAGCGCCTTGAGCGGGCTGACGTAGAGCACCCGGCACCGGCGCCGGGGGTCGGCCGGGGCCGGCTCGCGGGCCAGCCGGTCGAGCGACCAGAGGAAGGCGGCAAGGGTCTTGCCGGAACCGGTCGGCGCCACCACCAGGGCGTGCTGCCCGGCCGCGACCGCCGTCCAGGCGCCGGTCTGCGCCGCCGTGGGCGCGGCGAAGGCCGTCCCGAACCACTCCCGGGTCGCCGGACCGAAGCGGGAGAGCACCCCGGTCGACCCACCGCTGGAATCCGCCACGACCCCATACTGCCCCCGGTGACCGGCATCGCCGGGGTACGGCCGTGGAGAGGTATGCCGGTTTAAGGCGTTGCAGGCGTCATGGCCGTTGAATCCGTTAAGTCTTACTTAACTGCTTGCTCGCATCCTGCAACATAAAGTAACTTCACTCGCGGTGTGGCGCGCGGCGAGGAGGTCGGATGGACGTGGAGGAGCGGAGTCCAGGGTCCGGCACCGACGTCCTCATTCGCAAGGTCGACAGTCATGTCGCCACTCTCCGTGCTGGCCTGCACGGCCCCGATCTTGAGCTGGCTGAGCGTCTCGCCGGCTGCCTACGGGAGTTGGTCGTCTCCACTGCCCAGGCCAGCGCCGCCGACCGGGCCCGGGTGCGCGTTGCCGTGCACTATTTCGTGCTCCGCCGTGAGAGCAGAGGCCAGCTACTCTCCGTACGCTCCCTCGCCGCCGCGCAGCGGCTGGTCAACAAGGCGGCACGGCAACTCGGCCGACCGGACCTGATGGTCGAGACCCGCGCCGGGTAGGGCGGGCGGTCCCGGCGGCCGCTGCCAATGGCCCACTTCCTGGTGCATGCGCGCCGGACAAAGGTGAATGTGGGCTTTTTTCGACAAAACCGCCTATTGCGCCCTGCGGATGTCGTCTGATCGCAGGTAGGCGCCATGCACGCGGAACAGGCGCCGCTGCCACCTCGACCGGGAGCGCGCGTGCTCGTACTGCTGATCCTGCACCTCGTGGTGGCGCTGGCGGCACCGCTGCTGGTCCGCCGGTGGGGTGCACGCGCCTGCTATCCGCTGGCGCTGGCGCCGGCCGCCGCGTTCGGCTGGGCGGTGTTCCGTACACCCGACGTGGTCGACGGCGGTGCGGTGGTCGAGACGTACCCGTGGATCCCGAAGCTCGGGCTCGACCTGGCCTTCCGGACCACCACCCTGTCCTGGGTGATGACGCTGCTGATCGGCGGTGTCGGCGCGTTGGTGCTGGTCTACAGCGCGCGGTACTTCCCGCCGCCGGCCGTCGGCACGGCCCAGTTCGTCGGGGTGGTGGTCGGCTTCGCCGGGGCCATGCTCGGCCTGGTCTTCGCCGACGACCTGCTGCTGCTCTACGTCTGCTGGGAACTGACCACGGTCTTCTCGTACCTGCTGATCGGGCACAGCGCCGAGCGGCGTTCCGCCCGCTGGGCCGCCGCCCAGGCGTTGACCGTGACCACGTTCGGCGGGTTGGCCATGCTGGTCGGGTTCATCATGCTCGGCCACCACGCCGGCACCTACCGCTTGTCGGAACTGTCGCAGCACCCGCTGCCCGGCGGGGCGTACCTGGTCGTCGCGGTGCTGCTGATCCTGCTCGGGGCGCTGTCCAAGTCGGCCCTGCTGCCGTTCACGTCGTGGCTGCCGGTGGCGATGGCGGCACCGACGCCGGTCAGCGCCTACCTGCACGCGGCAGCCATGGTGAAGGCCGGCGTGTACCTGCTCGGCCTGCTCGCCCCGGTGCTGGCGCAGGTGGGCCCGTGGCGTCCGGTGGTGCTGGTCGCCGGGCTGGCCACCATGGTGATGGGCGGCTGGGCCGCGCTGCGGCAGACCGACCTGAAACTGCTGCTGGCGTACGGCACGCTCAGCCAGCTCGGCCTGGTGGCGGTGGCGATCGGGGTGGGCACCCCGGACGCCGCGTTGGCCGGCGTGGCGATGCTGGTCGCGCACGCCCTGTTCAAGGCGGCGCTGTTCCTCGTGGTCGGTGTGATCGACCACGGCGCGCAGACCCGTGACCTGCGGAAGCTGTCCGGCCTGGGCCGGCGTGCCCCGTACCTGGCGGTGGTGGCCGGGCTCGCCGCCGCCTCCATGGCGGGGGTGCCGCCGCTGGTCGGCTTCGTCGCCAAGGAGGCGATCTTCGCCGCCTTCACCGACCGCCCGGCGGCCCTGGCTGTGCTTGTCGTCGGCACCGTCCTCACGGTCGCCTACAGCCTCCGGTTCATCTGGGGCGCGTTCGGCACCCGTCCCGGTCGGGCCCCGACCGACCTGGGCCGGATCCCGACGGCGATGCTGGTGCCGCCGGCCGTGCTCGCCGGGGCGGGACTCGTCGCCGGGCCGGCGGCCGGCGCACTGGACCATGTGATCCGCCCGTACGCGCGACTCCTCGGACCGGTCCACGCGCACCTGACCCTCTGGCCGGGCCTCAATCTCGCGCTCGGCCTCTCCGCGCTGGCCCTCACCGGCGGCGCGGTGCTGTTCCTGCTGCGTGGTCCGTTGGCTCCGGCGCTGGCCCGGCTGCGGTCGCCGGTCACCGGGCAGCAGGGCTACGAGTGGCTCGTCCACCGCTTCGACCGGACCGCCGTGGACGTCACCAGCGTCACCCAGCGGGGTTCGCTGCCGCAGTACCTCGGTCTCATCCTGATCGTGCTGTCCGCCGTGCCGGGCGGCGTGCTGCTGGTGATCCGGCCGTGGGAGCAGGCCCTGAAATTGTGGGGCTCGCCCGCGCAACCGGTGGTGCTGTTGGTGATCGCGATGGCGGCGCTGCTCGCCGTCGGGGCCCGCCGCCGGCTCACCGCGATGCTGCTGGTCGGGGTGACCGGCTACGGCACCGCGATGGTCTTCGTGCTGCACGGCGCGCCCGACCTGGCGCTCACCCAGTTCCTGGTGGAGAGCATGACGATCGCGGTCTTCGTGCTCGTGCTGCGTCGCCTGCCGGAACGGTTCTCGGTGCGCCCACTGCGCCGCAGCCGCTGGATCCGCCGGTCGATCGGTGTCCTGGTCGGCCTCACCGTGGCCGGACTCGCCCTGGCCGCGACGGCGGCCCGGCACACGCGCACCATCTCCGAGGAATTCCCCCGCTTCGCCGTCGAGGGGGGGTACGGCCGCAACGTGGTGAACGTGACGCTCGTCGACATCCGGGCCTGGGACACGTTGGGCGAGCTGGCGGTGCTGGTGGCCGCGGCGACCGGGGTGGCCAGCCTGATCTTCCAGCAGTCCCGCACCGGCCCCCGTCCCCGCCGCCTGGACGCCGACCGGGGCGAGAGCGTGGCCGGGCGGCCGATCTGGTTGCGTGGCGGCGCCACGCTGATCGAGCGCAACCGCTCGATCGTGCTGGAGGTGGTCACCCGGCTGATCTTCCACACCGCCGTGCTGTTCTCGTTCTACCTTCTGTTCTCCGGCCACAACGCCCCTGGTGGCGGCTTCGCCGGTGGCCTGGTCGCCAGCCTGGCGTTGACCATGCGCTACCTCGCGGGCGGCCGGTACGAGTTGGCCGAGGCCGCACCGATCTCCGCCGGCACCGTGCTCGGCGCCGGTCTGGGTCTGGCGGTCGGCGGCGCGGTGGCCTCGCTGCTGGCCGGCGGCACCGTGCTGCAGAGCACGCGGATCGACCTCTGGCTGCCGGTGATCGGCGACTTCTACCTGATCACCTCGCTCTTCTTCGACATCGGCGTCTATCTGGTGGTGATCGGGTTGGCGCTGGACGTGCTGCGCAGTCTCGGCGCCGAGGTGGACCGGCACATCGAGGCGGCCGGTGGACCCGATGGTGGGCTCGCCGTGGAGCGTCGGGGGGGCACCCGGTGAGCGCCGACGCCAACCTGGTCTCGTTCGTGGCGATCGGGGTACTCGTCGGCTGCGGGGTGACCCTGCTGCTGGAGCGCAGCCTGAGTCGGGTCCTGCTCGGCATCATCCTGATCGGCAACGGCGTCAACCTGCTGATCATCTTTGGTGGACGGTCCGGGCGGGCGCCGATCGCCGGGGTCACCGAACCGGAGCGGATGAGCGACACCCTGCCCCAGGCCATGGTGCTCACCGCCATCGTCATCACCTTCGGGTTCACCGCCTTCCTGCTGGCCATCAGCTACCGCAGCTGGTACCTGACCGGCGACGACGAGGTGCCCGACGACCTTGAGGACCAGCAGATCGTGCGCCGCGCGGCGCGCAAGGAGGTCTCCACCGCAGACCTCGGCGGTGAACCGCCGGAGAGCGACCCCGAGCAGGTCGACGTGCCCGCGCCGTGGCAGCGCCGCGAGGAGGGCCTGGGATGAGCCGGTACGCGCCGCCCCGCCGGAGGCGCCGATGACCGCCCTGGTGCCGTTGCCGGTGCTGCTGCCGTTGCTGGGCGCGGCACTGACCCTGCTGCTGGCGAAGTGGCCGGTGCCGCAGCGCGTGGTCAGCGTGAGCTGCCTGGCCACCACACTGGTGGTGGCGGTGCTGCTGCTGGTGCACGCGTACCGGTACGGGCCGGCGGTGGTGCAGATCGGGGCCTGGCCGGCGCCGGTCGGCATCGTGCTGGTGGCCGACCAGTTGGCCGCGTTGATGCTGGTGGTCTCCTCGGCGGTGACCCTGTGCGTGCTGCTCTACTCGATCGGCCAGGGCCAGGCGGAGACCGGCGAGTCTGCGCCGCTGGCCATCTTCCACCCCACCTACCTGGTGCTGACCGCCGGCGTGACGAACGCCTTCCTCGCGGGTGACCTGTTCAACCTCTTCGTCAGTTTCGAGATGCTGCTCGCCGCCAGCTTCGTCCTGATCACGCTGAACGGCACCCGACTGCGCATCCGCACCGGCTCGACGTACGTGGTGGTCAACGTCCTGGCCTCGATGATCTTCCTGATCTCGGTCGGCCTGGTGTACGCGGCCACCGGCACGCTCAACCTGGCCCACCTGGCGGCCCGCTTCGACGGGCTGCCCGAGGGCGTCCGGCTGAGCCTGCAACTGATGCTGCTGCTGGCGTTCGGGATCAAGGCGGCGGTCTTCCCGTTGTCGGCCTGGCTGCCCGACAGCTATCCGACCGCCCCGGCGCCGGTCACCGCGGTCTTCGCCGGCCTGCTCACCAAGGTCGGCGTGTACGCGATCATCCGGACCCAGACCCTCCTCTTCCCCGGTGAGCAGGCCGGCAAGCTGCTGATGGTGGTGGCCGGGCTGACCATGCTGGTCGGCATCCTCGGCGCGGTGGCCCAGTCGGACCTGAAACGGCTGTTCTCGTTCACGCTGGTCAGCCACATCGGCTACATGATCTTCGGGGTGGGGCTCAGCACCGTCGCCGGGCTGGTCGGTGCCATCTTCTACGTGGTCCACCACATCACCATCCAGACCACCCTGTTCCTGGTCGCCGGCCTGATCGAACAACGCACCGGCAGCACCGACCTGCGGCGGCTCGGCGGGCTGGCCCGGGTGACGCCACTGCTCGGCGTGCTCTTCTTCGTCTCGGCGATGAACCTCGCCGGAATCCCGCCGTTCTCCGGCTTCCTCGGCAAGCTCGGGCTGCTCCAGGCGGGCGTGGCCGTCGGGGGCGTGCTGCCCTGGACGCTGGTGGCGGTGGGCACGCTGACCAGCCTGCTCACCCTGTACGTGGCCAGTCGGGTGTGGAACCTGGCGTTCTGGCGTACGCCCTGCCAGACCGTCGAACCGACCGCCCCGCTGCCCGCGCTGACCGTCGGGGCCACCGTCGCCCTGGTGGCGCTCGGGGTATCGCTGACCGTGGTGGCGGGCCCGCTGTTCGACGTGACCACCGGCGCCGCCGTCGACCTGCGCGACCGGACCCCGTACATCCATGCCGTACTGCCGGACGGTCCGCCGTGACCGGGACCGACCCCGGCGACGGGTCGGCCGACGGGCCGGGCCGGGACGTGCGCGGCCGGGCGGGCCGATGGCGGGACCAGGCCATCGCGGTCGGCTGGCTGGTGCTGGTCTGGAACCTGCTCTGGGGCGAGTTCACCTGGGGTAATCTGCTGGGCGGGATCCTGCTCGGCACTGCGGTGCTGGTGTTCTTCCCGCTCCCGCCGGTGACCTTCGCCGGGCGGCTCCGGCCCCGGGGGCTGCTGGTGTTCGCGGTCCGGTTCGTCGTCGACCTGGTCCGGGCCAGCGTGCACGTCGCCCGGATCGCGGTGCAGCCCGGGTACGTGCCCCACTCGGCCATCGTGGCGGTCCGGCTGCGGGTGCGCACCGACCTCAACCTGGCCCTCACCGCCGAGGCGCTCTCGCTGGTGCCGGGCACGTTGATCGTGGACGTGGACCGGGCCAGCGCGACGCTCTACGCGCACGTGCTGGACGTACGTCGACGCAGTGACCTCGCCGCCGCACGCGAGCAGGTACGCGCCGTGGAACAACGGATCATCGAGGCGGTGGGTTCGACGGCCGAGGTCCGTCGCCTGCGCGCCGACCCGGCCGACAAGGAGCCCTCGTGAACACCGTCTTCATCGTCGTACTGGCCGGTCTGCTGTCGGTGACCGCGCTGCTCGCCCTCGCCCGGCTCTACCGGGGACCGTCGTTGCTGGACCGGGTGATCGCCGCCGACATGCTGCTGGCCACGATGATCGGCGCGGTCGGCGCGGAGGCGGCGATCAACCGGCACGCCACCACGTTGCCGGTGCTGGTGGCGCTCGGCCTGCTCGGTTTCGTCGGCTCGGTGTCGATGGTCCGCTTCGCCGTGCGGGAGAAGCCGTGACGGCCACCGCCTGGGCGACCGGGGTGTCGGCCGCCGACTGGCTGGACGGGGTGACGCCCGGCGCGGTCGCCGACTGGCTGGGCGCGACCAGCCTGATCGCCGGTGCGCTGCTGAGCCTGGCCGCCGCGATCGGCGTGGTGCGGTTCCCGGACGCGCCGACCCGGATGCACGCGGCCACCAAGCCGCAGGTGCTCGGCGTCCTGCTCCTGCTGCTGGGGGTGGGGCTGCGGCTGCGAACGGTCTCCGACCTCGGGATGATCGCGTTGGTCGGTGTATTCCAGTTGGCCACCGCGCCGGTCGCCGCGCAGATGATCGGCAGGGCGGCGTACCGCAGCGGGCGACTGGACCGGCAACTGCTGGAGGCCGACGACCTGGCCGAGCGGTGACGGGGTGCCTTCACAACCCGCGAGGCGGGCGTCCTCGCCGGTAGAATGACGGGATGATCGACTCTTCTGCCCAGGAGGGCAGCAGTAGCCAGCCGGGTAAGCCCCGGCATCCACCCGACCCGACGACACCGGGAGCCCTGAGCCTCCCGTGTTGATCACCGTCGGTCTCGTACTGATCATTGTTCTGACCGTCGCGACGGGCTACTTCGTCGCGCAGGAGTTCGGCTACGTCGCGGTCGACCGGGGCAAGCTCAAGCAGGGCGCCGACGAGGGCGACCAGGCTTCCGCCCGTGCCCTGGAGGTCACCGGACGGCTGTCGTTCATGCTCTCCGGCGCCCAGCTCGGCATCACCGTCACCACCCTGCTGGTCGGTTACCTCGCCGAGCCCTACCTCGGTGCCGGCCTGGCCGAGCTGCTCGGCGTCTCCGGCGTGTCCACCGCCGTCAGCCTTCCGCTGTCGGTGGCGCTGGCCCTGGTCATCGCGACCGTGGTGCAGATGGTGGTGGGTGAGCTGGCCCCCAAGAACCTGGCCATCGCCCGCCCCGAGCCGGTGGCCCGGGCCCTGGCCCGCTCCACCCTGGTCTACCTGGCGGTCGCCGGGCCGCTCATCAAGCTGTTCGACCGGGCCGCGGTACGGCTGCTGCGTCGGGTCGGCATCGAGCCGATCGAGGAACTGCCCAGCGGCGCCACCCCGGAGGACCTGGAGCAGATCATCGCCGAGTCGCGGCAGGGCGGCCACCTGGACGCCGAGATGTCCGAGCTGCTGGACCGGGGGCTCGACTTCCGCCAGCTGACCGCCGGCGAGGCGATGGTGCCCCGGGTCGACGTCCACACCGTCCTGGCCCAGGATCCGATCAGCCGGGTGGTCGAGCTGCTCGACACCGGGCGCTCCCGGTTCCCGGTACGCGGCACCGAGGGCGTCGACGACCTGGTCGGTGTGATCGGCATCGCCGATGTGCTCCGGGTGCCCCCGGCGCAGCGCGCCTGCACCCCGGTCAGCACGGTCGCCG
The DNA here is from genome assembly GCF_014764405.1 of Micromonospora craniellae. NCBI lineage: Bacteria > Bacillati > Actinomycetota > Actinomycetes > Micromonosporales > Micromonosporaceae > Micromonospora > Micromonospora craniellae. The sequence goes on along the minus strand of NZ_CP061725.1, from coordinate 970,044 downwards.
GAGCGCCGCTGCTGGTACCCGAGACGTTGCCGCTGCCCACCGTGCTGGACCGGCTCCGGTCCGGGCACCGGCAGCTCGCCTGCGTGGTCGACGAGTACGGCGGCTTCGCGGGCGTCATCACGCTGGAGGACATCGCCGAGGAGCTGGTCGGCCCGATCCGCGACGAGGACGACCCGCCGGAGCGGGCTCCGGCGCGGCAGGAGGACGGCTCGTGGGTGGTGCCGGCGCGCTGGCGCATCGACGAGGTCGCCGACAGCACCGGCATCGCCCTGCCCGAGGGCCCCGAGTACGACACCCTCTCCGGGCTGGTGATGCGGGAGCTGGGGCGGGTACCCGAGGTCGGTGACCGGCTGAAGATCAGCCTGCCGGCCGACGGCGACCACGGTCCGGGGCTGCGCGCCCTGGTCGAGGTGCTCGCGGTGGACCGGCACGTGGCCGACTCGGTCCGTCTCCAGGTCACCGGCGGGCCCGAGGAGGTGGGCGCGTGAGTACCGGATTCGCGCTGATCACCTCGGTGGTCCTGCTGGCGCTCAACGGGTTCTTCGTGGCCGCCGAGTTCGCCCTGGTGGCGAGCAAGCGGTACCGCCTGGAGCAGGCGGCGGCCGGCGGCGGGCGGGCGGCGAAGGCCGCCCTGGACGGCGTACGCGAGCTGTCGCTGATGCTGGCCGGCGCGCAGCTCGGCATCACCCTGTGCACGCTGGGCCTCGGTGCGCTTGCCGAGCCGGCGATCGAACGGCTGTTGGCGCCGCTGCTGCACGCCGTCGGCCTGCCGTACGGCGCCAGCCACGTGATCGCGCTGATCTTCGCGCTGAGCCTGGTCACCTTCCTGCACCTGGTGGTCGGCGAGATGGCGCCGAAGTCCTGGGCGATCACCCACCCGGAGCGGTCCGCGCTGCTGCTGGCCCTGCCGTTCCGGGCCTTCGCCCGGGTGGCCCGGCCGGTGCTGTCGGTGCTCAACGCGGTGGCCAACGCGATGCTGCGGCTGTTCAAGGTCAACCCGCAGGACCAGTTGGCCCAGGTGCACGGCCCGGACGAGTTGCGGATGCTGCTGGAGCAGTCGCACGAGCACGGGCTGCTCGGTGCCGCGCAGCACGAGTTGCTGACCAGCATGCTCCAGTTGCAGGCGACGACCGTGGCGCAGGTGATGGAGCCCTTCGACCGGATGGTGACGGTACGCCGGGAGGACCCGGTGGACCGGATCGAGCAGGTCAGCCGGGACAGTGGCCGGTCCCGCCTGGCGGTGCTGGACGCCGCCGGTGACGTCTGCGGTCTGGTGCACGTACGGGAGGCGGTGCGGGCCACCGCCGTGCGACCCGAGGCCCGGGCGGTGGACCTGATGAACGAGGCGATCACGCTGCCCGGCACGGCCACGGTGACCGAGGCGGTGGCCGTGATGCGGGCCCGCCGATCCCAGCTCGCGATGGTGCGCAACGGTGGTGGTCCGGCCCGGCCGGTCGGCTTCGTCGCCCTGGAGGACCTGCTGGAGGAGGTCATCGGGGAGTTCGACGACGAGACCGATCCGATCCCGCGCGCGGTACGCCGCCTGAGGTAGGAGCGACGCGGATGCGGCTGACGGGGGTGTCACCGGGCGGTACGGGCCTGACGGTGCAGACCGCGCTGGCCAATCCGAGCACCCGTCCCGGCCTGCGTCTGCCGGGGCGGGTGAACCTGATCGCCGGTGCGGTGGACGTGCCGGTCCTGCACGTCCGGCTCGGCCTGGTCAGCTCGGTCGAGCCGGACGACCCGGAGGCCCCTCGGCGGCTGGTGCAGTTCCACCAGGCACAGGTGGCCGACGCGCTGGTGCTGCGGGCCGGTCGGGCGCGGTCGATCCCGTTCGAGTTCCCGCTGCCGTGGGAGACGCCGGTGACCACGTACGGCGGGGCGCCGCTGCTCAGCCTGCGGATGGGGCTGCGGACCGAGGTGGCGCTCGACCCGGCGCTGGACCAGGGCGCCATGGTGCCGGTCTTCGTCCATCCGCTGCCCACCCAGCAGCACGTCCTGGCCGCGCTGGACACGCTCGGGTTCAGCGTGCGCCAGTCGGGGCTGGTCGACGGGCGGCTGCCCGGGGTGGAGCAGACCCTGCCGCTGCACCAGCGGTGGGGTTTCTGGGTGGGGCCGCTCTACGCCGGGCCGATCACCGAGCTGGAGGTGATCTTCGTGGCCAACTCCGCCGGCCTCGAGGTGATCCTCTGGTGCGACCGCCGGCTGGCGCTGGCCGGGATCACCCACACCAGCATCAGCCGGTTCCGCATCTGGCACGCCGACGCCGGTCAGCGCGACTGGATCTCCATCGTGGACGGCTGGCTGCGCGAGGCGATCAACCGGCACGCGGCAGCGGCAGCGCAGGCCGACTGGTCGGCCACCATCACCGAGTCCGCCCACGTCAGCCGCCCGCCCGACCGGCCGATCACGCCCGGGTTCGGCCTGGGCGGCACGGCCGGCGGAGCGGGTGTCGGAGGCGGCGGTGGAGGCGGCGGCGACGGCACCTGACGCCCGCCGCGTCACCTCGCGCCCGTTCTCGCCTCGCGGCACCTCGCGCCCGCCGGTGTAAGGAAGGGTCCCCTGCTATACCGCAGGCGTTAGCAGGGGACCCTTCCTTACAAACAACGACACCGAGTGCCCTCAGCCCTGAGCGAGCTTGAATCCGAAGCCGAGGAACAGCGCCCGAGAAGCCTTTCCCGCAGCCTGACCTGTGCGTTCGGCCACTCGTCGGCGGTCATCGAGTACTGCACGGTGTCCCGCCACGAGCCGTCCGGCCGCTGCCGGTGCATCCGCAGTACGCCTTCCCGGGTGGCGCCGAGCCGTTCGATGGCCCGCTGCGAGCGCTCGTTGCGGATGTCGGTGTGCCAGACCACCCGGACCGCGTCCAGGTCGTCGAAGGCGCGGCCGAGCAGCAGCAGCTTCGCCTCGGTGTTGATCCCGGTACGCCACCAGGGCCGCCCGAGGTAGGTGTAGCCGATGGCCACCGACCGCCGGTCGTCGTCGATCTCGTAGTACGAGGTGGCGCCGACGACGGCCCCGGTCACCGCGCACCGTTGCGCCCAGGCGACCCGCTCGCCACGGTGCTGGGCGGCCAGGGCCGTCGCGATCCCGTCGCGCAGCGCCTCCGGATCGGTCGGCTGGGGGACGCCCAGGTGCCGCCAGACCTCCGGGTCGGTGGTGGCCGCGTACAACTCGTCGGTGTGCGACAGGTCCAGCGGTTCCAGCCGGACGTGCGTGCCGTGCAGCACGGCCGGCTCGTGCCATGGCGTGGTGGCCGGTCGCAGGTACGCCGGCATCGGCGCGGTGACCCCGGTGTCGGGTTGCGGCAACCCGGCGGTCAGCCGCAGCGGCACCACCCCGGCCCAGTAGGGCAGCGCCAGGTCGGCGGGTTCGTCGCGGACGCCGCCGGTGCGCGAGCGGACGGAGACCTCGCGCAGCGGGAGGCCCAGCAGGGCGGTCTCGGCCAGTTCCCGCCGGCTCGGCGGGCGGCTCTGCGCGGCGCGACCGGCGCCGATCTTCTCCATCAGAGCGGTGAAGACCTCGGCCCGCAGGCCGGTGTCGGTGACCAGGTGGGCGGTGCCGTGCGCGATCACAGATCGGTAGTTGGCGCTGTGGTGGAACTGGGACCGGGCGTAGACCAGGCCGTCCAGCAGGGTGACCGCCACGCAGACCGGCAGGCCGTCGCCGCGGGCGGCCAGCAGCGGCCGGCTGCCGGTGGAGCCGTGCAGATAGAGGGTGTCGCCGACGCGGACGTGCAGGGTGGGCAGGACGCGGGGCGCACCGTCCACGGTGAAGGCGAGCGCGCAGTGGTACGCCTCGTCGAGCACCGCGTGCGCGGCGTCGCGGTCGTAGCTCATCCGCTCCCGGGAGCGGCTGGCGGTGGTGCGGGCGGTCGGCGTGTACATGCTCCCACCTTTGTTCTAGTACGATCTCTTTTTTGTGTCAGCACGCTATCAGGTGACCGGTGCGACGGCCGCCGAGATCTCGGCCAGCATCGAATCGGGCATCCGCCACGCCACCCTCGTCCCCGGTGACCCGCTGCCGCCGGTCCGCACACTCGCCGCCGACCTGGCCGTCAGCCCGGCCACCGTCTCGCGCGCCTACGCCGACCTGCGCCGACGCGGCCTGGTCGTCACCGCAGGCCGGCACGGCACCCGGGTACGCCCCCGCCCGCCGGTCGCCGCCCGCCGCGCCGCCCTGCGCCCACCTCCCGCCCCCGGGCTGCGGGACCTGTCCGCCGGTGAGCCCGACACCCGGCTGCTGCCCCCGCTCGGCCCGCACCTGGCCCGGCTGGCCGAATCCGCCGGTACGCCGGTCGGCTACCCCGACGTCGGCGTGCTGCCGGAGGTCGCCGAGGCAGCCCGGGCACGACTGGCTGCCGACGGGGTCCCCCCGGCCGAGGTGACCCTCACCGGCGGCGCACTGGACGGCATCGAACGCCTGCTCGGCGCGCACCTGCGGCCCGGCGACGCGGTCGCCGTGGAGGACCCGGGCTGGGCCAGCCTCCTCGACCTGATCGCCGCCCTGGGGATGCGGCCGATCGGCGTACCGGTCGACGACGACGGGCCGATGGTCGCCGGGGTGGCCGCCGCGCTCGCCGCCGGAGCGCGGGCGCTGGTGGTGACCAGCCGGGCGCAGAACCCCACCGGCGCGGCCGTCTCCGCCGACCGGGCCGCCGCGCTGCGCGCCCTGCTCGCCGAGTACGCCGACCTGCTGCTGATCGAGGACGACCACGCCGCCGAACTGGCCCGGGTGCCACTGCACCCGCTGGCCGGCGCGACCGGCAGTTGGGCCTTCCTCCGTTCGGTCAGCAAACCGTTCGGCCCCGACCTGCGGCTGGCCGTGCTGGCCGGGGACGAGACCACGGTGGCCCGGGTGGCCGGACGGGCCCGGGTCGGTGCCGGCTGGGTATCCACCGTGCTGCAACGGCTGGTGCTCTCGCTCTGGCACGACCCGGCGGTGACCGCGTCCATCGAGCGGGCCGCCGACAGCTATGAACGGCGGCGCGACGGCCTGGTCGCCGCCCTGGCCACCCGTGGCCTGCCCGCCCACGGCCGCAGCGGCATCAACGTGTGGCTGCCGGTGGCCGACGAGACCCTCGCCGCGACCGTGCTGCGGGACGCCGGCTGGCTGGCCGCCCCGGGCGCGCTCTACCGTATCGCCGGCCCGCCCGCGCTGCGGATCACCGTCAGCCCGCTGGACGAGGAGGACCTGCCGGCGCTGGCCGACGCCCTGGCCCGCGCGGCCCGCCCTGCCCCACCCGCCGGGTTCAGCGCCTGACCAGGATGCGACGACCTGTCGCGCCGCCGCAGCCGGCTGCCGAGGCTGCGAGCTGCACCGGGACGCCTCGCGGATCGTCTTCGGCCGGGGCGACGCCAGCGCCCGGGTGCTGGCCACCATCCACCCGTCGGCGGTGCTGCGCGCCGACAACCAGGACATCGCCTACGACGGCCTCGTCGCCGACCTCACCGTCGCCGCCCGCGCGCTCACCCGTTGACCGCCCGTCGGACGCCCCGGCGATCGCCGTCGTAGGGTGCGTCAGGATCGGAACCCCTTACCGAGGAGCGGTTCGTTGGCCACCGACCTGAGCACACCGACGATGGCGCCCGTTGACGTCGCGTCGCTCCAGCGGCGTACCCTGCGCCTGCTCTGCACCACCCAGGTGCTCGGCGGGATCGGGGTGACCATCGGCTTCGCCGTCGGTGCGCTGCTCGTCGCCGAGATCGCCGGCACCGCCGCGGCCGGCCTGGCACAGAGCGCCGCCGTGGTCGGCGGCGCGCTGCTGGCCGTACCGATCACCCGGATCATCACCGGGCACGGTCGCCGGCCGGGCCTGGCCGTCGCGTACGGCGTCGGCGCGCTGGGCGGGACGCTGATCGTGCTGGCCGCGGCGACCGGGTGGATCCCGCTGATCTTCCTCGGCATGTTGCTGTTCGGCGGCGGGTCCGCGGCCAACCTCCAGGCCCGCTACGCCGCCGTCGACCTGGCCGCGCCCGCCCGCCGCGCCCGGCACCTGTCCCTGGTCGTCTGGGCCACCACCGTCGGCGCGGTGGCCGCCCCGAACTTCGCCGCGCTGGCCGACCGGGTCACCGGCGGCTGGGGACTGCCACCGCTGTCCGGCCCGTTCGCGTTCAGCTCCGCCGCGTTCGTGCTCGCCGCCGGCGTACTGCTGATCCGGTTGCGGCCCGACCCGCTGCTGACCGCGCGCCGTCTCGCGGCGGCCGTCCCCGACGGTCCGGGTGAGGTCGGTCCCGAGGCGGCCGGTGCGCGGTCCACCCCCGCGCCGCCGCCTGGTGACCCGGTGACGGCCGAGCCCGTGCCGGCGCCGTCGGCCCGGCGCGGCGCGGGGTTGCGCGCCGCCTGGTCGGTGGTACGCGCCCGGCCGGCCGCCCGGCTCGGCGTGGCCGCCGTGGCCATCGGCCACCTGGTGATGGTCGCCGTGATGGCGATGACCCCGGTGCACCTGCGGGAGTTCCACCCGGTGGAGGAGGTGCTGCCGGTGGTGGGGCTGGTGCTGAGCCTGCACATCGCCGGCATGTACGCGCTGGCGCCGGTGGTCGGTCTGCTCGCCGACCGGTTCGGCCGACGCGCGGTGATCCTCGGCGGGGTCGGCACGCTGCTGGCCGCCTGCGCGGTCGCCGGCACCGCCGGGCACCACACCCCCCGGCTGGTCGTGGGGCTGGTGCTGCTCGGGCTCGGCTGGTCGGCGACCATGGTGGCCGGTTCCACGCTGCTGTCGGAGTCCGTGCCGGACGCGGTACGCCCCAGCGCCCAGGGCCTGTCCGACCTGCTCATGGGGCTGGCCGGCGCGCTGGCCGGCGCGGTCAGCGGGTTTGTCGTGCAGGTGTCGGGATATCCCGTGCTGACCCTGCTGGCGGCGGTCGCGGTGGCCCCCCTGCTGGCGCTAGCGTTGCGGCCGGTGCCGGCGAGCGCACCGGACGAGGAGGACTGATCGACGTGCGGCTGACCGACTTCTGGGCGCGGCTGGAGGAGGCGTTCGGCCCCGGGTACGCGGCCAGCATCGCCCGCGACCAGGTGCTGGCGCAGCTCGACGGGCGGACCATCGAGCAGGCGCTCGCCGCCGGTGCCCAGACGCACGTGGTGTGGCGTGCGGTGGTCGCCGCCTACCCCGACCGGGTACCCGCCCGACTACGCTGAGCAGCTGATTCGTTACTTCCGCGTGTTCCTTGCCGACTCGTACACCTGTTCGGCTATTGTCCACAGCGGGGTGCTCGTCCACAGATCGCGGCCCGTCGGCTGGTTTTCTGTCGGACCCAGCGCCTAGCGTGTCCCGCGTGACGCGAAGCTCAGGAAAGACGCCGGCGAAGGCAGGGGTGGCAACGATGGCGGCAGGGCCGGACCGGGAGAAGGCGCTCGACCTTGCTCTCGCCCAGATCGATAAACAGTTCGGCAAGGGCTCGGTGATGCGACTGGGGGAGCGGCCGGTCATCCAGACCGCGGTGATCCAGACCAGCTCCATCGCGCTCGACGTCGCGCTGGGTGTCGGCGGCCTGCCCCGGGGCCGGGTCGTCGAGATCTACGGCCCGGAGAGCAGCGGTAAGTGCCTGACCGCTGACACGCACCTCTGGACGGACATGGGCCTCGAGACTGTCGAGGAACTCTTCGCGCGATGCGGTCAGCCGACGAGTTGCACCAGTCGAGTCACTGACATCCGGGAACTCGGCGTGAGAATGGTCAACGAGCGTGGTGAGCTCGAACCTGTCGCGGCATTGACTCACAACAACCGCAAGCCGGTGATCAAGCTCAGGCTGCGATCCGGGCGGACCGTGACCGCGACGAAGAATCATCCGCTACGGGTGGTTACCGAGCGCGGATTCATCGCATGGCGGACGGTCGGGAGCATTCGGCCGGGCGACTACCTCGTGTCGGCCACCTTCGGCGCATCAGAGGCTGCTCACGGCGAGGGCCTTTCCGAGGATGAGGCTGTGCTCCTGGGTTATCTCGTCGCCGAGGGCTCACTTGGCCATCAGCACAGCGTCCGGTTCGCCAACTGGGATCCTGAGGTGAGCGGTGAGTACTCCCGCCTCATGGAGCAGACTTTCGGTGTCGACGTCCGCAACTACGACAACAAGGAGTTCGTCGTCTCGGGCGGGGCGTTCCGCAAGCGCCTTTCCGAGGAGTACGGCCTCGACTACGTGACCGCGCACGGCAAGAGTGTCCCCTACCGGGTGCGGACCGCTGGCGACAAGGCGCAGCGCGCGTTCCTGTCGGCGCTGTTCGAGGGCGACGGATGGATCGACGAGAGCTCCACGATCGGGCTCGGTACCGCATCCGAGCAACTGGCCCGTGAGGTTCAGTTGCTGCTCTACGGGCTCAACATCCCGAACACCATCTCCGCCAAGTGGAACGAGAAGTATCAGCGCGACCACTGGACCGTGACGGTCAACCCCTCGGTCGCGCATCGGTTCGTCAACGAGGTCGGGTTCCGGTCCGCCCGACGCCGCGCGCAGGTCGAGCGCTGCTTCCGGGTCAGCACGCGTGACGCCCAGTTCGAGAACATCCCGCATCTCAAGGGGCTCATCCAGGACCTGCGCGACGACTGCGGAGGTGACCGGGCGTTCGACCGGGCCGCCGGAGACCTCTTCCGCGCGGACGCCGATCTGGCCTGCTCCCGCAGCCGTCTGATGAAGATCGTGGAGTGGGCTGACCAGCGCGCGGACCGCCTGTCGGCGTCGGGCCAGGCGATTCTGGCGCACCTCGGGCACCTGTCCACTTCCGCCTACACCTACGAGAAGGTCGTCGAGGCTATCGATGCGGGCACCCAGCCCACGTTCGACGTGATGCTCCCGGGAACGCACAGTTTCCTGGCGAACGGGGTGCTCTCCCACAACACCACGGTCGCCCTGCATGCGGTGGCCAACGCCCAGCGGGCCGGTGGCATCGCCGCGTTCATCGACGCCGAGCACGCGCTCGACCCGGAGTACGCCAAGGCCCTCGGCGTCGACACCGACGCCCTGCTGGTCTCCCAGCCGGACACCGGCGAGCAGGCGCTGGAGATCACGGACATGCTGGTCCGCTCCGGCGCGCTCGACATCATCGTGATCGACTCGGTCGCCGCGCTGGTGCCGCGCGCCGAGATCGAGGGCGAGATGGGCGACAGCCACGTGGGTCTGCAGGCCCGCTTGATGAGCCAGGCGCTGCGGAAGATAACCGGTGTGCTCAACAACACCGGCACCACCGCGATCTTCATCAACCAGCTCCGCGAGAAGATCGGCGTCATGTTCGGGTGCATGTCGTACTCGACCCGGGTCACCCTTGCCGACGGCACCCAGGAGAAGATCGGCAAGATCGTCAACCAGCGCATGGACGTCGAGGTCCTCTCCTACGATCCGGAGACCGACCGGGTCGAGCCGAAGCGGATCGTCAACTGGTTCAACAACGGTCCGGCGGAGCAGTTCCTCCAGTTCACCGTCGCCAAGTCCGGCGGCAACGGGCGGGCGCAGTTCGCCGCCACCGCCAACCACCTGATTCGCACTCCCGGTGGCTGGCGCGAGGCGGGCGAGGTGATCGCCGGTGACCGGGTGATGCTGGCCGAGGCGCGGCGCCTCAGCGAGCAGCAGTGGCAGGTGGTGCTCGGTTCGCTGATGGGTGACGGTGCCCTGTCGCCGAACCGCCGGGACCGTTCCGGTGTCCGCTTCCGCCTCGGTCACGGCGCGCAGCAGGTCGACTACCTCGACTGGAAGGTTTCGCTGCTCGGCAACCTCAGCCACTCCCGGCGCACCGACTCCCGAGGCGCGGCCTTCGTCGACTTCACTCCGCTGCCGGAGCTGGACGAGCTGCGTCGCGCGGTCTACCTGGGCGACGGTAAGAAGCACCTGAGCTGGGACTACCTCAAGGCATTGACTCCGCTGGCCCTCGCGGTGTGGTACATGGACGACGGCTGCTTCACGGTCCGGTCCAAGGGTGTGCAGGAGCGCACGGCCGGCGGTTCCGGGCGGATCGAGATCTGCGTCGAGGCGATGGCGGAGGGCAGCCGCGACCGGCTGGTCGAGCACCTGCGTGACGCGTACGGGATGGACGTGAAGCTGGTCTCCCGTGGGGCTCGGCAGACGGCGTCGATCATCTTCACCACCGAGTCGTCGGCGAGGTTCCAGGAGCTGGTCGCTCCGTACGTGCCGGCGGCGATGGAGTCGAAGCTGCTGCCGCGGTTCCGTGGTCGGTACGCCGTCGAGCCGCAGTTCGTTCCGGAGGAGCTCACGCCGGTTCCCGCCCGGGTGATCGACGTGCGGGTCAAGCCGAAGACCCGCTCCATGAACCGGTTCGACATCGAGGTGGAGGGCAACCACAACTACTTCGTCGACGGGGTCATGGTGCACAACAGCCCCGAGACGACGACGGGTGGTCGGGCGCTGAAGTTCTACGCCTCGGTCCGGCTCGACGTGCGCCGGATCGAGAGCCTCAAGGACGGCACCGACGTGGTCGGTAACCGCACCCGGGTCAAGGTCGTGAAGAACAAGGTGGCCGCGCCGTTCAAGCAGGCCGAGTTCGACATCATGTACGGCAAGGGCATCTCCCGCGAGGGTTCGCTGATCGACGTCGGCGTCGAGCAGGCGATCATCCGCAAGTCCGGCGCCTGGTACACCTACGACGGTGACCAGCTCGGCCAGGGCAAGGAGAAGGCCCGCGAGTTCCTCCGGGAGAACCCGGACGTGGCCGCCGAGATCGAGAAGAAGATCCTGGAGAAGCTCGGCGTCGGGGTCGGCGCGGGCGATGCCGCCGGTGGGCCGGAGCTGCCGCCGGTCGACTTCTGATCCTGACTCGTGGCAGGACGACGCGCGCGTACGGGGCGGGGCTGGGATGCCAGCCCGCCTCGTACGGGCGACGGCACCCCGGGTCCACGCCGGGGTCGCCGCACCACCGGTGACAAGTCCGGCTCGACCGCCGGTCTGCCCGACGACGAGACGGGCTCCGGCACGCCGTCGGCCGACGCAACGGCGGGCGGTCGAGGTGCGGGCCCGCCTCGGGACGAGGCCGAGGTGGCCCGGGAGATCTGCCTGCGGCAGCTCGCGGCGCGCCCGCGCACCCGTGCCGAGTTGGCCACCGCGCTGGCCCGACGGGGCATCTCCGAGGAGATCGCAGACCAGGTCCTCGACCGGTACGACGAGGTCGGCATCATCGACGACGCCGCGTTCGCCCGCGCCTGGGTGACCAGCCGGCACGCCGGCCGTGGGTTGGCCCGCCGGGCGCTCGCCAACGAGCTGCGTCGACGCGGCGTGGACGGTGACACCGCCAGCGAGGCGCTCGGTGAGTTGGACGAGACCACCGAGGCGGGGACCGCCCGGGCCCTGGTCGAGCGGAAACTGCGGACGGCCCGGGGCGAGCCGGACGCGGTGTTCCGGCGGCTGGTCGGCATGCTCGCCCGCAAGGGCTATCCACCGGGTGTGGCGATCCGGGCGGTGAAGGAGGCCCTGGCGGCGCAGAGCGCCGAGGCGGCCGAGTTCGCCGAGCGGCTCGACGCGGACGCGCTGATCGACGCCGAGGGGGACGCTGCGGGCGGCCCGGGCGACTGACCGCGGTTCGTCCGGTCGCCGGTACTGTTTGTCCGCTGAAGTCCGACTCTTTAGTGACTCAGGGTGATGAGTTAACTTCTCTCCGTCCGGGTGGTTTGATCATGACTTCTTGACCGGAGGCCGTCGGAGTCCTAGCCTCGCCATAAAGGCTCACATTGCCCGACCGGCGCAGGCTAAGCGCACAACATAGATCTCGTAACAGAACAGCATCACTTTGGCCGGTTTCACCGGCTGCATACGTCGACCACGGACAGGCCGGTCCGGGTCGACGGGACACCTGCACCCGGCCCGCCGACGGTCTCAGCGACCCCGTCGGCGGAGGAAGCCATCCCACGGCCAGGCGCTCCGGTCGGGCGTCCAGAGCCGTAGGAGCGTGCCCACCGGCATGCTGCCTGCGGCGCGACGTTCAGGGGAGGCGCGCCATGTCGAGGCGGTACGGGTCCATCGGGTGGCCGGCATGAGCGGGGGAACGGGCGCATCCGCTGCGCCGGGTGCGGGGGCCACCGACGACGGTGAGCAGAGTTCAGGGTCGCCGGGTGAGCAGCCGGCCCCACCGCCGAGCGACGCTGCGGCGACCGGTGACACATTCCGGGGAGCCGCTGTATGAGCGCCCTGGACGTGGTGCTCCTGGTCGCCGTCCTGCTGCTGACCGTGGTGGTGCTCGGCGCGGCTTTCCTCGGGCTGCGGGTGTTGCGCGGCATGCAGGCGCGCCCGGCGCCGGAGGATCCGGCGTACATCGCGGAGAAGGACCGTCAGGAGCAGTCGCTGGCGGCGTTGCGGACCGCCGCCGACGAGGTGAACAGCACCATTGACGTGGCCAAGTCGGCGGCGTCCGCGGCACGCGCGGAGGCGGCGGGGGCCAAGGCGGAGGCGAAGGCGGCCCGGGCGGAGGCCCGGCGGGTGCTCGACGACGCCCGCGCCGAGGCGGACACCGTGCTGGAGCGGGCGCACAAGCAGGCCGAGGCGGACGCCGAACAGTTGCGGACGGCGGCTCGGCGCAGCGGTGAGCGGGAGGTGGCGGTGCTCGCCGCGACCACCCGCGAGCAGGCCGCCGAGGTCGAGCGGCGAGCCGCCCGGATGGACGAGCGGGAACGGCTGCACACCGAGGAGGTTGAGCGGCTCGCCGAGCGGGAGCGCCAGCTCACCGCCGCGAGTGCGGCGTTGGCCGCCCGGGAGGCGGCGCTGGCCGTCCGGGAGGCGGAACTGGCCGAGGCGGAGAACCAGCGGCGGCGGGAGTTGGAGCGGGTGGCCGGACTGACCGCCGACGCGGCCCGGACCGAGCTGGTCGAGGCGATCGAGACCCAGGCCAAGCGGGAGGCCGCGCTGCTGGTGCGGGACATCGAGACCGACGCCCGGTCCACGGCCGAGCAGCGGGCCCGGCACATCGTGGTCGACGCGATCCAGCGGGTGGCCAGCGAACAGACCGCGGAGAGCGTGGTCAGCGTGCTGCACCTGCCGGGCGACGAGATGAAGGGCCGGATCATCGGTCGGGAGGGCCGCAACATCCGGGCCTTCGAGTCGGTCACCGGCGTCAACCTGATCATCGACGACACCCCCGAGGCGGTGCTGCTGTCCTGCTTCGACCCGGTACGCCGGGAGGTGGGCCGGTTGACGCTGGAGAAGCTGGTGCTCGACGGCCGGATCCACCCGCACCGGATCGAGGAGGTGCACGACCTGGCCCGCCAGGAGGTGGACCAGCTCTGCCGGCGGGCCGCCGAGGACGCCCTGGTAGAGGTCGGCATCACCGAGATCCACGACGAGCTGGTGACGCTGCTGGGGCGGCTGCGATACCGCACCTCGTACGGGCAGAACGTGCTCAAGCACCTGGTCGAGACCGCGCACATCGCCGGGGTGATGGCCGCCGAACTGCGCCTGGACGTGCCGTTGATCAAGCGGTCGGCGTTCCTGCACGACATCGGCAAGGCGCTCACCCACGAGGTGGAGGGCAGTCACGCCATCATCGGCGCGGACGTGGCCCGCAAGTACGGCGAGAGCGAGGACGTGGTGCACGCCATCGAGGCGCACCACAACGAGGTGCCGCCGCAGACCGTCGAGGCGGTGCTCACCCAGGCTTCCGACGCCTGTTCCGGGGGACGGCCGGGGGCCCGGCGGGAGAGCCTGGAGGCGTACGTGAAGCGGCTGGAACGGATCGAGGAGATCGCGGCCGGCAAGCACGGTGTGGAAAAGGTCTTCGCCATGCAGGCGGGCCGGGAGATCCGGGTGATGGTCAAGCCCGACGACGTCGACGACATCGGCGCGGCGGTGCTGGCCCGCGACGTGGCCAAGCAGGTCGAGGAGGAGTTGACCTACCCGGGGCAGATCCGGGTGACGGTGGTACGCGAGTCCCGGGTCACCGAGATCGCCCGCTGACGCCGATGGCCGGTCGGGGGCTTCTCGCCTCCGACCGGCCATCCGGTTCGGGTGGTGCTCCTGATCGAGGTCAGGTGGCCGTGCCGGCGACCGCCTCGGTCTCCTGGGGGGTGGCTGATCCCGTCATGGGGGCGGCCTGCGTCGGCTCCGGCTTCTTGGCCGTCCGACGGCCCTGGGCGAGGCGCCGCTGGGTGTACTCGGCGAGCTTCGTCAGCAGGTAGTTGACGGCGATGTAGATGACGCCGACGACGAAGTACACCTGGATCGGGTTGTCCAGCACCTGGATGATGAAGCTGCTCTTCCGAAGGACCTCCTCGTAGCTGATGATGAAGCCGAGCGAGGTGTCCTTGAAGACCACGACGAGCTGGCTGATCAGCGCCGGGAGCATGATCCGGAACGCCTGCGGCAGCAGGATCATCCGGGTCGCCTGGAACGAGGTCAGACCGATGGCGTCGGCCGCCTCGCGCTGGCCGCCGGGCAGGCCCTCCATGCCGGAGCGGAGGATCTCGCCGATGACCACACCGTTGTAGATGGTCAGGCCGATCACCAGGTACCACAGGATGCTGCCCAGGTCCACGCCGAGCACCGGCAGGCCGCTGGCGCAGAAGAAGATCGTGATGACGACCGGCAGTCCGCGGAACACCTCGACGAAGAACTTGGTCACGCCGTTGAGCACCCAGCTCAGCCCGCGTACGGCCAGGGCCACCGGCGGCGCCAGGGTGGTGAAGCGGCGGCGCATCAGCGCCTTGAGCTGCACCCGCAGGATCGCGAGCAGGGTGCCGAAGACCAGCGAGCTGACGATGGCGAGCGCGGCGGCGATCAGGGTCGCCTGGAATCCCTGGCCGAGCTGGGTCCACACCTGGCCGAAGACCTCGTTGCCGGGGTCGATCAGCGGTCCCCACTTCTCCATCGTGAACTGTTCACGCTCGTCGAGCGGGCGGTAGACGAGGAAGTAGGCCCCGGCGACGGCCGCGACGGCGGCGAGCACGCTGGAGATGATCGTGATCCGGCGGGCGCGCGGACCCGGGGCGTCGTAGAGGACGGAGGTCTGGTTGCTCATCGGGCCACCGCCTGCCGGCGCTCGATCCGGTCCAGCGTCAGGCCGAGGGGGACCGTGAGGATCAGGTAGCCCACGCTGATGCCGATGAAGACGGGGATGATCGGGTGGCCGCCCACGCTGGTGAGCGACACGCCGCTGGCGGAGAGGTCTCCGGTGACGCCGAAGAAGCCGGCCAGCGCCGAATTCTTGATCATGGCGATCAGCACGCTGCCGAGCGGCACGATCGCTCCTTTCCATGCCTGGGGCAGGACGACGAAGCGCAGGTTCTGGGTGAAGGTGAGCCCGATGGCCCGTGCCGCCTCGGCCTGGCCGCTCGCGACGCCGTTGACACCGCTGCGGACCGCCTCGGCCACGAACGCGGCCGTGTAGACGCTCAGCGCGATGAACGCGAACCGGAAGTACGGGAGGTCGGTGCCCATACGCTGGAAGATCGCGTCCAGCCCTGGGATCCGGAGGAAGTCGGCGTTGGACCCGAGTGCCGGGAGACCGAACGCGGCGAAGAACATGACGATCGTGAGTGGACAGTTGCGCAGCACCGTGACATACGCTCCGCCGAGCCACCGTAGTGGCGGCACCGGCGAGATCCGCATGACGGCCACGAGAACGCCGAGGATCAACGCCCCCGTGGCCGACAGGATGCAGAGCTGAAGAGTGACGAAGAATCCACTGCGGAAGACGTCGAAATTGTCGACGAGGACGTTCACGAGATCACCCTTCAGCTAAGGGATCAGTAGCGGTCGACGGTCGGGATCTTGGGGTCGGCCGAGTCGACCTTGCCCGCGGTGTCCTTCCATGCCTGCAGGTAACGGCCGTCGGAGAAGGCCGCCTCCAGGGTGTCGTTCAGGAAGGTGCGGAAGTCGTTGTCGCCCTTCTTGAGGCCGATGCCGTAGGGCTCCTCGGTGAAGGTCTCACCGGCGAGCTTGAACTGGCCCTCGTTTTGGGACATGTAGCCGGTCAGGATGACGTTGTCCGTGGTGATCGCGTCGACCTGGCCGCCCTTGAGGGCGTCGAGGCACTTGCTGTACACGTCGAAGACGACGAGCTGCTCGGCGATGTTGCCCAGGTACGGCTCGATGTTCTTGGCCGGGGTCGAGCCCTGCACCGAGCAGACCTTCTTGCCGCTGGTCTTGAACGAGTCGGGGCCGGTGATCTCGCTCTCGTCGGCCCGGACCAGGACCGTCTGGCCGGCGATGTAGTACGGCCCGGCGAAGTCGATCCGCTCCTTGCGGGTTTCGTTGATCGTGTAGGTCGCGATCACGATGTCGACCGCCGACTCCTCGATCCGCTGCTCGCGGACCTGGGACGCGGTCTCGACCCACTGGATCTTGCTCTCCGGGATGCCCAGCTCGGCGGCGATGACCTTGCCGATCTCGACGTCGAAGCCCTGCGGGGCGCCGTCGAGGCCCTTGAGGCCGAACAGCGGCTGGTCGAACTTGGTACCGATCTTGATGGACTGGGCCTGGTTGAGGCGCTCCATCGTGCTGCCGGCGGCGAAGTCCTTGGTCTCGCCGCCGGTGCCCTCGTCGGCGTCGTCCCCGCCACAGGCGGTCATGCCGAGGGCGAGGGTGGCTGCGGCGGCAACCGCCGCTATGCGCTTAATACGCACTTTTCATCTCCTTCTGCGACAAAGCTCCGCCGCCGGGGGACGGCGTGCTCCTATTTCGGGCGGACTAGTGAGTGAGGATCTTGGAGAGGAAGTCCTTGGCCCGCTCGGTCTGCGGGTTGGCGAAGAAATCGCTCGGGGTGGCCTCCTCGACGAGCTTGCCGTCGGCCATGAAGATGACCCGGTTGGCGGCGTGCCGAGCGAAGCCCATCTCGTGGGTGACCACGACCATGGTCATGCCGTCGCGGGCCAGCGAGGTCATCACGTCCAGCACCTCGCCGACCATCTCCGGGTCCAGCGCGCTGGTGGGCTCGTCGAAGAGCATCGCCTTCGGCTGCATGGCCAGCGCGCGGGCGATCGCGACCCGTTGCTGCTGGCCGCCGGAGAGCTGGGCCGGGTACTTGTCGGCCTGGTTGGCGATGCCCACCCGGTCGAGCAGGGCCAGACCCCGCTCGCGGGCCACCGACGCCTTCTCCTTGCGCACCTTGACCGGGCCGAGCGTGACGTTCTCGAGGATCGTCTTGTGCGCGAAGAGATTGAAGGACTGGAAGACCATTCCGACCTCGCTGCGCAGCTTCGCCAGGGCCTTGCCCTCGGCTGGCAGCGTCTGGCCGTCGAACGTGATGGTGCCGGAGTTGATCGGCTCCAGCCGGTTGATCGTGCGGCACAGGGTCGACTTACCGGAGCCGGACGGTCCGATCACCACGACCACCTCGCCGCGGTTGACCGACACCGAGACGTCGTCCAGCACATGCAACGGCCCGAACCACTTGTTGACCGAGTCCAACACGATGAGCGGTTCGCCCGTCGCCACGGCGTCCACCGTCCCCCTCATTGCTTTGAGGGCCGGTTGACCCTCGGTTAGCGGCCACTGTAGGCGGGGCTAGATGGCAGAAGACAACTCAGTTGGTCACGGAGCGGTAACACCGACCTGGATCGCGGCCCCAAGTCCGAAATTGCCGGTGAGCGCTGGTGTTCACGCCCAGTGACGGAGATCATGGGCAGATGACTGAACGCGTGCGGCTGACTCGGTACGCCCGTGGCGGCGGATGCGCGTGCAAGATCCCACCCGGCGAGCTGGAGGCGATGGTGGCCGGCCTCGGTCCCGCCGCCGGCGTCGCCGACCTGCTGGTCGGGCTCGATCACGGCGACGACGCCGCGGTGGTCCGGCTGGACGAGCGGACCGGCGTGGTGACCACCGCCGACTTCTTCACCCCGGTGGTGGACGACGCGTACGACTGGGGCCGGATCGCCGCCGCCAACGCGTTGTCCGACGTGTACGCGATGGGCGGCAGCCCGTTGGTCGCGCTCAACCTGCTCTGCTGGCCGCGCGACGTACTGCCGTTGGAACTGGCCCGTGAGGTGCTGCGCGGCGGCCTGGACGTGGCCCGGGAGGCCGGCTGTCACCTGGCCGGCGGGCACAGCGTCGACGACGACGGCCCCAAGTACGGGCTGGCTGTCACCGGGCTGGTCCGGCCGGAGGAACTGATCACCCTCGACGGTGGGCGGGCCGGACTGCCGCTCTCGCTGACCAAGCCGCTCGGGGTCGGCGTGCTCAACACCCGGCACAAGAACACCGGGGAGAGCTTTCCCGAGGCGGTCGCCGCGATGACCACCCTCAATCGGGACGCGGCCCGGGCGGCGGTGGCGGCCGGGGTGCGCTGCGGCACCGACGTGACCGGTTTCGGTCTGCTCGGGCACGCCTCGAAGCTGGCCCGGGCCAGCGAACTCACCGTAGCGATCGAGACCGCCCGGGTGCCCTATCTGGCCGGCGCCTCCGAAGCGGTGCGTGACGGGTACGTCAGCGGCGGCTCTCGCCGCAACCTCGAATGGGTGACCCCGTGGACGGACTTCGGCACGGTCGGTGAGACGGAACGGCTGCTGCTGGCCGACGCGCAGACCTCCGGCGGCCTGCTGGTGGCCGGCGAGGTGCCGGGCGCCCCGGTGATCGGCGAACTGCTGCCCCGCGGCGAGCACCGGCTCGTGCTGCGCTGACCAGGCCGAGCGCCTGAGCGTGCTGCCCTGGCTGGGCCGAGCGCCGGCTCGTGCTGCCCTGGCCGGGCCGAGCGCCGGCTCGTGCGGCGCTGACCCGGCGAGCCGTTGTGTGGGAGCGCGGACCATACCCGATAAACTGTCACCTTCCCGCTACCCGCGGCGATATCGGGTCGGGAAATTTTGCCCAGAATGGTCACAGACCGGTAACTTGCCCCCGGCCCGGGGCAAATGCCCCCCACCATCGTCAGTAAGGCCCGATCCGGAGGCCGGTGGGACGAGCACAGCGAGGAGGCGGCGTGACCGAGCTGTGGAACTGGAGAATCGACCAGGTACGACCGGTGGAGGTCTACCCGGCACTGGCCGAGGCGATCGGCCGGGTGGTCATGCCCCTGGCCGTGGCCGACCCGGCCCGGTTGCCAACGTACGCGGTGATCTGCGACGTGTGGCAGGCGCCGGGGGAGTTCGCCACGATCGTGGACTGCTACGGCGTACCCGACGGTCTGCCCGAGCTGCCCAGCGTCGCGGCCCTGGCCCGGCTGCTCGACCGCAACTGCCTGCTGCGCGACGACACGCTCGACGACACCCGGCACCTGCTGGTCGCTCCCGACGGCAGCATCCGCCCGGTGCACTTCGACGTGCGCGAGACCGACGACGGCGAGGTGCTCAGCGAGCGTCGCCTCTGCACCGAGGCCGACTCGCGCTGCCGGGGCTGGTCCCGGTGCCACCGCTCCCGCTGGACCCCGGACTCGGTGAACCCCGCCCTCGCCGCCGCCTGAGGTGTAAGGAAGGGCCCCCTGTTAACGCCTCGTGCATAGCACGGGCCCCCTTTTAACGGCACGAGCCGCTGGCGCGAGGTTGCGGTTAACAAGGGGCCCCTCCTCTACCGCAGGCGTTAACAAGGGGCCCTTCCTTTCACCTTTCACCTTTCACCTTTCACGGCGAGCCACGACGTGCGGGGTCAGCTGGGGCGGGCGCCGCGTACCACCAGCTCGTCGAGCAGGGTGCGGGTGGCGGCGGCGACCGCGGCCACCGCGGCGTCGAACGCAGCGGCGTTGTGCGCCGCCGGCGCCCGGAACCCGGAGATCTTCCGGACGTACTGCAACGCCGCGGCCTCCACGTCCGCGTCGGTCACCTGTGGGGTGTACGGCTCACGCAGGGTCTTGATGCTCCGACACACGGCTCCTCCTCGTTCCGACCGTTCCACGGGTCCGGCTACGCTTTGCACGTCATGACTACCGCAGCGGCGGGCGGCCCGCGCACCTACCAGGTGCGCACCTACGGCTGCCAGATGAACGTGCACGACTCCGAGCGCATTTCCGGCCTGCTCGAACAGGCGGGCTACGTCCGCGCGGGCGAGGCCGACGACACCCCGGACGTGGTGGTGTTCAACACCTGCGCGGTCCGCGAGAACGCCGACAACCGACTGTACGGCAACCTGGGGCACCTGCGTCCGGTCAAGGACCGGCACCCGGGGATGCAGATCGCGGTGGGCGGCTGCCTGGCCCAGAAGGACCGCGGCGACATCGTCCGCAAGGCGCCCTGGGTCGACGTGGTCTTCGGCACCCACAACATCGGCTCGCTGCCGGTGCTGCTGGAGCGGGCCCGGCACAACGCGGCCGCCGAGGTGGAGATCCTCGAAGCCCTCGACGTGTTCCCGTCGACGCTGCCGACCCGCCGCGAGTCCACGTACGCCGGCTGGGTTTCGATCTCGGTGGGGTGCAACAACACCTGCACCTTCTGTATCGTGCCGTCGTTGCGGGGCCGGGAGAGGGACCGCCGCCCCGGGGACGTCCTCAGCGAGGTACGCGCGCTCGTCGACGAGGGCGTGCTGGAGGTGACGCTGCTCGGGCAGAACGTCAACTCGTACGGCGTGGAGTTCGGCGACCGGTACGCCTTCGGTAAGCTGCTGCGCGCCTGCGGTGAGATCGACGGGCTGGAGCGGGTCCGGTTCACCAGCCCGCACCCGAAGGACTTCACCGACGACGTGATCGCCGCGATGGCCGAGACGCCGAACGTCTGCCACTCGCTGCACATGCCGTTGCAGTCCGGCTCCGACGAGGTGCTGCGCGCGATGCGCCGGTCGTACCGGTCGGACAGGTACCTGGGGATCATCGAGAAGGTCCGTGCCGCGATGCCGGACGCCGCGATCACCACCGACATCATCGTCGGTTTCCCCGGCGAGACCGAGGCGGACTTCGCGCGCACCCTGGAGGTGGTCCGCGAGGCGCGGTTCTCCTCCGCGTTCACGTTCCAGTACTCGAAGCGCCCCGGCACGCCCGCCGCGACGATGGACGGTCAGCTGCCCAAGCAGGTCGTGCAGGAGCGGTACGAGCGGTTGATCGCCTGCGTCGAGGAGATCACCTGGGCGGAGAACCGCAAGCTGGTGGGCGAGACCGTCGAGGTGCTGGTCGCGGTCGGGGAGGGGCGCAAGGACGAGCGCACCGGCCGGATGTCGGGCCGGGCCCGCGACGGCCGCCTGGTGCACTTCGCGACGGGCGAGGCCGGCGCGAAGGGCCAGCCCGGCGTGATCCGGCCGGGCGACATCGTGCACACCGCGATCACCTACGCCGCCCCGCACCACCTCAACGCCGACGGGGCGCCGCTGTCGCACCGGCGTACCCGGGCCGGTGACGCGGCCGAGGCGGGCCGCTCGCCGCGTACTGCCGGCGTGTTGCTCGGGTTGCCGTCCGTCGGCGCGCCGGCCGTGGCGCCCGCGCCGACGACCGGCTGCGCCGTCTCGCCCTGAGGGCCGGTCGGGGCCCGGCGAGCCGCGCCCCGACCGACCCGCGCGGTCAGACCGAGATCCGTCCGGCGCCCGCGCCGCCCGTCACGATCGACTTGACGTTGCTCGGGGTGTCCAGGGTGTACGGGTACGGGATGCCGGCCACGCTGCCGCCGGCCTGTCCGCCGCCCGAGTTGACGAAGTGGTTGTTGCGGGCCACCAGGCCGCCCGGCCCGGAGTTACCCTCACCACGGTGGTACGGGTCGGGGGTGTTCTCGAAGTAGTTCCCCTCGACCAGCACGCCGGCGTTCATCGTGGACGCCACGCCGTAGCCGCGCACGTTGCTGTAGTAGTTGTTGTAGACGTGCACCGGGTTACCGAAGCGGACCCGCGGGTTGCGCTGGTTGCTGCCGTCGAACCAGTTGTGGTGGTACGACACGCGCAGCCGTCCGACGTCCTGGCTGGCGTTGCTGTCGCTGTGCCCGAGCAGCATGGTCTTGTCGTGGCTGAACACCCGGTTCCACGAGACGGTGATGAAGTCGGAGCCGCGCTTGATGTCGACCGCACCGTCGTAGCCGGCGCTGAAGGTGTTGTGGTCGACCCAGATGTTGGTGGCCGACTGCTCGATGTTGATCGCGTCGTCGCCCCAGTTCCGGAAGGTCAGGTTGCGGATGATGACGTTGCGGTCACCGTTGATGGTGAAGCCGCAGCCGGCGATCGTCGCCCCGGCGTTGCCGAGGATGGTCTTGTTGGACCGGACCCGCAGCATCCCCGAGCAGTTGATGGTGCCGGAGACCCGGATCACCGCCGCGCTGCTGGAGCCGAGGGCGCTGGTCAACGCCGACGCCGTGGTCACCGTGGTCACGCCGGCGTTGCCACCGCCGGTGGTGCCGCCGTTCTGGGTGGCCCAGCCGACCAGCCCGGTCTGCGGGCCGGGGTTGGGCGGGGGAGTCGTGCCGCCACCCAGCCTGACGAGTTGCCACTGCTGGTTGGCGCCGTCCAGGTCCGCGTACTGCGAGACGACCGCGCCGTCGGCGGTGGACCACTCCCACACCTCTAGCGCCTTGCTGCTGTGCCGGTTGATGAACCGTACGTCGCCGTTGGCGGAGTCGCGCAGTGCCCAATGCTGCTTGGTGTCGCTGCTTGCCGTGACCTGGGTGACCTGTACGCCGTCGTTCGAGTTCGGTACGGTCACGACCTTGCCGGAGTGCCGGTTGCGGAGCTGGTAGTAGCCGTTGCCCACGTCGACGAACTGGAACTGCTGGTTGGTGCCGTCGAGGCGGTTGAACTGGCGGATCTCGCCACCGTCGGCGGTGGACCACTCCCACAGGTCCATCGCTTTGCCGCTGTTGCGGTTCACGAACACGTAGTAGGCACTGGTGTCGACGGTCGCCGCCGTGGCCGGGGCGGCTGTCACCGCGACGAGCGCCGTGGGCAGCGCGACCGCCGTGGCGGCCAGCACCGCGAGTCGCCGGGTCAGGCGACGCGTGACGAATGCAAGCACGGAGATTTCTCCTCATCCTCGGGTACGCGGAACGGGTCGGACGACGCGTGGTGCTCGCGGACCGACTGTCGGTGCCCGGACACGTCCGCGATGCGGCCCGCCACGGTCGGGTGCCGGTGGTGCGTCCCGTGGCTGGCCTCGATGCGTCGTCCGGTCGGCAGGGAGTACGCCCCGGCGCCAATGACTGCCCTGCCCAGTGGCAGCGGTGCCGGTGGCGGTCGCGGAGTGCGGCCTGCCGTCGGACGTAGTGGGTCGGAGTGGCTCGGCGTGTCTGGCCCCGTAGGGCAAGCGCTTTCCCCAGATAACCATAGAATCGGCTTGATGTAAATGTCGTACGTTCACATCTCCCTGACCAGGAGTTTCGACGACGAAAAACCCCGGTTCCCGCACGGGGGACCGGGGTTGTCCGAAGTGCGTTCAGCCGGCCTGTTCGGCCAGCTGGAGGAACTGCCGCTTGGAGGCGAGCGCCTGCTCGGCCTCCTTGATCCGTCGGGCGTCGCCGGCCGCCTTAGCGCGGGCCAGCCGCTCCTCGGCCTCGGCCACCTGGGACCGCATCTGGGCCAGCAGCGGGTTGTCCTCGCGGGTGGTCCGGCGCCAGGCCGAGTCCATCACTTCGCGGACCTTCTCGTCGACGGCCCGCAGCCGGCGCTCCAGCCCGGCCGCCGTCTCCCGGGGAACCCGGCCGGCCTCGTGCCACTGCGCCTGGATGTCCCGCAGCTTCGCCTGCGCGCCCTTCGGGTCGCCCTCGACGTCCAGCGCCTCGGCCTCGCCGAGCAGCGCCTGCTTGCGCTCCAGGTTGGCGCGCTGCTCGTTGTCGCGCGCCGAGAATACCTCACTGCGCCGGGTGAAGAAGGCGTCCTGCGCGGCCCGGAACCTCTCCCACAGCCGCTGCTCGGCCTCCTTGGAGGCGCGCGGCGCGGCCTTCCACTGGTTCATCAGCTCCTTGAGCTGGTTGGCGGTGGACGCCCAGTCGGTGGAGTCGGAGATCTTCTCGGCCTCGGCGACCAGTTCCTCCTTGACCGTCTGCGCCTGCTTGCGCTGCGCGTCCAGGGAGGCGAAGTGGGCGCCCCGACGGCGGGTGAAGCCGTCCCGGGCGGCAGCGAACCGCTTCCACAGCTCACCGTCGGCCTTCTTGTCGACCCCCCGAATGGTCTTCCACTCGTCGAGGATCTCCTTGAGCCGGTCGCCGGCGGTCTTCCAGCCGGTCGACTCAGCGGCCAGCTTCTCCGCCTCCTCGACCAGCGTGGTCTTCCGCGCCAGGGCCTCCGTGCGGGCGGCCTCCTTGGCGGCCCGCGCCTCGCCGGCCTTCTCCTCGGCCACCGTGGCCAGCTTGTCGAGCCGGGCGGCGAGGGCGTCGATGTCACCGACCACGTGCGCCTCGGCCAACGAGGCGCGGATCCGGCGGATCGTGCTCAGCGAATGGTTGGCGTCCGCCGCGCCCGAGTTGAGCCGCGCCTCGGTCAGATCCACCTCGGTCACCAGGTCGGCGAAGCGGCGCGCAAAGTGCGCCAATCCCTCCTCCGGTGCTCCCGCCTGCCAGGATCCGACCACCCGCTCGCCCTCGGCGGTCTTGACGTAAACGGTGCCGTCCGCGTCCACCCGTCCGAAGGCAGTCCAGTCGCTCATGTGCCCATCCTCGATCTCCCGGTGCCCAGGGAGCAGCCTCCCGGGCCCGCCACGGCGCAGCCAAGTTTCTCCGGGCATTGTCACAGGTCCGCCCCGGTCCGCGTCGAGCGCCTATCGCCGACCGTGACCATACGGTGTCCTAGCCACCTACCGTCACCGTCCGAACCGGCGTGCCGCTCTTCGCCGAACGGCGTACGACCGAGGGGCCCGCCGACAGGGCGTGGGCGGCCGGTACGCGACGGTCCCGGCCCAGCCGCCCGATACGGTTGCCGGGTGCCACTGGTCGCCGCCGCCGTCTGCCCCCACCCACCGCTGCTGGTCCCCGAGGCGGCCGGTGCCGCCGCGCCCGAACTGGACGACCTGCGTACCGCCTGCGACGCCGCCGTCGCCCGGCTGCTCGACTCCGGCGCCCGCCGTGTCCTGGTGATCGGCGTCGACGACCGCACCGCCGATCTCGACTTTCCGTACCGTGGCAGTTTCGCGCCCTGGGGAGTGTCGGTGGAGGTGCTGCTCGGCAGCCTTCCCGACGGCCGGGTCGGCACCGACCGCCTGCCGCTCAGCCTGCTCGTCGGCGCCTGGCTGCTGAGCCGGCGACCGGTGACGGCGTCGGGCGGCACGAGCTGGCGGATGTCGACCGTCGCCGCTGACACGTCGACTGAGACGTGTGCCGCTCTCGGCGCCCAACTCGGGCCGAACCATCCGTGGGCGCTGCTGGTGATGGGGGACGGGTCGGCCAGCCGGGGCGAGAAGGCGCCTGGCTACGCCGATCCGCGCGCCGAAGCGTACGACGAGACGGTCGGGAAAGCCCTCGCCGACGCGGACGTCGACGCGCTGCTCGGCCTGGACCCTGTCCTGTCGGCGCAGCTCAAGGTCGCTGGGCGGGCGCCCTGGCAGGTGCTCGCCGGCGCGGCGCGGGCGACCGGCGGCGACTGGCGCGGCGAGCTGCGTCACCACAGCGCGCCCTACGGCGTGGCCTACCTCGTGGCGAACTGGGAACGCGCATGAGCGCCCCGGGCACCGTGGTCGCGGTGGTCGGGCCGACGGCGGCGGGCAAGTCGGCGCTGAGCATCGCGCTGGCGCACGCGCTCGACGGCGAGGTGGTCAACGCCGATTCGATGCAGCTCTACCGGGGCCTGGACATCGGCACCGCGAAGCTCACCGTCGCCGAACGGGAGGGCGTGCCGCACCACCTGCTGGACCTCTGGGAGGTGGCCGAGCCGGCCAGCGTCGCGGAGTACCAGGGGCTGGCCCGCGCGGCGATCGACGACATCCTGGCCCGGGGCCGCGTGCCGCTGCTGGTCGGCGGCTCCGGACTGTACGTGCGGGCGGTGCTGGAGCGGTTCGAGTTCCCCGGCACCGACCCGGCACTGCGCGAACGCCTA
Source organism: Micromonospora craniellae (assembly GCF_014764405.1). Taxonomy (NCBI): domain Bacteria; kingdom Bacillati; phylum Actinomycetota; class Actinomycetes; order Micromonosporales; family Micromonosporaceae; genus Micromonospora; species Micromonospora craniellae. The sequence goes on along the minus strand of NZ_CP061725.1, from coordinate 944,269 downwards.
GAGGGCGAGCTGGTCGCCGTCGGCCCGGCACCGCTGTACGCGCGGCTGCGCGCGGCCGACCCGGCGGCGGCGGACGGCATCCTGCCCGGCAACGGCCGGCGGATCGTCCGGGCGCTGGAGGTGATCGAGCTGACCGGCCGGCCGTTCACCGCCGCGTTGCCGGAGCCGACGCCGTACTACCCCGCCGTCCAGCTCGGCGTCGATCTGGACACCGCCCGGCTCGACGACCGCATCGCCACCCGGGTGGACCGGATGTGGGCCGACGGTCTGGTCGCCGAGACCCGGCAGCTGGTCGGCCACGGCCTGGCGCAGGGGCGTACGGCCAGTCGGGCGCTCGGCTACCAGCAGGTGCTGCGCTTCCTCGCCGGCGAGCTGACCGAGACCGAGGCGCATGACGAGACGATCCGGGCCACCCGTCGCTTCGTCCGCCGCCAGCGGTCCTGGTTCCGGCGTGACCCGCGAGTGCACTGGCTCGACTCGGCCGATCCGGGACTGATCGAGGCCACCCTCCGGACGGTCCGTGCCGCTGCGCCATGATGGAAGGCGTGGAGTTCACCAAGGGACACGGCACCGCCAACGACTTCGTGATCCTGCCCGATCCGGACGGCGCACTCGACCTGACACCCGAGAAGGTGGCGGCGATCTGCGACCGGCGACGCGGCCTCGGCGGGGATGGTGTGCTGCGGGTGGTCCGCGCTGCCAGGCACCCGGACGGCATCGCCCTGGCTGGCGAGGCCGAGTGGTTCATGGACTACTGGAACTCCGACGGATCCTTCGCCGAGATGTGCGGCAACGGCACCCGGGTCTTCGTCCGGTACCTGCTGGACACCGGGCTGGCCACCCCGGGCGACGGCGACCTCCCGGTGGCCACCCGCGCCGGCATCGTGCACGCCCGGGTCGCCGGCGACGCTGTGGCCGTCCAGATGCGTCGTCCCCGGTTGTACGCCGCCTCGACGGCCGCCCTGGGCGGGCTGGCCCTGCCCGGCACGGCGGTGGACGTCGGCAACCCGCACCTGGTCTGCCCGCTGCCCGCCGGCCTGGATCTCGCCGGACTCGACCTGACCCGGGCGCCCCACGTCGACGAGGACCTCTTCCCGCACGGGGTGAACGTCGAGTTCACCGCCCCCGGTGACGCCGTCGACGGCGGTGACCCGCACGTGCTGATGCGGGTCTACGAGCGCGGCTCGGCCGAGACCCTCTCCTGCGGCACCGGCGCGTGCGCGGTCGCCGCCGTCGCCCTGTACGACGCCGGCCGGGAGACCGGCACGGTCGCGGTCGACGTACCCGGCGGCCGTCTCACGGTGACCGTCGACGAGGGCTCCTGCTGGCTCTCCGGCCCCGCCGTCCTCGTAGCCACCGGCACCATCACCCTCGTCTGACCCCACCCCACCCCCCCCACCCCCCGCCGCACCCCCTGGTTGACCGCGCCGATCATGGAGTTGTGGTTGACGATATGCCCTACTTGCAGGGCTATTGTCCGCGCCACAACTCCATGATCGACCCCGGTCCGGCGTGGCGCTTCTGGCCTCGTGCGGCACCGTCAGGCGGCGCGAGGGCGGGCGGTGGGCGGGGGTGTCAGGGGGTGGCGGAGGCGTTGGCGGCGATCTCGGGGAGGTCGGCGGGGCCCGGGTCGGCGGCGGGGGGAGGGGTGGCGGCCGGGTTCTGGGCGGCGGCGCGGACGGCGGCGGCGACCGCCGGGGCCACCCGGGAGTCGAAGACGCTGGGCACGATGACCGTGGGGTTGATCTTCTCCTCGCCGACCACGTCGGCGATTGCCCGGGCGGCGGCCAGTGCCATCTCCTCGGTGAACTCCTCGGCGTGCGCGTCGAGCATGCCGCGGAACACGCCCGGGAAGGCGAGCACGTTGTTGATCTGGTTCGGCTGGTCGGAGCGGCCGGTGGCGACGACGGCGGCGTGCTTGCGCGCCTCCCGGGGGTCGACCTCCGGGTCCGGGTTGGCCAGCGCGAAGACGATCGAGTTCTTGGCCATGGTGGCGAGGTCGTCGCCGGTGAGCAGGTTCGGCGCGCTCACGCCGATGAAGACGTCCGCGCCGTCGAGCGCACCGGCCAGGTCACCCGAGTAGCCGTCCCGGTTGGTGTTCTGGGCCAGCCATTCCCAGGCCGGGTTGAGGTCGGTCTGGCCGCGGTACAGAGCACCCTGCCGGTCGCACGCGATGATGTCGCCGACGCCCTGGCGCAGCAGCAGCTTCATGATCGCGGTGCCTGCCGCGCCGGCGCCGGAGATTATTACCCGCACGTCGGCGAGCTGTTTGCCCACCACGCGCAGCGCGTTGGTGAGCGCGGCCAGCACGCAGATCGCGGTGCCGTGCTGGTCGTCGTGGAAGACCGGGATGTCCAGCGCCTCGCGCAGCTGCGCCTCGATCTCGAAGCAGCGCGGCGCGGCGATGTCCTCCAGGTTGATCCCGCCGTACGCGGGCGCGATCGCCTTCACGATGGCGACGATCTCGTCGGTGTCCTGGGTGTCCAGCACCACCGGCCAGGCGTCCACCCCGCCGAAGCGCTTGAACAGCGCCGCCTTGCCCTCCATCACCGGCAGCGAGGCGGCCGGCCCGAGGTTGCCCAGTCCGAGCACGGCCGAGCCGTCGCTGACCACGGCGACCGTGTTGCGCTTGATGGTCAGCCGCCGGGCGTCGGCCGGGTTCTCCGCGATCGCCTGGCAGACCCGCGCCACCCCCGGGGTGTACGCCCGGGACAGCTCGTCCCGGGTCCGCAGCGCCACCTTCGAGCTGACCTCGATCTTGCCGCCGAGGTGCAGCAGGAAGGTACGGTCGGAGACCTTGCGCACGTCCACGCCGTCCAGCGCGGTGAGCGCGTCCACGACCTGGTCGGCGTGCCCGGCGTCGGCGGTGTCGCAGGTGAGGTCGACGATCACGTGGGTCGGGTCGGAGTCGACCACGTCCAGTGCCGTGACGATGGCCCCGGCCTCGCCCACGGAGGTGGTCAACCGGCCGATCGAGGACGCATCGGCGGGTACGGCGATCCGGATCGTGATCGAGAATCCGGCACTGGGCAGTCGGGTAGTGGGCACGCGGATCCCCTCCGTCGGCGCTGAACGGCTCGCCCATTTCTACTCGCCCTGGATGGGCGGCTGGCAGCCGCCCCCGCTTTTGCCCGTTCTCGCGGTGGGCATATAGCAGGTGCACCGGGCGTTTACACATGTCAGGATTGCTCGGTACATGCACAGAACGGACAGGAGAGACGCTTGCGCGACCAGGAGACCCAGGTTCCATTTCTCGACGACGAGCTCGACGCCACCACCGGTGATTACGAGCTCTCCGAGCGGCAGGCGTTGCGACGGGTCCCCGGCCTCTCCACCGAGCTGACCGACGTCACCGAGGTCGAATACCGCCAGCTCCGGCTGGAGCGGGTTGTCCTGGTCGGAGTCTGGACCGAGGGCACCCAGACCGATGCGGAGAACTCCCTGACCGAGCTGGCCGCGCTGGCCGAGACCGCCGGCTCGCAGGTGCTGGAAGGGCTGATCCAGCGGCGTACCCGGCCGGACCCGGCCACCTACATCGGGCGCGGCAAGGTCGACGACCTGGGCTCGGTGGTCTTCTCGGCCGGTGCCGACACGGTGATCTGCGACGGTGAGTTGTCCCCGTCCCAGCTGCGCAACCTGGAGCAGCGCACCAAGGTCAAGGTGGTCGACCGGACGGCGCTGATCCTCGACATCTTCGCCCAGCACGCCAAGAGCAAGGAGGGCCGGGCCCAGGTCGAGCTGGCCCAGCTCGAATACCTGCTACCCCGCCTGCGTGGTTGGGGCGAGACGCTGTCCCGGCAGACCGGTGGTTCCGGCCGTGGCGGCGGCGCCGGTGGCGGCGTGGGTGTGCGCGGTCCGGGTGAGACCAAGCTGGAGACCGACCGGCGGCGCATCCGCCACCGGATCGCCCGGCTCCGCCGTGAGATCAAGGCCATGCGGACGGTACGCGAGACCAAGCGCGCCCGCCGTACCCGGAACGCGGTGCCGGCCGTGGCCATCGCCGGCTACACCAACGCCGGCAAGTCGAGCCTGCTCAACCGGCTCACCGGTGCCGGTGTGCTGGTCGAGGACGCGCTCTTCGCCACGCTCGACCCGACCACCCGCCGTTCCACCACCGCCGACGGGCGGGTCTACACGCTTTCGGACACGGTCGGTTTCGTCCGGCACCTGCCGCACCAGATCGTCGAGGCGTTCCGCTCGACTCTGGAGGAGGTTGCCGAGGCGGACCTGGTGGTGCACGTGGTCGACGGTGCCCACCCCGACCCGCAGGAGCAGGTCCGGGCCGTCCGCGAGGTGCTCGGCGAGGTCGGTGCGGACCGGCTGCCCGAGCTGCTGGTGGTCAACAAGACCGACGCCGCCGACGAGGAGACTCTGCTGCACCTCAAGCGACTCTGGCCCGAGGCGATCTTCGTATCCGCGCACCGTGGTAGCGGCATCGACGATCTGCGGGCGGCGATCGAGCAGCGGCTGCCACGCCCGGCGGTGGAGTTGCGCGTGGTGCTGCCGTACGAGCGGGGTGACCTGGTGGCCCGCCTGCACCGGCAGGGCGAGGTACTCAGCACCGCGCACCTGCCCGAGGGCACCATGCTGCACGTACGCGTCAACGAGGCGCTTGCCGCCGAGTTGATCGAGTACGTCGACGCGACGCAGGCGGTTCGTACCGCGCGGTGAGCGCCCAGGCGCGTCACCCGAAGGAAACCTGCGGCGTGCGACACTTCCTTCCATGCACCGCACTGTCTCCTCGGTCACGGTTGCGCTCGGCCTGTTCGGGGCCACCGTGGCGGTCACCGGCGTCACTATCGCCGCGCCCGGGTCGTCGCCGCCCGCGTACGCCGCATCGCTGGTGACCGATGTCGCCCCGCCGGCCGCATCGACCGACGTGGGGCCGGTGCTCGCCGCTGGCGCCGTCGCGCCGGCGGCGGTGCCGGTGGCCGCTGCGCCGGTGGCGGCCGGGCCGCTCACGGCGGTGCCCAGGAAGCAGTGTTCGGTCACCGACCCGAGGCTGCGGGAGATGTCCGGTCTGGTGGTCACCCGCAACGGGTACATCGTGATCAACGACAGCACCGAACAGGACAGCCGCAAGCAGGTCTTCTATCTCAACAAGGACTGCCAGGTCACCCGCGCGGTCCCGTACTCCGGTGCGGGGCCGTTCGACACCGAGGACCTCGCCGTCTCACCGGACGGCAGGACGTTGTGGATCGCCGACACCGGTGACAACATCACCAGCCGGGAGCGCCGCAAGCGGGTCGCGGTCTGGAGCATGCCGATCAACGGAAGCAAGTCGCCGGTCCTGCACCGGTTGGCGTACCCGGACGGCAAGCCCCGTGACGCCGAGGCGCTGCTGATCGGCAACGACAACCTCCCGTTGATCATCACGAAGGTCACCTCCGGCAAGGCGGAGATCTTCACCGCCGACGGTGAGCTCAAGACCGGTGACACCGAGCCGGTGCCGATGAAGAAACTCGGCGACATCGAGCTGCCCAAGACCGACACCGAGAACCCGCTGAGCACCTTCGGCCGGGTGGCGATCACCGGCGCGGCCCGCTCCCCGGACGGCGCCCGGGTGGTGCTGCGTACGTACGCCGACGCCTTCGAGTACGACGTGCAGAACGGGGACATCGTCAGCGCGCTGACCAGGACCACGCCCCGGGTCACCGCGCTGGCCGACCCGTTCGGCGAGGCGATCGCGTACTCGACCGACGGCAAGACCTTCCTGACCGTCTCCGACGCGGGACATCTCGAGGACGACGAGCCGGTCGACATCCTCAGCTACACCCCCTCCACGGAGGGTCCGAAGAACCTCGCCGACGATCCGGACGCGGTGCAGAACGCTGCCGGCCGGTCGTGGTTCGACGGGTTGACCCTGAACGACATCACGTACCTGATCGCCACCGTGGGCGTGCTCGGCGCGTTACTGGTGGGCGCCGGCATTGTCGGCATCCTGCGGGCGCGCAAGCGCCCGGTGCCGGCCGGCAAGAGCCGCGACGGCGACGGTGACGACGACCCGGGCCGCAAGGACGCCGGCTCTGGTCCGAAGGACCGAGGTCGGGGCGCGGTGTACGGCGGCGTCCAGTCCGGTGCCGTCCACGGCGGTCCGGCGAAGGGTGAACGGCCCGACGGCGCCCGCTCGGGGGCGGTCTACGGCGGCGGCCGTCCCGCGGCTGCCAACGGCTCTCGCCCGGCGCAGGGCGGTGGCGTCTACGGCGGTGGCGGCCGGTCCGGCGGCGAGGGCGGCCCGGCCTACGGCGGCGGCCGCCCCGGTGGTGGTGGCCGCCCGGCGGGCAGCGGACGCTCCGGCGGCGGCGGTGTCTACGGCGGCGGTGGCCGGGCCGGCGGGCCGCCGCCCGGTGGCGGTGGCGACGGCCGTGGTGCCCCCGGCGGTGGCGGCCGCAGTGGTGGCGTGCCCGGCGGCGGCCGTGGCAGTGGTGCTCCCGGTGGCGGTGGCCGCAGCGGTGGTGTGCCCGGTGGCGGCGGCCGTGCGGGCGGGCGGCCCGGCGGTGGGCAGGGTGGCCAGCCCGGGGGCAGTGGCCGCGCGGAACCGCCCCGGCGGGGTGGATCCGGCGGAGAACCGGACTACCGGGGCCGGCGCTCCGGCCGCTACCGCGAGGACGGCAACGAGCCGTACGGCCAGATGCCGGGCGGCAACTACGGCTACCGAGGCGACCGGTACTGACCTCGGGGCCGGCACCGGTCGCGTGGCGGTTCAGATCCGGCGCAGCACCGCGACCACCCGGCCCATGATGGTGGCGTCGTCACCGGAGATCGGGTCGAAGGCCGGGTTCTGCGGCATCAGCCAGACGTGGCCGTCGCGCCGCCGGTAGGTCTTCACGGTCGCCTCGCCGTCCAGCATGGCGGCGACGATCTCGCCGGAGTCGGCGGTCGGCTGCTGCCGGACGACCACCCAGTCGCCGTCGCAGATCGCCGCGTCGAGCATCGAGTCGCCCTTGACCTGGAGCATGAAGACCTCGCCCTCGCCGACCAGCTCGCGGGGCAGCGGGAAGACCTCCTCCATGGACTGTTCGGCGAGGATCGGTCCACCGGCGGCGATCCGGCCGAGCATCGGCACGTACGCGGGCGTGGGGCGCTGCGAGCGGGCCAACTCGTCGTCGACGTCGCTGGGGGAGCGGACGTCGACCGCGCGGGGACGGTTCGGGTCGCGTCGCAGGAAGCCTTTCTTTTCCAACTCCTTGAGCTGGTAGGCGACGCTCGATGGGGAAACCAGCCCGACCGCCTCGCCGATCTCACGCACGCTCGGCGGGTAGCCGTGCCGTTCCACCCAGGTGCGGATGAAGTCGAGGATGCGTCGCTGACGGGCGGTCAGGTCGACGGTCGCCGGGTCGGGAAATCCGCTGACCACCGGTGTCACCGGGCGTACGGCGGGCTGGCCGGAACGGGTGCGGGTGACGCTGCGGCGACGGGCGGCCGGCGGACCCGCCTCGGTGCTCTGCTGCGGGCTCTTCGGCCGGTTGGCCCGGTCCTCGGTCACGTCCGTCCTCCCTGGTCGGCGCTGGGGTGCCTCGGCGGCTCATGGTGCGCACGGTGATCTCTCGGCCGGTGCGGCGACCATGGTCACCTCCGGCTGTTCCTGACCGTATCGGTGGGATCGGTCGTTTTCAAACATCTGTACGACCTGTCTCCGCGTGTCGGGCCGGAATAGCGCGACAGTCGTACGTCCGTTCTGATGAATGGTACGCGGGTCGAACGGGTGTTCGACCCCGTACGGATAGTCGGTGGTCCTGTCCGGCCGGACGGTAACCCCCGCCACCGGTTCGCGTTGGGTTCTCCGGTTGCGCGGAGAGGGGGGAGTAGGTGGGCTGTCGGGTGGCGCGCCGGACACGCCGGTCAACTTGACCTCGGATCGCCAGCGACATACGGTCGACCCCTAGATGTAGTAGTCACATTGGCGTAAGTCGCCTACAGGTTGGGTTGGACTACCCACCGCGCTTCTGCACCGCCGAGCCGGCGGTCGTCCTGCGGGACGGCTCCGCCGTCCCTGCGTGTGCCCGGAGGTGGGTGGGGGCACCACTCGAAGTCGATCAAGGAGGTCGCGCTATGCGGTGTCCGTACTGCCGGCACGCCGACTCCCGGGTGGTCGACTCGCGGGAGGCGGACGACGGCCAGTTGATCCGTCGGCGGCGCTCCTGCCCGGAGTGCGGCAAACGGTTCACCACCGTCGAGGAGGCGGTGCTGGCGGTGGTCAAGCGCAGCGGGGTGACCGAGCCGTTCAGTCGTACGAAAATCATCGGCGGAGTGCGCAAGGCGTGCCAGGGGCGGCCGGTCGACGAGGACTCGATCGCGATCCTGGCACAGCGGGTCGAGGAGACCATCCGCGCCAAGGGGGCCGCCGAGATCCCCAGCCACGATGTCGGGCTGGCCATCCTGGGTCCCCTGCGGGACCTGGACGAGGTCGCCTACCTGCGATTCGCCAGCGTCTACCGGTCGTTCGACTCGCTCGCCGACTTCGAGCGGGAGATCGAGACGCTGCGAGCCGCCGCGCGCGCCCGGGAGGGTGCCGGGGCCGAAGCGGCCCACGCGCAGTGAACTTCTGAGCAGCAGTAGTGACAGTCGGATCACGCGGGGTGCCCGCGTGAGCGAGGGGGCGGATGAGATGCCGGGGGACGGTGCGACAACAAGCAGGTCACGGAACAAGGCGAACGCGGGCCTCAGGGTGGACCGGGTCTGGACCACCGAGGGCGTGCACCCGTACGACGAGGTCGCCTGGGAGCGCCGCGACGTCGTGATGACCAACTGGCGGGACGGCTCAATCAACTTCGAGCAGCGCGGGGTGGAGTACCCGGAGAGCTGGAGCGTCAACGCGGCCAACATCGTGACCACCAAGTACTTCCGGGGCGCGGTGGGCACCCCGGAGCGGGAGTGGTCGCTCAAGCAGTTGATCGACCGGGTGGTCACCACCTACCGCACCGCCGGTGAGGAGTACGGCTACTTCGCCACCCCGGCCGACGCCGAGGTCTTCGCCCACGAGCTGACCTGGATGCTGCTGCACCAGGTGTTCAGCTTCAACTCGCCGGTCTGGTTCAACGTCGGCACGCCCTCGCCGCAGCAGGTCAGCGCCTGTCTTCCGTACGACTCGCTGGTGAGCACCCCGGACGGCCTGGTGCCGATCGGCAAGCTGATCGAGGACGGGGCCGTCGGGACCAAGGTGTACGACGGAACCGGGCTAACCAAGATCGTCGCCGTCAAGGACAACGGTGTGCGGGAGGTCATCCGGCTGCACACCAAGGCCGGCTACCAGCTCGACGTCACCCCGGACCACGTCGTCTGGCTCAGCACCGGGGTCGGCACCGGGCGTTGGGTGGAGGCGGGCACCCTGGAGCCGGGTGACCAGCTCGAGTGGCACCGGACCTTCGCCCACGGCGAGGGCGAGATCGACCTGCGGGAGATCCGGGAGGCCGCCCTCGCGGGCTGGCTCCAGTCGGACGGGTTCGTCGGCCAGTACGCCGAGGGTGCCAACCGGTCGTTGACGATCGAGGCGATCACCGTCAACGACGACGAACTGGACTGGGTGACCGGCACCATCGACGAGGTCTTCCCGGACGCGCACCGCAAGGTTCGCACCGTGACGACCCAGGACGAGAAGCTGGACTGCCGGCGCACCCGCCTCCACGGCGAGCATCTGCGGCCCTTCGTGGACAAGTGGAACCTGTCGGTCCGGGGCGCCGACATGACGGTGCCGCAGCGGCTGTTCACCGCGCCGCTGCCGGTTGTCACGGCGTACCTGCGCAGCATTTTCCAGGCCGAGGGGTACGTCTCGTCCCGGGAGCGTTCGACCCTCGTGGCGGCGGACATGGTCTCCGAGCAGCTCATCCGGGGAGTGCAGAGCCTGCTGCTGCGGTTCGGGATCTTCTCCCGGGTCTCCCGGAAGGCCGACCCCCGGCCGAACCGGCAGGACATGTGGACCGTCCGGATCCAGAACGACGGTGACCGCGACGCCTTCGCCACCCACATCGGCTTCGTCGGCGCGGAGAAGATGGCCAAGCTTGAGGCCAGCTTCGCCACGCCGGGACGTCCGGCCAACGACGTCAAGCGGCTGGAGATCGACCGGATCGAGCCGCTGGGCGCGATGGCGGTCTACGACATCCAGACCGAGAGCGGCGAGTTCCTGGCCGGAAACCTCCGTGTCCACAACTGCTTCATCCTCGCCGTCGACGACTCGATGGACTCCATCCTCGACTGGTACAAGGAAGAGGGCCTGATCTTCAAGGGCGGCTCCGGCTCCGGGGTCAACCTCTCCCGGATCCGCTCCTCGCGGGAGCTGCTCTCCTCCGGCGGCACCGCCTCCGGCCCGGTCAGCTTCATGCGCGGCGCCGACGCGAGCGCCGGCACCATCAAGTCCGGCGGCGCCACCCGGCGCGCGGCCAAGATGGTCATCCTCGACGTCGACCACCCGGACATCGAGGAGTTCGTGGTCACCAAGGCGCGCGAGGAGGACAAGATCCGCGCGCTGCGCGACGCCGGGTTCGACATGGACCTGGGCGGCGCCGACATCGTCAGCGTGCAGTACCAGAACGCCAACAACTCGATCCGGGTCTCCGACGAGTTCATGGCGGCGGTCGAGCAGGGCGGCGGCTTCGACCTGCGCGGCCGACTCGACGGTGCCGTGATCGAGACCATCGACGCGCAGAAGCTGTTCCGCACCATCTCCCAGGCCGCCTGGGAGTGCGCCGACCCCGGCCTGCAGTACGACGACACCATCAACGACTGGCACACCTGCCCGGAGACCGGCCGGATCACCGCGTCGAACCCGTGCTCGGAGTACCTGCACCTGGACAACTCCTCGTGCAACCTGGCCTCGCTGAACCTGATGAAGTTCCTCCGCGCCGACGGTGGCTTCGAGGTGGAGAAGTTCGTCCGCAGCGTCGAGATGGTCATCACCGCGATGGACATCTCGATCTGCTTCGCCGACTTCCCGACCGAGAAGATCGGGGAGACCACCCGGGCGTACCGGCAGCTCGGCATCGGGTACGCCAACCTCGGTGCCCTGCTGATGGCGTCCGGCCTGCCGTACGACTCGGACCAGGGCCGTTCCCTGTCCGCCGCGATCACCTCGTTGATGACCGGCACGGCGTACCGCCGCTCGGCCGAGCTGGCCGGCATCGTCGGCGCGTACGACGGCTACGCCCGCAACGCCGAGCCGCACAAGCGGGTCATGCGCAAGCACGCCGCCGCCAACGACCAGATCAAGCCGGCCGGCACGGTGGCCAACGCGGTGGTCCGCGAAGCCACCAAGCAGTGGACCCAGGGCAACAAGATCGGCGACCGGAACGGCTGGCGGAATTCGCAGGCCAGCGTGCTCGCCCCGACCGGCACCATCGGCCTGATGATGGACTGCGACACCACCGGTGTCGAGCCGGACCTGGCGTTGGTCAAGTTCAAGAAGCTGGTCGGCGGCGGCTCGATGCAGATCGTCAACCAGACCGTGCCGCGCGCCCTGCGCAGCCTCGGCTACCACGAGGAGCAGGTGGAGGCGATCGTCGAGCACATCTCCGACCAGGGACACGTGGTGGATGCCCCCGGCCTCAAGCCGGAGCACT